>NZ_JBLBUB010000004.1:0-232597 GCF_047289955.1 Microbulbifer jejuensis
CAGTTCTGGATCGGGTGCGTCCAGCGCTCGGAGGCTTTCAGTATACCGGCGTAAAGCAGCTTGAGTAAGCTGTTCTCATTGGCAAAGCCGCCCTTGGTTTTAGTCAGCTTGCGGAACTGGCGGTGTACAGCCTCAACGGCGTTGGTGGTGTAAATCGGCGTACGCACGTATTCCGGATACTTGAAGTACGTCGACAGGGTGGGCCACTTGGCTCGCCAGGACTTGATCACCACCGGATATTTGTCTCCCCACTTGGCCTCTAACTCGTCCAGCGCGTTCTCGGCAGCATTGAGTGTTGCCGCTTTGTAGACGCACTTGAGGTCGGCCATAAAGGCCTTCTGGTTCTTCAAGGCCACGTACTTCATCGAGTTGCGAATCTGGTGGATGATGCAGTGCTGAATCTCGGTCTTGGGGTAGATGCTCTCATGGCCTCAGGAAAGCCCTGCAGGCCGTCTATACAGGCAATCAGGATGTCTTTGATTCCACGATTGTAGAGATCGGTCAGAACGCTCAGCCAGTGGTGCGCGCCCTCCTGGTCAGACAGGTAGAGGCCCAACAACTCTTTCTTGCCTTCGATGTTCAGGCCAAGAATGGTGTAAATGGCCTTGCTGGTATAACGGCCATTTTCCTTGATTTTGTAGTGGATAGCATCAAGCCAGACGATAGGATAAACCGCCTCCAGATCGCGCTCACGCCACGCCTGAAGTTCAGGCAGCAGCTTGTCTGTAACGGTGTTGATGGTACCGTTGGAGAGTTCCATACCGTAGATTTCGGCAATGTGTGTGCGGATGTCCTGATAGCTGTTGCCCAGGGCGAACAGGGCGATGATCTTGCGTTCCAACTCGTCGGTAAGCTGGGTTTGATGCTTCTTGACGATCTGTGGCTCGAAGGTGCCGGCGCGGTCCCGTGGTGTCTGCAGCTCGAAGCTGCCCGTCGGGCTTTTCATGGTCTTGGATGTATGGCCATTTTTGCGGTTGGGTTTATCCTCGCCGGCGAGGTGCTCCTCCAGCTCCGCGCTCATAGCTGCTTCGGTAAGCTGCTTGATCAGAGGCGTCAGGATGCCATCTTTGCCGCTGAGGTCTTTGCCCTCACGCAGCGCCTTGACAGCAGCATCCATATTGAAAGTAGGTTTGGTCATGGGTCATCTCTTTTTTGCTAATGATAAAGAAATGACACAGAATTCTGAACACTACCGTTTAATGCCAAGACCAAGAGGTGTTGAGGCGACCCTGGCTGTATGTTCGGCATATATCAACTCTTGATCGGTCCTCCTCATCGATTGTCTGCTGAGCGTCCAATGCATAAGCGGTATTTGATTTTAGGTTGGTGATGCTGATCATGGAGACTTCAATGCCTCGCTGTGATGTACCGGCGCAGCCATTGCAGTACCAGCCAAGGCCCTCTGTTTTACGCCCCGATTTACTGATAAAGCTGGCATCTATGGCGCCTACAGATTCAGGATTACCTGGAAACGCTTGCACAAATAATTCAGTATTGAAATTGAAAAATCGAACTTTCGGCAAAACCAGCGACGAAACCGCTTTTCGCTCGCGCAACTGTATCGCTCCATATTCTGGAATATCGCTTTGCCTTGAAAAACTGTCAGCACGACGAGCAGCGTGAGCATAAACTTCTTTTGTAGCTGTTTAATGTTAGACACCCTGGCAAAAATAGCTTTTACTAAGTCTTTCATGGGCCAGTGTTGCGCCAATTGGATTTGAAAATCTTATTTTCTCAGCTTCTGCCCGTGGTGCCTACCCATTTCTTCCTGAAAACTGCGAAGTGTTGGGTGGATAATAAGTGGAGCAGAAGTACCAACTTGCTCTCCGATTTACGTATAAAGCTGATGCAACCTACTGAAAACTGTCCGAAGTGTTGCGCCAGAATAAAATCATATAAAAGTCATAAAGACGTCAGGTGTTTTAAGTTTTCTTTGCTAAGGTGAGTACTTGTTCAATCAAGTTTAGGAACTTTATCAATGAAAACGACTTCAATATTGAAGTTAAATAATGTTTTGATTTCAAATTAAGGATAAATTATGAATCGTATTTGTATTTCAATTGTTCTACTACTTTCTATTATAGCCATGAGTGGCAATAGTTATAGTCAAGATAAATTTCCAGTTTTAGAAGGTCGCTATTTAGGGCAAAAACCACCAGGCATAATGCCTGTATTGTTTGCTCCTGGTATTGTTTCTACAGAGGAGCATCTTGAAAGTGAAGTATTGTTTTTGCCGGATATGAAGGAGCTCTCTTTCACCAGGTCTGGAGGAAAATATAAATAACCTACATTGTTTGTTATGCAATACAAAAATAAAAAGTGGAGTAGGAAAACTATTTCGCCAACCGATATCAATAAATATAAGGAGAAATTCAGCCCTAGCGTATCAGAAATGAAAAGCCTTGAACCTTTCAAAGACATTCCCATCGTAGGTTTCTCGGCCTCATCTAAAGGAACATATTATTTTTATGTTTTAGATCTTGAGGATGGCAGTGGGCATATGAGTTATTCACGCCTTATAGATGGCAAATATGAAAAACCTCAAAAAATGAGCAAAGCGATTAGCAGAGGGAAATATATTGCCCATCCTTTCATTGCTCCGGATGAGTCCTATTTAATGTGGGATGCCGAGAAAGAAGGTGAAAATACGCCTGATATCTATATTAGTTTTCGAAAGAAAGATGGTTCATGGGGGGAAGCAATTAACATGGGGAATACGATAAACACAGCACTCTATGAGCAGCGCCCGAAAGTAACACCTGATGGAAAATATTTATTTTTTTGGAAGGGAGATGTAAAGGTTAGAGAAGATGGAAGTAGATATGTGGTAGGAAGCCCTTATTGGGTGGATGCGAAGATTATTGAAACACTCAGACCAAAACAATAAATCATATAACAAAGCCAAGCAAAATAGCCCGCTAAAAAATGCGGGCTGGACCGCGCTGTCACTTTGTCTTTGTTAGCGGCGTTATAGAGACTAGCTCAGTGCAAGCGGCAAAACTTACAATTTTCTCGGCTCTGTTCTTTGTGGGAATTTTCTCTGCGATATCTCTAATTTTTTATTTCAGGGATTGGGAGCGCTTAATCTGGGCGGCCTCGTTCGGTCTATTTGTGGGCGTTGTAGCAGCGCCGGAGCTCAATCGTAAAACATTCAAATATCCGACGCTGCTTCAGGCTATGTCGGGTGGTGTGGCTGGCTATATTCTCGCAGTAGCCCTGAGTTTATCTCCTGAGTCTATATTTGCGTGCGTTGGGCTGGGTTTTATGCTGGGAGCAAGTGCAAATATATGGGTAAAATATGTCCAGATCCCTTAGACCCTATAACCAATAAGGATATGTTGCGCTTGCCACAACATATCTGGTTGTTGAACGAGCTCGGCTAGCTCTACTTATGTAAATAAATCGAAGGGGAATTAAGCCCTGAAAGGTTGACGTTATTCTCGGGTCTTTTTACGGGTGAGCAATAGCCTCGCCGGATGGGCAATAAGAAAATTGTTGTCATATAGTGAGTTGGCTCCTTTGCTTAAGGCCCATTAATCCTCGTGGTGGTGGCTTCCGTGTGCTAGCCGCTTTTATCCGGGCTGTGGGTTTTGTGAGGATGAAAACCGGTCACTCGAATGACTCCACGGCAGTGAGGGCAGAGCAGGCTCGCGGCTTTTTTCGTTGGTGGCGTTGACCTTCGTACCTTTAACACCCACTGTAGGAGTTGCACAGAGAGCAGTCGAGACAAAAAAGGCGCAACTCGGTGCTGGCAGCAGGATCAATCACCCCGCCTATGTGGGCGATGCCATCGTGAGGGTGACAGTGAATGTTGGCGCCGGTGGAAGTGGGCAGAGGCGCCACTGTGGGCACGGGTTCTACGATCACCAACACAGCGAGCGCGGATGAGTTGGCCGTGGTGCGGGGCAGACAACGCAATATCATCGGTTGGCAGCACCCGGCCCAAAAGCACCGGCAGTGATAGCTTTCTCCAAAAATTTTCCGGTGGCGTATTAAATTCCGGCGGGTATTCTCTCTTCGCGCGGGTTCAGTTCTCCCTTTTGTCCGTTAAACTTGCGTTTCGGGAACAAAAAGGAATAGCCCGATGCACAAGCCCAGAATGCAGCCACTTGCCAGTTTCGACATCGCCTCGCTGCAGTATCTGGATGAGCGGGGGCAGACAACCCAGACACTGCCGGATTTCGCAACACCGGATGCCCTGGTTGCCCACTACCGGCAAATGACCCTGACCCGGATGGTGGATGGTCGCGCAGTGAAAATGCAGCGTACCGGGCAACTGGGCACCTATCCCTCGAGTCTCGGGCAGGAAGCGATAGGTGTGGGCGTGGGCGCCGCCATGGGCGGGGAGGATGTCTATTGTCCCAATTACCGGGAAACGGGCGCCCTTCTGGAGCGGGGTGTTGCTATTGAGGAGATATACGCCATATGGGGCGGGGATGAACGCGGCCAGAACTTTCGCCATGCCCGCGAGGACCTCCCCCTAAGCGTCCCCATCGCAACACAGATCCTGCATGGCGCGGGCGTTGCCTTTGCCCTCAAATATAAAAATGCACACCTGAACGAACCCGCGCGCGTAGCCGTTGCCAGTGGTGGTGACGGGGCCACCTCCCGGGGGGATTTCTACGAAGCGATCAACCTGGCTGGAGAGTGGAAACTGCCGCTGGTGGTCGTTATTAACAACAACCAGTGGGCCATATCCCTGCCCCGCTCCGAGCAGACCGCCTGTAAAACACTCGCACAAAAAGCCATTGCCGCGGGCATTCCCGGCTTGCAGGTGGATGGCAACGATGTGATCGCGGTGCGCCAGGCGGTGGCAGAAGCGGTCGGGCTGGCACGCAATGGTGGCGGCCCTTCGTTGATTGAGGCGGTCAGCTACCGGCTCTGCGATCACACCACCGCCGACGATGCCAGCCGCTACCAGTCCAAAGAGACTTTGCGCGACGCCTGGTCGCGGGAGCCGCTGGTACGTCTGCGAACCTATTTGGACAGTGCGGGCCTCTGGGGAGATAACCAGGAGGAGGAGCTGCAACGGGAGCTGACCCAGACACTGGAGAAGGGGGTACGCAACTATAAGGAAACCCCGAAAGATGCCGCAACGGCGATGTTCGACCATCTTTATGCGGCCCTGCCCGAGGCCTTCCTGGAGCAGTACCAGCAACTGCAGGGGGGTGGCTGATCATGGCGGAGATTACCTTGGTACAGGCGGTGACCCAGGCCCTTGCCCACGAGATGCAGGCCGATCCGAGGGTGATTGTCTACGGCGAGGATGTCGGGATTAATGGTGGCGTGTTTCGCGCTACTGAAGGCTTGCAGGAGAGGTTTGGCGGCGCCCGTGTGATAGACACACCGCTGGCGGAGACCATGATTGCCGGGATTGCTGTGGGTATGGCTGCGCAGGGGCTGCGCCCGGTGGCGGAGTTCCAGTTTATGGGATTTATCTACCCCGCACTGGACCATATCCTCAGCCACGCGAGCCGCTTTCGCAACCGCACCCGCGGGCGGCTGTCCTGCCCTATCGTTTACCGCGCGCCCTACGGTGGCGGTATTCACGCACCGGAGCACCACTCGGAAAGCACCGAAGCCCTGTTTGCCCATATTCCCGGCCTGCGCTTGGTGGTGCCCTCCTCCCCCGCCCGTGCCTATGGACTGCTGCTGGCGGCGATCCGGGACCCGGACCCAGTGATTTTTCTGGAACCCAAACGCATTTACCGGGCGGTGCGTCAGGAGGTGCCCGACTCCGGCCAGGCACTGCCGCTGGATCGCGCTTTCGTGCTGCGCGAGGGGGGAGATATCACCCTGATTGCCTGGGGCGCAGCCCTCAAGGAAACCCTGGAGGCAGCGGAGCAGCTGGCAGCAGAAGGTATCCAGGCTGAGGTAATAGACCCGGCTACCCTCAAACCCCTGGATATACACACCGTTATCGACTCTCTGGAAAAGACGCACTGCTGCGTTGTGGTACACGAAGCGGCGCGTTTTTGCGGTCTGGGCGCCGAAGTGGTTGCGCAGGTCAATGAGTATGCTTTCGATTTGCTGAAGGCACCGGTACAGCGGGTCACCGGCTACGACACAGTGATGCCCTACTACCAGTTGGAGGACAAGTATCTGCCGGGTGTGACGCGTATTATGACGGCTGTGAAGGAAGTGCGAGACTACGCCAAAGGAAGGGGATTATGAAGATATTCACCCTGCCCGATTTGGGCGAAGGACTGCCCGATGCCGTGGTGCGGGAATGGCACGTAAGCGAGGGAAGCAGCATTGCCGCACACGAGAGTCTGGTGACAGTAGAGACCGCCAAGGCACTGGTAGAGGTGCCCGCGCCCTGGGGCGGCAGGGTGGAAAAACTGTTTGCTGAAGTGGATGAAACCGTCAATGTCGGCGATCCACTGGTGGGGTTTACCGGCACCGACGAAGGGGAAGCGGAAGCGCAGCCGGGCCCCGGCGACAGTGAAGCGGTGCCAGAGCCTGTGCAAGCCGCCGCAGGGGAGGGTGCCCGCGGGGACAGCGGAACCGTGGTGGGCAGCCTGGAACGGGGTGAGGCGGTACTCGAAGCCGAGCCACAACAGGCGCAGGGTCCCCGGCGGCTTGCCACGCCCTCGGTGCGCACCCTGGCCCGGCGTCTGGGAGTGGATTTACAGCGGCTTTCCAAAGATGGTGCAAGGGTGACTGCGGCACAGGTGTGTGATGCCGCCGGCTCCCAGCCCCAGGCACCCGCAGAAACCGCCGTGAAACCAGCCGCGGCGACTGCCGGCGAGTCAGCGACAGCCATGTCCCCGGCGCGGCGCGCCATGGGATTGTCTATGAGCCGCGCACGGGATCAGGTGGCACAGATAACCTTGTGTGATGACGCGGATATCTCCAACTGGTGGGGGAGCGCCCCTGCCCTGTTGCGCCTGATTCGGGCCCTGCAGGCGGCCTGTATCGCCGAGCCGAACCTCAATGCCCTCTACCGGGACGATCAGCTGATCCCCCAAGAGACTATCAATATCGGTTTGGCGGTGGATTCACCAAGAGGGCTGTTTGTCCCTGTGCTCAGGGATGTCGCCGCGCGCTCGGATGACGCGCTGTTGCAACAGGTGGCAGACTTCAAGCACCAGGCCAGGGAAACCGGCATCGCCCAGAGCGATTTACAGGGAGGCTCCATACTGTTGTCCAATTTCGGCGCTATCGCCGGGCGCTACGCGACCCCGCTGGTATTGCCACCGACCGTTGCAATTGTCGGGGCCGGGCGGGTCTGCCAGGGCGTGGTGGTGGTAGACCGCTGGCCCGCCATGCGCCCACTGCTCCCTCTTTCTATCAGTGCCGATCACCGCGCCGTGACCGGGGGTGAGCTGGCGCGTTTTCTCCAGGCTATGTTGCAGGCGCTATCCGGCTGAACCACGCTTTCAGCCCCACGGATCAGTCGCAATATCGCTTACTCACCCTGAAACCTGGCCTTGAAGAAAATTAAGCTGGGAACATATCTTTCGTTTTGCTATCTTTAAGTTTCGAAACGAAATTTATCCAAGCATGTCCAAGCGTAATACACAGCAGCGTCGCCACGGCATTTTGAACCTTCTCAACGAGATGGGAGAGGCCAGTGTTGAACTGCTGGCACGACATTTCGAAACCTCCGAGGTTACGATCCGAAAGGATCTGACCGCGATGGAAAACCACGGACTGCTATTGCGCCGCCGTGGCGGTGCAATCCCGCTGCCTCGGGAACTGGTGGTAGAGGGGGCGCCCTCTGAGGTTAAACGCGCCATTGGCCGCGCAGCAGCGGCACTCATTCCCGACCACCACCGCATAGTGATCGATTACGGTCGCACCACCGCGGCAATGATTCCCGAGCTGGAATGCAAACGCGGCCTGGTGGTGATGACCAACTCCCTGCATGTGGCCAATGCGTTGCGTGAATTGGAAAACGAACCCACCTTGCTCATGACCGGGGGCACCTGGGACCCCCACTTCGAGGCGTTCCAGGGCAGGGTGGCGGAACAGGTGCTGCGGGATTACGACTTTGACCGCGCCTTTATTGGTGCTGATGGAATAGATCTGGAACGTGGCACCTGCACATTCAATGAGCAGATTGGACTGTCGCGTGTGATGGCTGAAGTTGCTCGGGAAGTGGTGGTATTGGCGGAGTCCAGCAAGGTGGGCAGGCGCATTCCGAATCTGGAACTGCCCTGGGAACGGGTGGATACCCTGGTCACTGATGCAGGCTTGAATGACAGTGCCCAGCAACAACTTGAGGTGCTGGGGGTGCAGGTCATTCGTGCAGAGACGACCGGCGGAGCCTAGTCTGGCTTAGCCAAAGAACTGAACATGAGAAAGTGTTTTTTGAGGAGATCAACATGTGTGGAATTGTTGGCGCCCTTGCGCAACGCAATGTCACTGAAATTCTGCTGGAGGGATTGCGGCGCCTAGAATACCGGGGTTACGACTCGGCGGGTGTTTGCCTGCGCAATGGTGATGGCCGGCTGCAATTGCGCAAGAGCCTGGGTAAGGTTGCCGATCTGGAGGCCAAACTGCAGGAGGAGCCTGCCGAGGGCCATCAGGGCATTGCGCACACCCGCTGGGCCACCCACGGGGTTCCCTCCGATGAAAATGCCCATCCGCATATGTCCGGGCCTATCGCCCTGGTGCACAACGGTATTATTGAAAACCATCAGGCATTGCGCTCCGGGCTACAGGAGAAGGGGTATCAATTTGCCTCAGATACCGATACCGAGGTGGTGGCGCACTTGATTCACTCACTGAGCAAAGAGGGGCTCAGCCTGGTGGACGCCGTAGGTAAGGCAACACAGATGCTGGAGGGCGCTTATGCCCTTGCCGTTATCAGCAGTGAGGACCCAGAGGTCCTGGCCTGTGCCCGCTACGGCAGTCCCCTGGTTTTGGGTGCCGGCATTGAGGAAAACTTTATTGCTTCGGACCCCATGGCTCTGCGCCAGGTGACCGATCGCTTTCTTTTCCTCGAAGAGGGCGATGTCGCGGAGGTACGTCGCAGCGGTATCTCTGTGCGCGACAAGCGGGGTGACGCGGTCAGCCGCCCGGTGCACAAACTGGATGGTGGCCATGATGTAGCCGACAAGGGCCATTATCGCCACTATATGCAGAAGGAAATTTTCGAACAGCCACAAGTGGTGGCGGCGACCCTGGCAGGGCGTATTGGTGAACACTCGGTGTTGTCCCAGGCGCTGGGGACCCGCGCCCGGGAGATTCTGCCGCAAGTGGAGCAGGTGCAGATTGTCGCCTGTGGTACCAGCTACCATGCGGGTATGGTGGCCCGCTACTGGCTGGAGGATTGGGCCGGGGTGCCCTGTTCGGTGGAAGTGGCCAGCGAGCTGCGCTATCGCAAAACTGTAGTACGCCCCGGAACCCTGTTTGTCACCATCTCCCAGTCTGGGGAAACGGCGGATACCCTGGCAGCCCTGCGCCAGGCCAAGGCACTCGGCTATCTGGCCTCCATGACCATTTGCAACGTACCCAATAGTTCCCTGGTGCGTGAATCAGAATTATCCCTGATGACTGAGGCCGGCCCGGAAATTGGAGTGGCCTCCACCAAGGCCTTCACCACCCAGCTGGTGGCCCTGCAACTGTTCTGTATCGCGCTGGCCAGGGCCAATGGGCTTTCCAGCGAGCGCGAGGCCGAGCTGGTGGGTGCCCTGCACCAGCTACCGAAGCTGATGGCAGCATTCACCGGCCTGGACAAAATTGTGCGGCACACCAGTGAGGCTTTTGCGGAGAAAAACCATGCGCTCTTCCTAGGACGCGGGGTAGAGTTCCCCATCGCTCTGGAGGGGGCATTGAAGCTCAAGGAAATTTCCTATATCCACGCCGAGGCCTACCCGGCCGGTGAACTCAAACACGGCCCCCTGGCCCTGGTGGATGCGGATATGCCGGTGATTGTTGTGGCACCCAATAATGAGTTATTGGAAAAGCTCAAGTCCAATCTGCAGGAAGTGCGCGCCCGGGGCGGGCAGCTGTTTGTCTTTGCGAGCCCCAAGGCCGGATTTGCCAGTGAGGAAGGGCTTACCCTGATCGAAGTGCCGGATGCCCCCGAGAGCCTGGCGCCAATTCTTTACACGGTGCCCCTGCAATTGCTCAGCTACCATGTGGCGTTACTGAAGGGGACCGATGTGGACCAGCCGAGGAATCTGGCCAAATCGGTTACTGTGGAATGAATCAGGCACTGCCTGTTTACCAGTTGTTGAATTACAAGGAAGCGTAATACTTTCAGCGTTTCTGAGCTTTGCTAGACACTTCCTAACAGAGCTCAGACGCTGATAATGAAAGATTTTCTTTGCCCTATCTCGACCAGACCGCGAACTTCTAGCTCATCAAACTGAGAAAGCTGCCCGCTATGTCGTTTTTCTATCCCTAACAGGTTGTTGAAAAAGGCACCCTGCCTTTTTCAAAACACGAAAAGCGAAAAATGTGATTTTCACTCTTCTCCCAAAATCAACGACTTAGATTTCGCCGATTTTGCCGAAATATCCATATTTCGGTACCAGGCGTAGAAATTCTTCGAATTTCAACAGTCTGCTAATGGCTACCTTCCCCACAAAGGAGAGGGAATCAAAGGAGTATTTTCCAATCCAGAAATAGGCCTGAAGTAAACATGCAGGTTATTGAAGTGATTAAAGCCGGGGCATACTGCTGGGGGATATGGCTATAACAATAGAGCTTGCGAACGACCGAGCCATTTTTATTTTCCACTGACGCATTATCGTTGCTTTGGCGTGACCGCGATTTGGTGAATTCAACCCGCAACTTATCGAGCAGTTCGGCAACGGTGTAATTGATGTTTTCACTGCCATTGTCGGCATGAAAGCCCTGTATTGTAAAGGGAAAGGCAGCAAAGATTTGTTTGATCGCTGGCCAGCAACTGGTTTAGTGCAACCTGCATAGGCAGGCCGTACAGCACATACAACCACCGGGTACCTCTTGAATATATACCGTGCCTTTCCACCAGGACTCAAACAGTGCGCCGCCAGCCCCCACCTCACCAAACTCATGCCCTAACACGGCTCAGCGCTCATCAGCGGGCTTATTGTCGAGAAGATAACGAATTGCCGTTGTTTTACCGACACCGAGAAAAGTCGGTAATCACATTTGCCGGTACTCCGCGTATCGGTTCTTTATCTGCCACTAAGCTGCATTCTGGCCGCACTCATCGCAGACACATTCCAGTTCCAGCTGTGACGTTTGAAAGTGATACCCGGCACGCTCAACCGTATCGCGCAATGCGGCGATGACTTCGGGCCTGATACCTATTTCCCGCACTTTGCTACAGCGATTGCAGATCAAAAATTGCGGGGTTTGATGACTGTGATCACAGGTGATATGAGCACACGCCAAATATTTGTTTTCTGAATTAAGCTTGTGGACCAAGTTCTCTTCAGCCAAAAAATCCAGCATTCGATAAACCGACATAGCCGGGATTGAACTGTCATAATCCCGTTTGTACTGCTCTGCAATCTCATAAGCAGAGAGTGGAGTTTTTGACCGCAGTAATATGGTAAGAATATTCCTGCGTTTCTCAGTCAGACTGGCCCCTGAATTACGGCAAGTCTGCTCTGCCACGCTCAAGGACCGTTTTATTTGGGATGCTTTCATAGCCTATTACATCTGTGGTTCATTGTCTTTTGCAGTGAGCAGGCTGGTGCCCAGACCATTGGGGCAAAGCCACTGCGCTGCAATCTTATGGATACCGGGAAAACTCGTAAACAGCGCCACGATGACACTTTTTGAATTACGCCGGATTCTAACCTTCAAATTTATAACCAGCGTGGAAACCGGTATGCGCCGCCGTTGTATCCACTCTCCCTTTCAGTATGAGGCGCCTCAACATTGGCGCTTGGCAACCGGCTCCAGTGCCGACAAATTTCAGTAAGGAATCAGGTTCGACCACTTTACGTACAACCTGCTCCTGTAGCTGCCTCCGGGCAAAACTACGCGGTGGATGTTCGAACCCCACCAGGTGCGCTGCCAGCGACTTCAGCGCACTGTGGCTCTTTTCTGCCTCGGCCGCAACTTTTGTCATCGCCTTGCTGTGCATATAACCACCGATATTACCAGATACCGTCTCGGTATTGCGCAAAACGAGAAGTATATGCTCCCTCGGTTTCACTGCCTCCCACCTAGTCAGCCGGTGCCATTCGTAGTATCAAGCGCCGGTTTATCCAGTGGGCCATGATCAACAGACCGGCCCCCACGATACTGACCAGTATCTCCCAGATACCCGTAAGGTAAAGCGCAACTATCAGCAACAGCGCCCCGGAAAACCCGACAACCATTATCGCATGACGCTGATGATGCCGGCAGGAGGTGGGGAAACTGGCCAGTGCCAGGATTAATGCCGGCACCAGCAGTGCCAGGTGGAGCAACCCTTCTTCCAAGAACCTGCCCAAAAACCCGAGGCCACCCAGGGCTGGCAACACTGGCGTCAACACACAGTGCACTAGGCATAGGCCAGAAGCGAAGATTCCTACAATATCTCTCACAACAATTCTTCTAATCCTTTCGCGCTCAACCCAGAAAGGCGCTTTATTCAACAGTATAAAGTAATGATACATCATATCATAAACTAGCTTGCCAGAGTAACCCAGGGCAGGGTACTGGGGATCTTGCCTCGTAAACGGGCACACTCGGGCCTCGTACATTGTTTGCTACCTGAATTATTGCAGCAGGCATATGTCGCAATATTTACCGATACTAGGGCCTTTCTAACAACCTGGGTTCGGCCTTGAACTGCTGAACCGAACTCGTATTCACGCGTGCATTCGACAGACGGCTAGATATTGAGCGTCGAACAGGTAAGGACATCAGTAGCAGCAATCCCGCGCAAATACCCGGCAGACCCTCATAAATGGCAGAATGCCACCCCAGATATCGCCAGAAAAGTGCTACTGCCAGGCCGAAAACAACAGCAAGTATGCTCAACCGCTGACTGGGCTGATAACCGAGGCACAGAACAATGAGTAAGGGTGCAAACGCGCTGGCCAACGCCGACCAGGCCATAATCACCAGGCTGAAAACGCTTTGACTGTTGATAAGTGCCAAACCCAGAGCCCCGAGAGTAATCACTACAGTCACCAGTTTAACCAGCACGGTGCGTTTGATCCTGTGGGGGAACAGATCGTGGGTAATGGCTGCCGAACAGCTCAACACCAGAGAGTCGGCAGTGGACATGGTGGCGGCAAATATACCGGCCAAAATCAAGCCGACCAGTGCTGGTGGCAGCAGCTCTAGCGCCATTGTGGGTAAGGCCAACTCCGCATCGAAGCTACCCGTATCGGCCAGGTAAATGCGCGAAAGCATCCCGACACCAGTGGCCATGGAATAAAATGCCAAGAACCACAGGTAATACCAGATCCGCGCCCGACGCATTTTCGTATTGTCGTCTAACGCCATAAACCGGATCATAATGTGTGGCTGGCCTATGACGGAGAGCCCGGCAAACATCCAGCTGATCGCAAACAGCACGCCACCGGCCAGCCCCGGCAAGGCCAGATCCCGGGGAAACCAATCGAGTAAACCGGGCACCATTTGCATCTGAACAAGGGCACTATCCATCCCACCCAACGCCCCCACAGCCACGGCCAACAATAGCCCCATGGCGAAGATCATGATGATGGATTGCGCCGCATCCGTCCAGATTGATGCGCGAATGCCGCCGGCAAAGCAGTAGAGGGTCACCAGCACAGTGCCCATCGCTGCGCCCGCCCAAGCGGGCCAGTCAAAGAGCACATGCAGGGCTTTGCTCCCTGCAACCAGCTGCGCACTGGCGTAAGCCAACAGAAAAACAAGCGAAATAATCCCAATCAGGCGCTGTAGAGCACCATTATTGCCACCGTACCAATTGCTCAGCACTCCCGCATAACTGAATTCATCAGACCTCGATGTGGCGGCACGCAAGCGTGCGTGAACAAATGTGGAAGCCAGAAAATCGCCGCTGATCCAACCAAACATAAGTCAAATCGATGCCAACCCAGTAACATAGGTGTAACCGATAACGCCGATAAACATATAACCGCTGTTGTTGGTCGCAACCGCGGATAAACCCACAAGCCAAGGCTTGATCGCACCGCTGGCAATATAATAATCGTGGCGGGTACCGCGGCTTTTCCACATAGACGATAATCCAATCAGGGTAAACGCCAACAAAAAGCCTATAAAGGAAACGATCATGTTTGCATCCTTAGATGGAGTACCTGCTCGATAATTCTGATCGGAAAAACGTTTTAAAAGCGGTACAAATTCCTGTGTAATTTTCGATGAAAGCAGATATCCACACCGATCAACCTATTAAGCGTGGCCAAATCCTGCTCACAGCGTTCGGCAAGGCCGCCGTGACTTTCGAACCAAACCGCTTTCGTGCAGTAACGAGAGCTAAACCTCAGTTTCACTCCAGTTCTATCACATGCAAGTTTTCAGACAACGCCAAAAGCGATAAATTTTGGATCAACAGGTAGCTTGACAACCCCCAAACTCTAGGTGCAAAACTGCTTCAACGGCCCATGTAGTGAGATCTTACTGCTCGCACCACGTTCCATCATGGTTCTTTCCATGGGCCTTTCCAAATGCGAAATCAGAAGGTACTAGGAGGCCAGAGATATTGCTCTGCCGTGATCATGCACTTCCACCAGACATCTGTGTAAACTCTTTATCGCCAATGGATAATCATCCTCATTAATAATAAATTGTATATCGACTTGACGCATGGACTGGTGGATAGCCAGTACGCTGATTGCCTGATTGGCAAGCGCGGATACGGCTTTGGCCAGAATACCGGTAATTTGCATATCGCTGCCAATGGCAGAAACGACCGCGACCTTTTGCAGGTTGATATCCGCTTCCGGAAAGCGCTCCTCAAGGACGCGGCGAATTCGCTTGATTGTTTTCAGATTAGTCGACAAATAGTGCGTAATGGTATTGGCATTGATATCTTTGGCAACGACACTCGCCCTAAACCGACCAATGACACCAAGAATCTCCCCGTCATAGCCAGACATATTGCCCGCCATATCCTGATCAAACAGCTCCAGCGCATAAACGCCCTTGCACCCGGCGATAATCTCGACCTGCGGGGTGTCGCTGATGTAATCAACCGAAATCAAGGTGCCCGAATGTTCCGGTTCGAAGGTATTTTTCACGCGCAGGGGGATATTGCTTTGACGCAAACCCTTGGCTGCTTTGGGATGTATGGCCTCCATCCCCAGGTTGGCCAGTTGATCAGCAACATCATAATTGGTTCGGCCTATGGGAACCGCATTTTGCTCGCCGACCATGCGGGGGTCGGCGCTACTCAAATGGAACTCCTTGTGAATAATCACTTCCCTGGCTTGGGTTAATACCGCAATACGGCTAAAGGTCATCTCACTGTAACCGCGATCAAAGGTCGACATCAGACCATCTTCGCTATGTGCATAGCCGGTGACAATGGGCAACTGATGCTTGAGGTCAAGATGCTCAAAAGCAGATTCAAGGCGTTGATCCAACGGGATATGGTCCCCGCACTGCCAGCCAGTCAGATCCACAAAGTGAGCATTAACATCATCGCGCTTTAGCAGCATTGTCGTATTCCAGGCGCTGTGTGCCTCACCGATGCTGGCCAACATCTCCCGCACCGTTGCCAGATGCGAACCCAACGCAAAATGTCCGTGCTGACACAGCCGCTGCAGATCACTCAGGCATCGCTCGGCGTCATCGAGTCGTTTTCCTATGAATCGGTTGGCCTGCTCCAGCAGGTACCCTTCGCCAAACAGGCTTTCATTGATAGCGAAGATCTCAGCTTTTAAGTCTGCCAATGCCGATTGCCAGCTACTATCATTGACGCTGCTGGCGAATAGGGCATAAATGCCCGGCTGGCCATTTTTTTTGTGCTCCAGCAGGCGATTAGTAATACCAGCGTAGGCAGAGACCACCAGTATCCGCTGATACAGAGCCTCACCTCCTGCCAGCTTAAAGATAATATTGTCGCGAACGGCGGCATACGCACTCATGGAAGTGCCACCTATCTTTTCTACGGTGTGTAGTGTCATAAGCGTTCTCGTCGTCTTCCTCTGCGCAATTGACGCATCGACGTACAACTAGCCGGTCCTGGGAAATATCACAGCACAGACCTAACAGCAACTGGCATTCTCACTGTCAAGCCATATCCGGTTCGGTATCGACTATTTGAGTTCATTCCGAGCGATCTGAACCAACCGCTCTTCAACTCCCAGGGAAATGGTCAAATCCAGGCTCACTGATTAAGCATCCGCTTGTTTTGGTTTGGCTGCCGGCTTCGACGTTCCGGGGATGCATTCCAGTTCTTTGATCTGTCTGTGAATTATATTGTTAACAGAGATAACTTTTCTGTCATTCATTCAGTTTCTCTGGTTTCAGAGGGGTGATGGGCTCAATACATGCTCTACTACAAATATATTCAGGGCGCGGCGGCTTGTCACAAAAGGGAGCCCCCACCCGATTGCTCAGCGCGTTATAGACAATAAACACATTGGAGCGGGGATAGGGTGAAATATTGCCATTGGAACCGTGCAGGATATTGCAGTCGAATATGATCATGCTGCCCGGTTTTCCTTTTGCCACCACAATGCCTCCCGCCTTCGCCATCTGGCTGAGACAGTCATCACTGGGTACGCCGTACTCCTGCTTTTTCAGCGACGCTTTAAAGTGGTTTTCAGGGGTCTCACCCTCGCAAACCACATAATGCTTGTGTGACCTGGGGATCAGCATCAGCGGGCCGTTGTTGTCTGTGTTTTCTGTAAGTATGATCGACATGCTCAGCGCCCGCATCCGCGGCATTCCATCCTCCACATGCCAGGTTTCAAAATCCGAATGCCAGTAAAACTCCTTGCCGCGAAAGCCGGATTTGTAGTTAAGTCGCGATTGGTGAATATAGACTTGGTCGCCCAACAGGTATTGCGCCATACCGGCCATACGGGTGTCACTTGCCAGTTTGGAGAATACAGGACTGATTGCGTGTACCTTGAACACCGAACGCACATCCCCACTACCAAGCTCTGTAATCGTTTCGCCGGAGGCCTGAATACCCGGATCACGCCTTAAACGATCTGACTCTGCCTGAAAAGCCGTGACTTCTTCGGCACTGAATACACCTTTCAGCAACAAAAAGCCCAGCTTTTTATATCGCCGCACAAGAGTAGGCGCTATGGGACTATCCTCGTCCTTTTTCGCGTAAACCACTGGATCCTGACGCTCTCGGATAGCGGCACTGCGACCTCCGCGGGACGGATAGCGATCCTCGGTGCGATCAGAAGTAGAGGTATAGGCCGTTCTCACCCTAATGTTTCCCTTTCTCAACCCGTCACTGGTTCAGCTTCCAGTTCGTAAGCACCGTCGGTATTGTGTACCTCCTTACCGTTCAGGGGCGGATTAAATACACATGCCATCTTCATCTGTTTAAATGCGCGCAATACGTGTTCGTCATGCTTGTCTAGGATGTAGACGGTACCCGGTTTTATGGGATAGCGTTTGCCATCAACCAGTGTTTCCACTTCCCCTTCGCCCGACATGCAGAACACGGATTCCAGATGATTTTGGTAATGCATCTGGAAGTCCGCCCCTTCATAAATGGTGGTAATGTGGAAGGAGAATCCCATATTGTCATCCTTGAGCAGCAAGCGGGTGCTTTCCCAGTTGCCGTCAGGTGAAACGATTCTGCGATTTGTTTTTTCCGCTTCCGCCAAATCTCTAACAATCATTAATTGCTTTTCTGCTCTTTGATAAATTTCATTGCAATCGCCCTATTGAACGATCCACGGACCGTGCTATTTCTCCGCCCGAGACGCACAATTTAAGGTCTTTTTTGAGCAACAAGTGATTGGAGTGGGACATAATCCACAAATCACCGCACCCACTGAGACAGTGAATCAACTCCCGGGATGGCCCCTTAAACGTCATACTTGTAGTGAGCAACCTGTGTCCCTCCATCAAATACACGGCAGCATGGCTTTTCGCCCGCTGCCTACTGCGCGGCTAGCTTGCCAGACGGCCAAGCTCGAAGTAATTGATCTCTTCAGGGATGGAGCTTTCTTTAGCACACACTTCCATGATAGCCTGCTCAACGATATCGATCCCTTTATTCAGATTGTCGTCACTGATAATCAGCGGACACAGAAACTTGACTACGTGATCGTCGGCACCACTGGTTTCAATAATAAGTCCCAATTGAAACGCCCTTCGGGTGATTTTCCCGGCGATTTCTCCATTGACACAGTTTATTCCCTGGAACATGCCGCGACCACGGGTGGTAAATTGGCCCTCACCATACTTCGCCACAATGGCGCTCAGGCGTTGGGAGATATACTCGCCTTTGCGCTTGATTTCATTGGAAAAGGTATCGTCCGACCAATAGTGATCCAATGCGGCTTTAGCCGTTACGAACGCAAAATTATTACCACGAAAAGTGCCGTTATGTTCGCCGGGCTTCCACTGATCCAATTCGGGTTTGAACAGCACTACGGCAAAGGGCAGTCCATAACCGCCTAGCGATTTAGACAGTGTGACAATATCCGGCTTGATGCCAGCCTCTTCAAAGCTGAAATAAGCGCCTGTGCGACCACAGCCCGCCTGGATATCATCCACGATCAGCAATATGCCATGTCTTCTGCAAACCATCTCAAGGTTTTTCAGCCACTCAACACTGGCAACGTTGATACCGCCCTCGCCTTGAACCGTCTCGATGATCACAGCTGCCGGCTTGTCCACGCCACTGCTGGAGTCCGACAGCACCTTATCCAGATAAGCACTGGTATCAATCTCTTCGCCCAGATAGCCATCGTAGGGCATACGAACAGTACCGTTGAGACTGACTCCCGCCGCACCGCGATGGTGGGAGTTACCGGTCGCCGCAAGCGCACCCAGTGTCACTCCGTGAAAACCGTTGGTAAAAGCAATAATAGTTTCTCGACCCGTTACGTTGCGCGCCAGCTTGATAGCGGCCTCAACAGCGTTGGTACCTGTGGGGCCGGTAAATTGCATCACATAGTCCAGTCCACGTGGCTTCAAAATTTTTTCGTTGAAAGCCTCGAGAAACTCCCCCTTGGCCTTGGTGTGCAAATCCAGGCCATGGGTAATACCGTCACTGACAATGTATTCAAGCAGTTTTTCCTTGAAAAGCGCATTATTGTGACCATAGTTAAGTGTGCCGGCACCCGCCAGGAAATCCAGGTACTCATTTCCTTCTTCGTCGTAGATAAATTCGCCCTTGGCCCGGTTAAACACGCGCGGGAAAGCACGTGCATAACTCTGCACCTCCGACTCTATTTCCTCAAAAATTTTCATTGTGATATTTCCTAATTTATATCAAGCGGAAGCCGAATTTAGTAATTCGGCTTCCGCTATTGGACCTATTCGAACCAGCATTTCTGTTTCATGCTCCCCGGCGAAATGACGGTCCCGGTCAAATTCCACGACTGACTCTATGCCTGCCTGTAGCCTGCCGGCCAAACCGGTAAACAGGGCCCAGGAAGCGGCATTGGCTTCGGTAATGGTGGTTTCAAGGTAGGTAATCTTGCGACATTGCGGACGATTTAAAATATGCATGAGCATCCGGGTTGCCAGCCCCTGGCCGCGTGCCTGCTCACTCGCAGCAACCTGCCAGATAAATAGGGTATCGACCCTCTCCGGCGGCATATAGCCGGAGATAAACCCAACTAGCTCGCCTCCTGAACTGGCGGCTACTGAAGTGCCGGCAAAGTGGCCACATTGCAGCAAATTGCAATAAATGGAGTTGGTATCTAGAGGCGGGCATTGTTGAATCAATTTGAAAACCGACATGCCATCTTCAGCAACCGGGCGACGTAACTCGATCTTTTTTATCAGGGTTTCAGGCATTTTTACATTCAATACTTTAATTTAGATCTCTATATATAAAATACACTATAAGCTACTTAAGTATTGAATTTAAAGATTTTTTAATGAGACTAATTGACTTTTCCAGGTAAAATTCTAGTTTTTTCTGAAATATTATTTAGACCTGTAAGTATCGTACACTAAACATACAAGATAAACAAGTCCGGTTTTTTTGGGATAGTTATTGGAATACTTCAGAATTAACAGCGCAAAACCGGATCTATTTTGCTTAATAGATGAACAGTCTGTTCAATCCGGGGGGCTGGTGAGAGAGATCATTTATTACTCGGCTCTGGCCCCTGTACCGGACTCTACGGAAGCATTTGAAGCCGCCCTGAAGTTCGCATTGAGGTTTTGGCGGTCGCCTCCGACCGGCGGCTGATTCTACTGGTATCGACGATCCCCAGCAAAGACTGGTGGATTATCACCCTGGAAGCTGAAATGAGGCCCTTTGGGCTGACGGTGGATCGGATTGTAGAAATAAAGTGTTTTCGGGCTTCTGATATTGACACCCTGGCACACAAACAGGAGAGTATTCTCATCAGGAGAATCATCCACCACCAGAAGAGCCTGTTAATTTGATACTGGTGGACTTCGCTGCCTGGCTGATTTCCCTGACTTTGGAGGAATACCCCTATCGGCGCAAGGCGCTTTCTGGAATATAATCCTCCCCCTGTTCAACCTCAAAAGAAAGAGTCTAATTTGAATCGCATAGAAGAAGTACTGGTCGCACTGCGACGCGTCATCAGAGCTACCGACCTGCACTCAAAATTCCTGGCCAAAACCTGTGGTTTGACTGCCCCGCAGATTTTGTTATTACAGACGATCAGAGACAAAAATGAGGTCACGATCGGCAAACTGGCCAATGAGGTCAGCCTGAGCCAGGCAACAGTTACCACTATTCTCGATCGACTGGAAAAACGTAATCTGGTTTACCGTGAGCGTTCAGCCCAAGACAAACGAAAAGTTCACGCCCATCTGACGGATGATGCTCTGGAAGTACTAAAGAACGCCCCAATCCCCTTGCAGGAACATTTCACCCGACAATTTTCTGATCTGCAAGAGTGGGAACAAACAATGATCATCGCAGCGTTGCAACGTGTAGCGCATATGATGGACGCGCAACATATTGATGCTTCTCCGGTACTTGATGTTGGTACAATTGACAGGTTAACACCTTCGATAGAAAAAACAGGTGCCTACCCGGAATCAGCGAAGGAATCGGAATAAGCAACAGCTAAGGCCGTAGGTTATATCAACTTGCAAGCAATTTTTGGAGCAGCCTTTTCCTGCAGCTAAAAAATATTTTATAGCTGCGGTGAACTTAAAGAACAAATGTTACTGCGTGACCAACAAAGCTGTGAAGCATAGAAAGAGCACCTCTAAAAATTAAATTTTCTCCGCTTTAATGGGCTAAAAGACCCGGACTATGGTGGAATTTAGCATTCAAAAAGTAATTTTTAGAGATGCCTTTATATCCAACCATTATCTAGTGCTTGCTTAAGAGCCTCCATTCGGCTATTAGCGTTTAATTTCCCCAACGCAATTGATAGGTAGTTTCTTACGGTACCAGTAGAAAGATGTAGCTCATTTGCAATATCTTTATTATTTAAACCAAAAGATATAAGTCGTAATATATCCTTTTCACGCTCGGTTAACGGGTTAGGATTAAGCTGTACTCCTAAATTTAAATTTTTTGAAATAATTGTTTTTCCTTGATATATTGCAATCATTGATTCAATTAATTTATTGATTGGCATGTCTTTGGTTAGATAGCCGTTAACTCCAATATCGAGAGCTTTTTCCAAATAACCAATTTTGGCAAATGTAGTCAACATGATTATTTTTGTTTCAGGTTTAATTTTTGTTATTTCTTCAGCCATTTCTAATCCTGAAAAATTCGGTATTTCTACATCAGAAAGCACCATGTCAACAGTGTGCTCTTTAATCCAGTTTAATGCTTTGTGTGCGTCAGTAAATGTTGCTATTACTTCGAATTCTTGTACGGCATCTAACAATAGCTCGAAAGCATCAAGTATTGTTCTTTGATCCTCAATAATTATTATTTTTATAGTCATGCTTAAGAGGAAACGTGGTTGATATGTTAAAACCATCATCATTGGTAATGGTATAATTACCAGACAAATTTTCAACTCTAGATTTGATATTATTCAATCCATTCGATTTATTCCAATCAATTAGTGAATATCCATTATTTTTTATGATTAATCTAGCCTCATTATTTTCTTTAGTAAATTGGATTTCACATTCATTTGCATTGGAATGCTTAATGATATTGGCTGTGGATTCATTGATAATATACAACACCTGTTGTTTTTGGCTTTCATTTAATTGTATTTCAGCGTCAATGGTAATGTTAGTTTTGATTTGAGCCAGGTTTAAGGTTTCTTGAATCTCAGCTATTTGCTTTGAAAAGTCACAAGTATGAGAGTTAGTGATTACACGCCGAATGCTTTCTAGGGATTGCCTCATTAAAATTTCAAGTTGTTCAAATTTTTGTTTAGAATCCAAGGTTAATTTTTTGTCTTTATAGGCTGCAACTTGCGCGAGTAAAACTCCTTTTGATAATAAAATTCCCAATGAGTCGTGTAAGTCCTGGCTTAGTCGCTCACGTTCTTTATAAGTAGCATACCAAATTTTTTGATATGACAATGTTTTATTTTTTTCATCTCTATATTTTTCTATTCTTTTATTGACAACAACAATAACAGAAACCAAGCCAGCTACTAACCAAAAGTAAGCGGGTAAAGAAAATATGATGGTGATGGATACTATAGAAATAGCAATAGCCGATAACCATAAAACAGCAGTTTTATCGCTTTTAAAACTCTCGGCGGCAACACTACAAAATATAAATAATACACTGGCACTATAATTATAAATTGAAGTAATTATAGAGATAACCAATATTAAAGCTAAGTAAAAATTTTTTGCTTTTTCATATTTAAAACTATTTAAAAATAGGTAGGCAAAGGACGTCAAGATAAATAGATCTAAAATAAACTCTGACAAGATAAATGGTTTGAAGCCATATTTTAAGAAATAGACAGACAGGTAGAGCAAAAAAATATAATTATTATTTTTTAGTGCGTTTATTTTAATTGAATTAAATGTCATGTAGTACATCATATATTGTTAGTTGGCGATCCGAGCTTTAATCCATAAATGCAATAAGCGCCGATGCAGCATACTAGTGTAGAAGCAACTACCGTGGCTAACCAAAAGTACTCTATCGGAAATATATTTTCTAATCTAGGCCATATCGAAGGTAATCTAGTGCCTACTTCAGAAAACGCCGCAGCAACTAAGCCAATATATGACCAAAGCATATACTGATAGTGATTATTTAACCACTTCTTTTTTGGCTTCTTCATTATAACAGGAATAAATCCGGACAATAATGAAAAAGACCCTACAAGCGCAGCCCAATGAAATATGCCCCATGAGCCGAATAGATCATAAATTGAAAAAGCAGATGCCAGGGTAAATACCATGGAAACAATGTAAGTGTAGCCAAGTATTTTGTGATGTGAACTACCTTTCTTTTTAAATAGTATCACGGTACCTGAGAGTAAAGCGGCTAAGGCAGCTAAGGTATGTGCAAAGCCTAATGAGTGATAGAAAATCATGCTAATAGCCCCTTTATGCCGAGAATTTCACAAGGAGTTCTTTAGCCCATGAAAAATTTTCATTATATCTAAGTGCTTGTTTAAGATCATTAATTGCCTCTTCTGTCTGTTTGTTTTTCTTATGTAGTATGCCTCGCCAAACTAGAGTTTCTTCAAGTCCCCAGTAAATACTTCTATCTATATCATGAGAGTATAAGGAAATAGCTTTGCTAAAAAACTGCATTGCTTTTTTATTACTGCCACCGAATATTTTTGGTGTGTGGTGCGCATTAAGTCCTTTTACTAACCAAATTTGCGGATTATTACTGTCAATATTTTGAGCCTTTCTAATAGCGTCTGTTGATTTTTTACCATTAATAGCACCACTAAACGCGTTTAAACCAGCTTTAAGTGCATACACTGAAGCTAGTAAACTATAATTAAGAGAGCTGCTCTCTATCGATTGATTAGTGAGAATGGATTCTGCTTCATCTAACAATAGTTCAGCGTCATCTTTTTTGTCATTAAACATCAATAACAGTCCTAATCGATAATTCATATAAGCCATTTCATAAGATGAAGCGGAGGTTAATTGTGCTTTTATTGTATTCAGTGCCACTAAGTTTCTAGTTAAGTAAGCGTCAGTTATGTCACTAACTTTATTGTTTGTTGCACTTACTGGTATGGTAATAAAAATGGCATATAATAGGCTAATTTTTACCAGTCTTTTTAGTGTTGATTCCATATAAATAACCAAGTTAACTGAAATTCACTATATCATCTAATAAGTTATCGTTTGAAGTAAGTGACAAATGTCATGAATAAATGAAGCCCAAATTCAACTTCTAACTAAGTGCATATCTTGAGCAGTAGAAAAAGCGGTCAGTTGCCAGTAGGCTTCGCACTTTTTCTCCGCAAAGAGATAAACGATATAGCACTACAGGCAACTGACTCAGTGAATAGACACCGGCGAAGCCGGTGGCTTTAAACGTGAAACGTTCAAGGCGGTCTGTACGGAACTAACGTTCCTTGAGCCCCCAAAGGGGGCTGCCTATCTACGATACTTTTGTGATAAAAGTTATATGGTACTTACACTCCCATTTCGTGTGACTTAAACTGTCCACTTGTCTCATGTAGACTCCTTTGTGTGTTGCTTGGCGGCTCACACACTGGAGTTACTGTGCCTCCCCGGCAAAGCCAGGGGTCTCTCTTTTGGACTAGTTCAAGATAATGACACTATTTTCCGGGACCACAAAATGGGGTAGAAAGGGGCAAATCTGTCATGTCACGCCAAAAATGCAAAGCGGTTGTGCTTAGCCGCTTACTACTACCTACAAATTGGTAAATAAGTATCTAGACATTGGCATAATATTCAAGGATTTTCCAAAGGTCCAAATCTATCTCATATCACAGCTTAGCCCACACCCTGTCTGGATACTTTTGATCTTATTAGTACGCTGGTCGATGCGGGGTGTATTGAGGATGAACGCTACCGGCGCGGTGAGACTTTTTGCCAGCAGTTGGCGGTGGCAAACAAGTCTGACTTTTATGACCTTCAAGTTTTGGGAAATCTATGCTGTTTTCTCTCATTTTTGGACAACGATAAAGATAAGTTGCCTCAAATGATAGAACAGGGCCGCATCGGGGTCGATTGACTTCCAGATTACCTCTGGTCACCAGCATGAACAGCCAGCTCTGCCGCGCCGGTGAATGAACAGAAGCCTCTGCCGGAATGTGGTTATATCCGCTTGGAGAACAGTGGCGAGGGTTATCACAGCTGCAGTTGGCGCTTTGCTTCAAGGTATGTGTTTGATTATGAGCGGCTTTTTCTCTGATCCGTGGTGCTGAAGTTGGAAGAAGGAAGGGCATTTTTATCAGCGAGCAGGGTGAATTTGGGTTTAACGAGGCGGACAAGGTCTTGACCGTTCTGGCACTTGATGACACGATGGAAAGCCGGATAGAGATAATAGATTGGAAGAAGCGGGAATGGGATGGAGTCTTCCTGGATCGATGCACTGGGGGGGTGGCTGATAGAGCAGGCCCTATGCTTTTTGCCAACAAGCTGAAAAGCAACAAAGTTTAAAATGTTGGCGGGTTAGAAGCATCACTATTTGGTCTCCTGAGACGGAATCACCTGCGGTAAATTTGACAATAACTTTCTCAAAGATAGTGCATACCTAAACTGCGCTTAGTTGCAACCTGAAGTAAATCAATGAACAGACATCTACTCGGCCGCCTGGGAGCGGCACTACTTGTCATGTCCGGCATTGCCGAGAGCTTTGCCGCGGACCCCCTGAATATCACCGGAGACAAGTTTCGTCAGCTGGAAGCGCTTTTGCCCACGCCAAATGCCTATCGAGCAGCTTCGGGTGCACCAGGGCACGCCTATTGGCAGCAGCAGGCGGATTACGATATCAAGGTTTCCCTGGATGATGATAAGCAACTGATCATCGCTTCTGAGACAGTGACTTACACCAATAATTCTCCGGATACCCTGCGCTATTTGTGGCTGCAGCTGGACCAAAACCGCTTCAAACCGGATTCTGCCGGTAATTTGGCGGCAGCGGTGAATCTGGAATCCATTGCGCCAGATACTATCCCTTTCGGAAGCTTTCGCCGGGCAGTCGTATCTAGTGAGTTTCCTGGAGGATACCAGATTACCAAGGTGGCTGATAATAGGGGCCGCGACCTTCCCTACACAATTGTCGATACAGGTATGCGAATTGACCTGCCGCAACCACTGGCTTCGGGCGCTAATGTGCGCTTTCAGGTTGACTGGGCGTACAACGTGATTGAGCAGAAAGCACTTGGGGGCCGTTCTGGCTATGAGTACTTTGAGCGCGATGATAATTACCTGTACGAAATAGCCCAGTGGTTCCCCCGTATGGCCGCCTATAACGATGTAAGTGGCTGGCAGAATAAGCAGTTTCTCGGACGCGGGGAGTTCGCTTTGGAGTTCGGTAATTATCGCGTAGCCATCGACGTACCGAACGATCACATTGTTGCTGCCACTGGCGTTCTGCAGAATCCAAAGGATGTGCTCACCACGCAACAACGTGAACGCCTGAGGAAGGCGCGCACCGCTTCGAAGCCGGTGATGATCGTCACTAAGGAAGAGGCGCTGGAGAACGAAAAGCGCCGTTCTAGCAAGCGTAAGACCTGGGTTTTTGAGGCAGAAAATGTCCGCGACTTTTCCTGGGCGTCCTCGCGCAAATTCTTGTGGGATGCGCAAGGTTACAAGAAGGGTGGCACCGACACCATAGCGATGTCTTTTTATCCCGAAGAGGGCACGCCGCTGTGGGACAAGTATTCCACCGAGTCCATTATACATACAATCGATGTGTACAATCGCTACAGCTTTGACTATCCCTATCCGGTATCTATTTCAGTCAATGGTCCTGTGGGTGGGATGGAATACCCGATGATCACCTTCAATGGTCCGCGCCCGGAAATCGATGAGGAGGATCGCAGCAAGCGCACCTATTCCCGCCGCACAAAGTATGGACTTATCTCGGTCATCATTCACGAGGTGGGACACAACTACTATCCGATGATCATCAACTCGGATGAGCGCCAGTGGACCTGGATGGATGAAGGGCTCAACACCTTCGTGCAATTTTTGGCTGAGCAGGAATGGGAAGAGAAATATCCGTCCCGTCGTGGTGATGCGAGAAAAATTGTTGAATATATGAAAAGCGAGAATCAGGTTCCGATTATGACCAATTCGGAATCGATTCTTCAATTTGGCAATAACGCCTACGGCAAGCCCGCAACGGCACTGAATATTTTGCGTGAATCCATCATGGGGCGCAAGCTGTTCGATTTTGCATTCCGTGAATATGCCCAGCGCTGGAAATTCAAGCGACCAATGCCAGCAGATTTCTTTCGCACCATGGAGGATGCCTCGGGTATGGATCTGGACTGGTTCTGGCGCGGCTGGTTTTATACCACTGACAATGTGGATATCAGCCTCGACGCGGTGCACCACTACACCGTAGGCACCAAGAATCCTGAAGTAGAAGGACCGTGGAAGCGGGCTCAGCGTGAACGTGAGCCGAAGACAGTGACGGCTATTGAAAACCGTGCGAGAAAATTACCTCGTATTGTTGACGCCAAACCCGAGCTCGAAGACTTCTATAACAAGCACGACGAATTTGATGTTTCCAATGCCGACCGCAATAGTTATCAGGGCAAGCTCGAAGGGTTGGAGGACTGGGAAAAGGACTTACTTAAGGTAGAGAGTAATGTCTATGTGCTGGATTTCAGCAATATCGGTGGCTTGGTGATGCCCTTATTCTTACGCCTGGAGTACGAAGATGGGAGTGTTGAAGACCTGCGCATACCAGCCGAGATCTGGGCGCGCAATGCTAAAAAGACTTCCAAGCTGCTGGTACGCGACAAAAGCAAGAGGCTCAAGCAGGTGATACTGGACCCCTACTGGGAAACCGCGGATGTCAACGTGGAGAATAATTTTTACCCGCGCCGTATTATCAAGTCGCGCCTGGAACTGTTTAAGGATGAAAAGAAGCGCAACCTGATGAAAGACTGGAATGTCGAGTTAAAAGAGGCGGGCTAAGCCCATTAAGAGGGGCGCAGTTTGCCACTATTTTGTGTCGACCCGCCCCCTTTTGACTTTCAAATTCGGATTGGCCACAGTCTACCAAACCCCGGTGATTAACATGAAAAACCCTTTATCCCTGATATTGATTATGGGGATGCTGATGTTTGCGCTGCACACAAAAGCCCACCGCTATCACTTCGGCTTGACTGAAATTTCACTGAATGAACGTGCGCAAACATTAGAGATTTCCCATCGTTTTTTTGTTGCCGATATCGAGAAGGCGCTGTCGCTCAGTGCCAGTAAAACGTTAAAGGATGCAGAAAAACAGATGGAGGGCTATGTAAATGCCCGTTTTCAGGTTAGCGATGGCAATGGTGATGTGCTGCACCCACAGTGGGTGGGTATGGAAGCGGATGTACATGATATCTGGATTTATCAGGAAGTGCCCCTGACCGGTGTCCGCCCTGGAAAATTCGAGTTACGGCAATCCATGCTAATGGAAATAGAGCAGGATCAAATCAATACGATTAATGTAAACTACAATGGAAAAATGCAAAGCTATACCTTAAAGCCGGGGAGTAGCTGGGTTGAAATAACTTTATAAGCAAATCAATTCTTCCTGGGATATGTGCTTATTCCTGATTTACTTGTGGCAGATGATTACTAATCCAATATTGCCGAAGTGGGATTGTTCAATTGACCGGGCGCCGGAAGGGGCTGCAGGTGAATCATAAGAAGGCCTGCCTCCTATACAATGAGGTGACCCGGGATTTGCAGGCGGCGTTGTCACGAGGGTATGCTGGTCGAGTGCCAGCTTCTGATGCCGCCAGAGGCCCAGAGCCACAATTATCCACAGGCTTCCATAGAATAGGTAGCTCTTGTGTCGGCTGAGATGGCTTATAGGCTTAATGTCAATTATGACAGGTTGGCTGACCCTGTTTATCCCTGGCAGCTTTTGCACCAGGTAGTCAGGTTGGAAGTGGCACTGATTCCGCTCCGCTTCTGCTGCTTGTCGCATTAATCTTTCCGGTTATCGATGCATGTTTCTCCTTCAGAGGATCTATCCGGCGGGCGAGGGTACAATGGCATTTTGATACAACGTATCCTAATGCTGTTTTAGCGGATGGCCTGCGGAAATATTGAGTAAGCTCTCAGTCTAAGTCTCCCTTATTTAGGAATTTTAGAGTAATTATGAAAATAAAAACTTCTATCGTTTTCAGCGTCATGACCACTGCATTGCTTGCCGGTGCCAGCCATGCCAATGCTGCCGGGCCGGAAGACAGTATTTCCACCGAGGGTATGTGGCAACCACACCAGTTGCCGGAGTTGTCGCAGGAACTTCGCGGCCATGGTCTCAAGTTAAATCCGGACAGTATGACCAAACTCACCGAGTTCCCAATGAATGCGGTCATCAGCTTGGGAGGGTGTTCTGCCTCCTTTGTTTCTCCTACGGGGCTTGTGATTACAAATCATCACTGTGCCTATGGTTCAATTTCGTATAACTCTACCGAATCCCGGGATTTGCTGGCGGAAGGTTTCCTTGCCAAGGATCTGGCCGAAGAGTTGCCTGCCGCGCCCGGGTCACGCGTCTATGTAACCGTATCAATGAACGAAGTCACTGATAAGGTAAATGCGCGTCTGGACGATAAGATGGATGGCGCTGCACGTTTTGCCGCGATTGAAGAAGCGGAGAAGTCGCTGGTTTCTGAATGTGAGGAAGATCCGGGGCATCGTTGTGAAGTATACAGCTATTACGGTGGGCTTAACTACTACCTGATAAAACAACTGGAAATTCGTGATGTGCGCCTGGTTCATGCGCCTGCGTCCTCAATTGGCAAGTTCGGTGGTGATATCGACAACTGGATGTGGCCGCGTCACACCGGGGATTACGCTTTTTACCGCGCCTATGTTGGTAAAGATGGCAAGCCCGCCGATTACTCTAAGGACAACGTGCCCTACAAGCCCAAGCACTTCCTGCCTGTGGCGGCGAAGGGGCCTATGGAGGGTGAATTTGTGATGGTAGCCGGATATCCCGGACGTACCAATCGCTATCGAACCGCACAGGAGGTACAGAGTAATTTCAGCTGGTACTATCCGACTATGCAGCGGATATTGGCGGAGTGGTCGGAAACTATTGCCGAGGCCACAGCCGAGAATAAAGATGCTGAGTTGAAGTATGCCAGCCGCGTGGCGGGACTGAATAATTATTCTAAAAACTTCACCGGCATGATGGAGGGATACCAGCGCAGTGACCTTTTGCAGCGGAAACACAAGCTGGAAAAAGCGTTACAGGCTTGGGTGGAGTCAGACGAGGCCCGCCAGAAAAAATACCAGTCTACGCTCGATGATCTGAAGGCATTGGTCGTTGAAAAACAATCAGCCCGTGAACAAGACCTGGCTCTCAATTCTATGGGCCGCTCCGCTATGCTGGGTGCAGCGGGACAACTGTACCGTTTGGCAAAAGAAGGGGAAAAGCCTGATGCTGAGCGCAAACCAGGCTATCAGGAACGGGACCTGACACGGTTTACTGAGCGTATGCGGCGTATCGAGCGCAGTTACGACGCATCTGTAGACAAGCAGGTCTGGCTCTATTTTCTGCAGCGCTATCAGGCGCTTCCGAAAGAGCAGCGTATTGCCAGCTTTGATCAGTTCCTGAAGATTGGTACTGGAAGTGGTGACTTGAGCGCGACACTCGATAAAATGTACAAGGATACAAAACTGTCTGACGTACAGGCGCGCGAGGCCTGGATCGGCAAAAAGCCAGGGGATTTCGCTGATAGCAAAGACCCGTTTATCCAGTTGGCAGTGGCGATGTACGATGACATGCTTGCCCGGGAGAGGCAGGAGGAGGCCATGGAGGGGCGTTTCGCGCAATTGCGCCCCCAGTATATGGCGTTACTGATCGATTATTACCATTCCCTAGGTAAGCCGGTTTACCCCGATGCCAATAGTTCTCTGCGTGTAACTTATGGTCTGGTTAAAGGATACCAGCCTCCCGCTGGTACCATCGAAAAGGCTGCGGACGGTAATGATGGAAAGCAGGGATTTGTGCCCTTTACAACATTGCGTGGGATCAAAGCGAAGTACACCGGCGAGACTCCATTTGATGCTCCAAAAGCCTTAATGGAAGCTATCGACGATAAAAAATTCGGCCGTTACTACAAAAAGCAGCTTGACTCAGTCCCGGTCAATTTCCTCAGTACTGTGGATATTACCGGCGGAAATTCCGGATCTCCTACCATGAATGGGCGCGGAGAGTTGGTGGGTGTGGTGTTCGATGGGACCTACGACAGCATCAATGGAGACTGGGATTTTACCGATAACACCCGGGCTATTCATGTGGATATCGCTTATATACTGTGGGTGATGGAGAATATTGATGGTGCTGGTTACCTGGTGCGAGAGATGGGCCAATAATCTTGAGTAGTTAGTCCGTAACACTGCCAGGGAAGGCGAAAAGACGGTAATGGCTTGTAAAGCAGCGCGATATACTGCCGGATCGGAAGGAAAGAATACCCCTCCCCCAGGATGCGCTGTGAATACACCCCTGTACGCTCGTAATCGGCATCTATGCCTCATAAGATTTTTGAAGAGGGGTATGCTCCCCTCTTGCCTTAAAGGTGCCAGAACGAGGCAGAACAACCATTTCGGGGCACATTTCACAGTCCCTCAATACGTCGTCCTATTTAAGAAGTGTAATTTCTGAACCTGCGCCCAGAACTATCGAACTCAAGAATATCGCAATCAGCAACGATAGTATTCTCGAATTACTCCCCAAGAATGACTTGCCACACCTCTAGCGTATTTGTGACCAGGCAGAAAGAGAGGGTTGAAGCCGCTCCAAAAACCTATATCAACTGTAAATTTCAACCCATCTAATCTACAAAATCTATTCTTCGATACGCTGATAATATGAAGTTGCACTCGGCACTGTCAGTGACATTTCTTTGGTTTGACGCCTTGCATTTCGATGAAATGTGAGTTCGACCATGCCGATCCGCTGCGCAAAGGCAGGGAACATAAAGCGGTTTGGCCCTGTCGGGATAAGCTGCTGCCAGCGATCGCTGCCCCGACGGCTAATTTGAAGACCGCCGTCTTTCAAGGCGATCTGAACTGTTGCATCGAAGAACCTGCCAACCATTTGCTCTCGCATCGAAAGAGGAAAACTATCACTTGGCCTGTATGCGCCCTCGAAACTGGCCAATTGTTCCGCACCAATATCAAGCCTTGAGATATATACTGGCCGATTATGCGACCAATCAAGCACATCTGCTGCTGAATTTCTGATTTCAATAATTAGATCATTACCCCGCGCACCATTGGTTAAAACGACTAGTCCATCACCAGTTGCCAGATTGCCTTCAATCCATGCCCTATAGCTATTATTTGCACCGCCGTGATGAAAGATCAGGTCTTGTGAGCTACCATCAATCATTGGCCCCATTCCATGTTTGCTAGGCGTAACCTTAGTCATCATGTCTACAGCCAGGTCTCGCGGTAGAAAACCATGCTTTGTGCGAAAGCTATTGATCAGGGCCGCGGTTAATGTCCCTAAATCATGTGCACTGGTCCATAGGCCTGATGCCGCCATTTCGGGCATCGCTTCATATCCACGTGGCAGGGCCACAGGATTACCGTCCCTATTATGCGCTTTAGCCACATTTTGGGTGTCCATGGGCAGCGGGTTGGTGAAATTGCTCCGGGTCATACCCATTGGAGTAAATAGCATTTTCTTCGCGGTAGCCGGATAGCTTTCACCGGTAATATCTGTCGCGACCAATTGCGCTAACGTATACCCGCCGCCAGAATATTTATACCGATTACCAGGTCTATACAAAAACTCTAGGGGGCCATGTTGGGCAGGGCTAACCCCGTTCAGTGTTTCTATTACCGTTGGCAGTTCTTCACCTGGAAGGAAATCAGCAAAACCATGAATATTAAATCCCGCAGTATGGGACAAGATCATGCGCAGCGATACGCCATCATCGGTCAGTCTATCTGACTTTGGTAGCTGCCATGACTTCAGGTACTGGGTAATATTCCCGTCAATATCAAGCAACCCGGCCGCATCCATTTTCAGCAATATCGTTGCCGTTGCAATCTTGCTAACTGAGCCGGCGGAGAAAAGCGTATGGCCGTCTATCTTTTCCCCTGAACCACGTTGCAGAACACCAAATCCTTCTGCGTGAATAAGCTTGCCATCTTTGATAATACCGATAGCCACGCCCGGTACGCCATAATACTCCATACGGTCCGCCAGCGTATAACGTGGCATAACATCACCAACCACATAGCGTGGGCGCAAATTGTCGATTAAGCCATTTAAGGTATTATGACTATCTGCTGCATGTAAAGGCATAGCCAAAAAGGTTGCCATGGCACCTATGATGCCCACCCATTGTTTTAAAATCTCGAGCGTGTAGTGCATTGTAATTCTCTTTCAAAGATTGCCGTGCATGGCGCCCATTAATGGGAAATTCCACTTTTTTGATTGCGACGCTTTCGTATGGCAACCAGCTCTTATTGATTGACCTGGTTAGCTAAACCTCGGGAAAAGGTGTTTAGTCTTCGTGATCCAGAATGCTCTTGGCACCATTTTTTTTCAAAAGTGCGACCATTGCACGCCCGCCTTTCAGTTCTGCCTGGCCGAGAGGAGACCGGTACTGCGCAAGTGGTTCAGGGTTATCTGTTTTAACTTTCAGATTAACGTCAGCACCACGATCAATAAGATACTGCGCGACTGCAAGCTTTCCATTGCGCGCAGCACCGATCAGGGGCGTTTCATCACCGAGGACAAATCCATCGACTTCTGCACCAGCCTCGACCAGCATCCTGACCATCGTCAGATCACCGTTGCGTGCAGCCATAATCAATGGATTTCCATCTCCTGGTGCAGGTTGATTTACGTTGGCACCATGATTAATCAGGTAGCGGGCAAGCTGTGTATGTCCACGACGTGCAGCAACCACAAGCGGCGAACCGTCACCACGGACATAGCTATTGATGTTGGCGCCATGACGAACGAGCAGATTGACCATAGCTAGATCATTTTTCTGAGCAGCGATGATCAGTGGATTACGAACTCCACGCACAGGTTTATTGACATCGGCCCCGGCATCCAAAAGCGCCTTGGCTATCGTGACATTGTTTCTGTAAGCAGCGGCAACCAGCGGGGTTCCGTCTCCACGGAGCACATAATTGACGTCTGTCCCTGCTTTAATATAAGTGTGAGCCACATCATCCTGGCGTCTTAGGATTGCATTTACCAGTGCCCGGCCTTTTTCCTCTTCGGGTAAGGAAGCAATAACGTTTTGGTTCTGTTCAACTACTTCTGAATCCTCTCGGTCAATTGTGACTACATGGCTGGAAAGAGAAGCCCATGCAACAGTCCCAGAGGTTGCGGCAACAGCAATGACTGCAATTACTCCCAAGGTACGACGCGTGGCTGACATTTCTCTACCTGCAAGGCTGGCAATGCGTTGTTTCAGAGGGTGAATACTGTGAAGCATCCATGTGCATCCAAGGGGTGCGGATTGCGACATCAATTGGGATTTTAGAAGTGTTTCTGCATAGGTTTGACGGTGACGGCCATGCCTGCGCATAACCCGTTCATCACATGCAAGTTCCTGGTCAACCCGCATCAAGGCAAAAGCAATATGAGCAAATGGATTAAACCAGTTAAGCGACTTCAGCATCAATGCGAAGGCGTTAATGCGCATGTCTCCGGCTTGAATATGGGACTGTTCATGCGCCAAAATAAGCTGTTGTTCGAGCGCAGAATATCGTTGATCGAAGTTTGAGGGCACAATAATACGGGGCGTAAAAAAGCCGATCACAGCAGGGCCAACATATTCATGTTCTGCCACAAAAACATCACCATCACCCTTGCGGGACAGCTTGTTGTCTTTCACATAGCGGAAATGCCGGTAAACGAGGACGCCTGCATTAAAAGCAAAGCCCAAAATCCACATGGGCAAAATCAGCGATGTCAAAAATGCCGGGATTGAGGACCCAGCCTCTACAGTAAAACCTTTAATAGTTGTCGGAAAGGCCTGCTTATCCTGAACGGGTGTAACAAGTGTCTCATTGGCAGCTTGCTTAATCTCAGTTGAGGGCACCAAGTTCAGTGCAGTAGGAACCTCGATTTGGATACCTGCCGGTATCAGGCAAGCAAACATGGCAATAGGAACGATTGTCCAAAAAGCATAAGCAACGCGCGCACCAAAAAGCGTTCTTAGCTTCTTACGAAAAGCCATCACGATTAATATTGCGCCGGTGCTGCCCGCCACCATTTGCAGGAGAAGCGCCAGGCCATCAAAGGCCAAAAGATCAATTGTCATTTTCAAGCTCCCTAATCGCCTTTTTCAAATCCGCAATATCCTCAGCGCACAAATTTTCATGTTTGGAAAAATGGGCAAACAACGAGGACACCCGACCTTCAAACAAGCGATCCAACACCCCTCGGCCCTCTGCGCTCATGTAATCTTCACGGGTAAGGTTTGGACTATACAGATACTTACGACCATGCTTTTCTGCGGATATTGCCTCTTTGGACATTAGCCTGTTCAAAAGTGATTTGATCGTACCAACGCTCCAGCTTTGCTCTTCGGCAATTTCCGCTGTTATGTCCTCGGCGCTTAAGGGCTGGGTGCGCCATAGCGCCTCCATTACCTTGCTTTCAGCTACGCTGATAGTTTTTTTCTCGTCTGTCATGATCCTTATGTTTACATCCGTAATCACATAAAGCAAGCGTTTTGTTTACATCTGTAATCTTTATGTATCAGTTGCGGTAATTAAGGCAAACGCTCAACAAAAGGGCCGCCGACGGCAGCCCTTTTTACAAGGTCCATTGCGAGCAGCGGCAGAAAGTGGCGAGGGGCAGAGTGCGCGCTCGCATCCTTAGGTTTCCTATACTGGCTGTACTTATTGGCCTGGGTAGGCTCTTGCGCTACAAGCCATGCCAAGCGGCTGGCCAGTATTTCAAGAGCGGCAGTCTAATAAGGCTACGGAGAACTGTTGATGGCTGGGTAACAGCCGCTGCACAGTGGTCTCCCATAGGGATTATGAGTAAGTAATGCACGATCTTGTTCTGGCACTGGTGCTGTTGCTGGTTGTGGCTCTCAGCCTGATTGTTGCGCGCATATTGCCCCTGCCGATTCCCCTGCCCCTGGTCCAGATTGCGGGTGGGTTTCTACTCGGCGCCGTATTCGGTGTAAAAATACCTTTAGACCCGGAACTTTTTTTCCTGCTCTTTATTCCGCCGCTGTTATTTCTGGCGGGTTGGCGCATTCCCAAGGGTGCCTTTTTCAGGGATCTGGGCCCGATCGTCACCCTGGCTGTAGGGCTGGTGGTATTCACGGTGGTGGGAGTGGGGTTTTTTCTCTCCTGGCTGGTGCCCGTCATGCCCGTCGCCATAGCGTTTGCAGTGGCGGCGATCCTCGCGCCCACCGACCCGGTGGCGGTATCGGCGGTACATGGCGGCAGTGCCATGCCACCGCGGCTGGAGCATATTCTCGCCGGGGAATCCCTGTTTAACGACGCCTCGGGGTTGGATATTTTCCGCTTTGCAGTGGCGGCGGTGATGACCGGCAGCTTTTCCTTTTCACAGGCGCTGAGCGGTTTTTTCTGGGTTGCCGTGGGCGGGATTGGGATTGGCGTTGGAGTTGCCTTTGTGTGCGGCTATCTGTTGCGCTGGCTGGTGCGCCTGGGGGGGGAGGATTCGGCAATACAGATACTGGTGAGTTTGTTGGTGCCCTTCGCTGCCTATATGGTGGGGCAGAGCCTGCAGGTGTCAGGTATCCTGGCGGCGGCGACCGCGGGTATCGCCACCCATTACACCAATCTGCACGGATCGGAAATGTCCACCACGCGCATGGACCGTCGCGCGGTGTGGAATACGGTACAGACAGTTCTGGATGGCGTCATCTTTGTATTGCTGGGCGAACAGCTGGTGCGTCTGGCGGGGGCGGATTTGGCCGGTGCGCGTTTTGCTGGTGCCTGGATGATCCCGCTGTATATCCTGGTGATATCCCTGGCCCTGCTGCTTTTGCGCTTTGCCTGGGTTTGGGTGTCTCTGTACCTGTCGCGCTTTCGTCGCAGTATTCACAGCCTCTCTGCGCATTTTATCTTGGTGAGTGTATTGACTGTGGCGGGCGTGCGCGGTGCCATTACCCTGGCCGGGGCCTTTTCTTTGCCTTTGTTGCTGCCGAACGGTGCCCCGCTGCCGGGCCGGGATCTGGCCCTGGTAATCGCCATGGGTGTGATTCTGGTATCGCTGTTGCTGGCCGGTTTTGCCTTGCCCCCCCTGCTGAGACGGCTGCCTTATACGCCGCAGCTGGCTGCGATTGGGGATGAAAAAGACGCAAGACTGTCCGCTGCCAATGCCGCTGTACAACGGCTGGCCGCCCTGCGACAGGAGGTGGATGGAGACTGGGAGGATAAGGATATCGCCTATGAGGCCATCGACCACCTGTTGGCCCTCTACCGCCGCCGGATGACCACCCGTGACGACGAAAGCGAGGAGAGTGTATGGATACGCGCTCGGGTGGAGCGCAACTTCCGTCTGGCTGCGCTTGCTGCGGAGCGCGAACAGCTCTTTGAGCTGCGCCTGCGCAAAGAAATCGACGATGAGTTGCACCGCAAGCTGGTGCTGGAGGTCGACTTGGTCGAGGCCAGCCTGATATCAAAGGGCTCGTCTGCGGGTTCCTTATAGCGTTGCAGGTTACAGGGTGGCCCGCAAAGCCAAACCATTGCAATGTTGTATTGCGTCTTTGAGGGAAGGCTACTGCTTTTTCTCCTGGGGTTGCGCCTCCTCCCAGTAGTGGTCCAGGTGCAGGTCTTTGTCGCGTCTGTCCTCCTGTAGTGCTTGCAGTAGCTGCTCCCGGTAGATGCGGGTCTGGGCGATATGCTGGGACTCATCTCGCCAGTAGGGAAACAGGGATTCCAGCATACGCTGGTCGTGCTGTTTGAACCTGCGTGCGGCGCGGCGCGCGCGCAGGGGGCTGAGGCCGAGTAGCTCCAGGGCTTTTTGGCCGATGGACAGGGCCGAGTCCACAGTCTCGCGAAAAATATACTGTACCCCGGCCTCCATCAGCGCATATTGGTGCATGCGGTTGCGCGCCCTGGCGAGAATCGTCAGGTGGGGGAAATATTTCTGCAGCTGTGCGACGATTTCCAGGGAGGCGGCCTGATCACTGAGGGTGAGTATCACCAGGCGCGCATTCCCGGCCCCGGCAGCGCGCAGCAGGTCCTCCCGCGAGGCGTCCCCGTAATAGGCTTCAATGCCGTAGCGGCGCACCAAATCCAGTTGTTCGGCGTTGCGCTCCAACAGCGTGGTGCCAAATCCGCAGGCGTTGAGCAGGCGCCCCACAATCTGGCCGAAGCGGCCGTAGCCGATGATGATCACGGGTGAGCCCGAGTCCACCGGGGCACCGTGGTCTGTTACCAGCGGGCTGTCCGGACCACCGATAAAGCGCGGTTGGATATATTGTTCGTAAATAAGCAGCAGTATCGGCGTCAGCGCCATGGTCAGGGCGATCAGTGCCACCAGCAGACTGCCTGCTGCGGCGTCGAGTACCTGAATTTGGGTGGAAAAGGAGACCAGCACAAAACCGAATTCACCCGCTTGGGCCAAAGACAGGGCAAACAGCCAGTCCTCCCCTTTCGACATGCGCAGAACACGGGCCAGGGCGAACAAAACTCCGAACTTTACCAACACCAAACCCATCACCAGCCCCAGCAATAGCAGCGGGTACTCGGCGATCAGGGCGAAGTTCAGGCTCGCGCCCACAGCGATAAAAAAGAGCCCCAGCAGCAGTCCTTTGAAAGGCTGTATATCGGCTTCCAGCTCGTGCCGGAACTCGCTCTCGGCGAGCAGAACCCCCGCGAGGAAGGTGCCCAACGCGGGGGATAAATCCAGCCAGCTCATGACCGCGGCGGCGGCAAATACGATCAAAAGCGCAGTGACGGTAAACATCTCGCGCACCTGGCTGCCCGCAATCAGGCGCAACAGCGGGCCGAGCAGGTAACGCCCCGCTATGGCGAAGGCGGCAATGGTACCGATCACCGCAACGCCATAGCGCCAACCACTCAGGCCCCCTTCCTGGGCCTCTGCCGGGATACCCGCAAGCAATGGCAGTAGGGCGAGTATGGGGATAACAGCGATATCCTGGAAAAGCAATACTCCAAAGGCGCTGCGCCCACCCTGGGTTTTGAGTAGGCCCTTTTCACTCAAAGATTGCAGCACAATGGCCGTGGAGGAAAGGGCGAGAATCAGGCCGATGGCGATGGCCGAGCGCCAGCCTGGCTCAAACAAAGCCAGCACCAGGCCGGCTATCGCTGCGGCAGACAAAAGCAGTTGGGCGCTGCCCGTGCCGAAGATGGCCCCGCGCAGTTGCCAGAGCTTTCTGGGCTGCAGTTCCAGGCCGATCAGGAACAGCATCAGCGCCACGCCGAACTCGGCCACGTGCATTTCGTCGCTGGCATCGCCCACCAACCCCAACGCACTCGGGCCTATGGCCACGCCCGCGAGTAGATAGCCCAGTACAGACCCCAATCCCAGGCGGGTGGCGATGGGGACCGCGATAACCGCGGCGCCCAAAAAGATGACTGCGTGTGCAAGGAAACTGGTGTTTTCCATCGATTGTCTGTCGCTGTCTGGCGGTTTGCCGTCAGGAGGGTTTCACGGTGCTTTCCGGCTCGGCAAACTCCCGGCTGCGGCGTATCAAGGGGGCTATGGTAGAGCCCTGTACCACGATAGAAAAGAGTACCACGCCGTAGGTCATCACCACCCACAGATAGCGCAGGTCCTGTCCCTGCACAAAGGCACTGCCGGCCGGCAGGGACATGGCCAGCGCCAGTGCCAGGCCCCCGCGCAGTCCGCCCCAGATCAGTATCCGGCCGGTATAGGGGTGGTAGTTGCGCCGGCTTTTCAGGTAGAGGAACGGGACCCCCACTGCCAACACCCGTGCCAGTAGCACGATAATGATTCCCGCTGCCATCAACAGATAATCCAATGGGCGCAGGTTGATTGTGATCAGGAACAGTCCTACCAGCAGGAACAGTAAACCGTTGAGAAAATCCTCGGTGATATTCCAGAAGTTATCCAGTTCGTGCTGACTTACCCGGGAGAAGCCCCGTTCGCGGGTGAAATTGCCGATGATAATACCGCTGACCACCATCGCCAGGGCGCCGGAGACACCGAGTATATTGGCCAGGGAGAATCCCGCCGAAGGGATTGCCAGGGTGAGTAGCAATTCCAGGCTGTGGTCGTCAGTGCTGCAGATCAGCCAGTGGAAGATACCGCCGATGATCAGACCCAGCAGGATCCCGCCCAAGGCTTCGGTGGCAAACAGCTCCGCGACAGCTGATACCGTGGGCTGGCTGCCTTCAAAAGCCAGTGCGTAGATGACGGTGAATAGCACAATACCAAAGCCGTCGTTAAATAGGGACTCCCCTTCCACCTGGATGGATACCTGCTCCGGCGCTTTCAGGTTTTTCATAATCGCCAGTACCGCAATGGGGTCGGTAGGGGAGATCAATGCGCCGAACAACAGGCAGTAAACGAAGGCTACCGGCATATTGATGAGCAGCAGGAGCCAGTACAGGAGCGCGCCCACGACAAAGGTGGAGATCAGGGTACCGACGATGACCAGCAGGCTGATTTCCAGTCTCTGGTTGCGCAGTTCCAGCAAATCGATATGCAAACTGCCGGCGAAAAGCAGGAAGCCCAGCATCCCCTTCAAAAGGATATCCTGCAGGTTGAGCAGCGGCAGCAACTGGTCCACCCAGGTGCGCAGCTCCACCAATCCCAGTTTCCCCAGGCCGGTAACAACAAGTGACAGCGCCAGGGCACCGGTAGTAATGGCAATGGTGGTCTGCGCGCGCAACACCCGCTGGTTCAGAAAAGCGAGAAAAACCGACACAGCGCCGAGAAAACAAAAGGTGTAATAAACTTCCATGCCGTGCCTGGACTCCGGGGCGGGGCCACTTAGGGGTCTCCCCAACTCTCAATGGGGCAGCGGCGCCTGCCCGCTCGACGGACAAATTAATCAGTGTGTAAGGGTGCCGTTATTGTAGTCGTGCAGGGGGTGGCCGATTTTTCGCGAGCGCGGTAGGGGGTACTGCCGTGCAATGGCCCCGCCCTGCGGGTACAGCTGGGCTGCACCCCGATGCAATAGGGCGCGCAATTGTAACCGCTCATCGGGTAGACACAACCCATTTACCCTCTTAACACCCGACAGGAAGCGGGGGTTTGGATTGGACATGCCCCGATGATGATTGCCCCAGGGAAACCCTATGCCTTTACAGTCTTCCCCCAGCTGCCGCATTTCCGCTGTTCCGGGCTACACTGTTGGCATCCCTTTATCGATTGGCGTGCAACCGCGAGAGAGAAAGCCATGGCTAACCATCCTGTGCTGTGCGATACCTCCAAATTGATTGGCCGGGTTTTGTTGTCCCTGCTGTTTATTATTGCCGGCTGGGGCAAGCTGGGCGAGTATGCGATGACAGAGGAATTTATGGTATCGATGGGATTGCCGGCTTTGTTATTGCCGCTGGTGATTCTGGTGGAGCTGGCCGGAGGGTTATCGGTGCTGCTCGGTTTCTTTACCCGCTTTTCTGCAATCCTTCTCTTCCTGTTTTGCCTGGTCAGTGCCGGCATGGTGCATTTTGTTCCCGATGATTCCGGTGAGATGACCAGCTTTATGAAGAACCTCTCTATTGCTGGCGGTTTTCTGCTACTCGCCTGTGCTGGCGCGGGCCGCTTCAGCTTGGATCACTGGGTAAGAGGCAAGTAGCGCCGCACCCCGGCGAAAACGGGAGGCCGTCAATAACCGGCGGCCTGAGGAGAAGGCGATGGGTCAGCTTGTCGATGGCCGCTGGCGGAACCAAAGGCGCGACACGGGAAAAACCGGTGGCGAATACGTGCGGGAAGCGGCGCAATTGCGCAACTGGATCACCGCCGACGGCAGTCCCGGAATCAGTGGTGAGGGTGGCTTTGATGCCGAGGCCGGCCGCTATCACCTGTATGTCTCCCTGGCCTGCCCCTGGGCCCACCGCACCCTGATATTGCGCAAATTAAAAGGGCTGGAGCCCTATATCGACGTGTCAGTGGTCAGCCCTTTTATGCGCGAGCACGGCTGGTCTTTCAATACGGAGGAGGGCAGTAGTGGCGATCCGCTCTATCATTCGGATTATCTGTACCAATTATATCTGCGCAACCGCGACGATTATACTGGCCATGTCAGCGTGCCCCTACTCTGGGACAAGCGGCGGGCGTGTGTGGTCAATAATGAATCGTCGGAAATTGTCCGTATGTTCAACAGTGCTTTCGATCACCTCACCGGCAATCCGGAGGATTTCTATCCAGAAGACCTGCGCGGCGACATCGACGCCACCAATGCGGTGGTGTATGAAACGGTGAACAACGGTGTGTACCGCGCCGGCTTTGCCACCGTTCAGAAAGCCTACGAGCAGGCCTACGAAGCGTTATTTCGCACGCTCGACCAGTTGGAGCAGCGCTTACACAATAACCGCTATCTGACGGGCGACAGAATTACCGAGGCGGACTGGCGCCTGTTTACCACGCTGATCCGATTCGATGCGGTCTACCACGGCCACTTCAAATGTAACAAACAGCGCCTGGCGGATTACAAAAATCTGTGGGGGTTTACCCGTGAACTGTATCAGCAGCCGGGTGTAGCGGAGACGGTGAATTTTTTCCATATCAAGCACCACTACTACGATAGTCACCGCAATATCAACCCCACCGGCATAGTCCCCAAGGGACCCGAACTTGATTACGCAGCGCCCCACGGCCGGGGATAGTATGGGGCGTGGAAAAATACACCGGTATTAAAGACATCCCGGAAAGCGCTTCTATACTGCTGCTAGCAACACAACTGCCAACCGAGGAATACCCGTGAAGCTCTTCTACTCACCCGGTGCATGCTCCCTGTCCCCACATATTGTCGCCCGCGAAGCGGATATCGATCTGGACTTGTGTAAAGTGGATTTGGAAACCCACACCCTGGAAAACGGCGATGACTTCAGAAAGATCAACCCCAAGGGCTATGTTCCGGCACTGCAGCTGGATGGGGGGGAGATACTCACTGAGGGCGCTGCCATTGTGCAGTTTTTGGCCGAACAAAAGCCCGATGCCAATCTGGTGCCACCGGTGGGCACCCTCGCCCACTACCGCTTGCTCGAGTGGCTCAATTTCCTCAGTGCGGAAGTGCATGAATTGTTTAAACCTCTGTTCGCGAACGGTCCCGAGGAGGAACAGCAGCATGCGCGCGAAAACCTGATCCGGCGTTTTGACTATATCGAAAGGCACCTGGAAAAGGGTTACCTGATGGGGGAGGATTTTACCGTGCCGGATGCCTACCTGTATGTCTTGTCCACCTGGTTGGAGTCCATGCAGTTCGATATGTCACGCTGGCCACGATTGCAGGCTTTCAAAAAGTGCATGGCGGAGCGGCCGGAGGTGCAGCGGGCCCTTGAGGAGGAAAACGGCAAAAGTGCCTGACGGGCCACCTCAGCGCGGTGTGAGTCGCTGGGTTGGCTCAATGGGTTTGCGCGCTTTGGCGACAACAACGGCACTGAACAATGCCACCAGTGCCGAGGCAAACATCGACCCGGCGATAGGGGTCAGTGTGCCGGTGTGCAGGCTGCTCACCAGCCCGCCCAGCACACCGCCGGTAATAAAGATCGCAGCGCCGTAAAGGGCATTGGCGCTGCCGCTCATCTTCGGGAAAAACTCCAGGTAACAGGCGGTGGCGTTTGGCGCGATGATGCCGATACAGCTTATCACCAGTACCAAAGGTACCATCCACAGGATTAATTCCCGGATACCGGTCAGGGTGCACAGCAGCAGCAGGCCGCAGCCGAGCAGCTGAAGTGTAATGCCCGCCAGCAATATCATGCGCGGCTGAAACAGGTTGAGCAGGCGGATGTTCACCTGCACCATCAAGATCAACCCAAGGATGCAGGCGCCGAAAAACAGCGGAAACTGGCTGGCGCTAACGCCGAAATACTGCATAAAAACGAAGGGCGCTGTGGTGATGTAAATAAACATCGAGCCACTGACACAGGCCTGGGCGGCGAGAAACCCAAGGGCGCGGCGGTTGCGCAGAACCACGGCATAGCTGGCTATCAGGGAGCCCAGGGGCATCCGCTGGCGCCGGGCCCGGGTGAAGCGCGGCACGGTTTCCGGCAGTAGCCGATACACCAGCAGCAGCATGGCCATCGCGTACAGCAGCAGAAAAACAAAAATACTCTGCCAGCCGCCAATTTCCAGTAATAGTGAGCCGATCAAAGGCGCGATCAAAGGCGCGGTCAACATCATGGTGCTGATGATTGAGATAATCTTGGCGGCCTCGCGACCGCTGTGCAGATCGCGCACGATGGCGGCACAGATCACCGTGGCAAAACCACCGCCGATAGCCTGCAGAAAGCGCAGGAAAATCAGTTGGTCCACATGGTCTGCAAACAGTACCAGCAGCGATGTGACGATATACACGATGAGGCCGATGGTGCCCACCAGTCGCCGCCCCCAGCGGTCCGACAGCGGTCCGCCACACAGTTGCCCCAGGGCAAAGCCGAGCAAAAAACTGGAAACCGAGTACTGGACCCGCGCCACTTCGGACTCCAGTGCCGCGGCCATGGCAGGAATTGCCGGCAGGTAGCTGTCGATGGAGAAAGGGGTCAGTGAAACGAGCGCTGCCAGCCACACCACCAGCCAGCGTGGGGCTTTTTGTTCAGCGGTTGATGGGGTGGTCATTGATTGTGCTCTGGTACGGCTTGGTGTGGATAGTTCCCAACAGGGGCAATCCTGGGTGCAAGTTGCCTTAAACACGGTCGCGGGGCGCATGTCAGGAGGTGTGCGCCTATTATCCCCTGCGAAGGCGCGGCAATACACTCAAAATCAGTGTTTGTCTTCGCGCAGGGTGTAAAGGCCCTGCTTCAGTTTCAAAAGGTGGTTTTGCAACTGCGGCCCCTTGCGCTGCGCCACGCCGATGGCGAGTACATCGATCACCACCAGATGGGCAATGCGCGAGGACAGCGGCGTGTAGATCTCGATATCCTCTTCCACATCCACTTCCAGCGGGATATTGGCCTCTTGCACTACCGGTGAGCCGCTGGGTGCCAGACCCACGACCAGGGCCCCCTGTTTTTTCGCCATACCCATGGAGCGCAGCAGCGCCTTGGTGCGACCGCTCTGGGAGATCGCCACCACCACATCGCCGGGCTCCATGGACATGGCCGACATATTCTGGATATGGTGGTCAGAATGTGCGGCCGTGGCCAGTTGCAGGCGAAAGAATTTGTGCTGGGCATCGGCGGCGACGGCGCCGGAGGCTCCAAAGCCAAAAAATTCAACCCGCCTGGTTGCGGCCATGGCGGTTACCGCGGCTTCCAGCGCGCGGTTGTCTATTTTGTCCCGAACCATAAGCAGTGTATCCACGGTGGAGTCGAACACTTTGCGCTTGTATTCGGCAATGGTGTCCGTCTCGGTCACCGCGATCTGGCCAAAGCTGGGACTGGAGGCCAGCTGCTGGGCCAGGTTCAGCTTGAATTCCTGAAAGCCCGAGCAGCCCACCGCGCGGCAGAAGCGCACCACGGTGGGCTCACTGACCTGCGCCTCGGTGGCCAGGTCGACAATACGCATATGGATAATTTCGCCGGGATTGGCGAGAATATACTCCGCGACCTTGCGCTCGGATTTGCGCATGGAGGAGAGCTGTTCGCTGATTTTTTGCGTGACTTCCGCCGGTTTCACAGGACTTCCTTCGCAATCTCAGATGGCGCAGTGTAGCCCCTGCGCGCATCGCTGGCGAGCGGCTTTGTGTGGTCAGTCTGGGCAAGATCCTGTGTATTTACACAGGCCTTGCACACAAGCTCTGGTACAATTTTCGCCTATGGACGTATCTCAGATTCTAGACCCCCTCAACGACGCACAGCGTGAGGCGGTATCCGCAGCACCGGGCAATCAATTGGTCCTGGCCGGGGCCGGCTCGGGCAAAACCCGTGTATTGGTACACCGCATCGCCTGGCTGATGCGGGTGGAGGGTGCTTCGCCCTATGCCATTATGGCGGTGACGTTCACCAATAAAGCGGCTAAGGAGATGCGTGCGCGTATTGAAACGCTGCTGGGGGTGAATACCTTCGGTATGTGGGTGGGCACTTTCCACGGTCTTGCCCACCGCCTTCTCAAGGCGCACTGGCAGGAGGCCAAGCTGCCGCAAAACTTCCAAATACTCGACGCCGACGACCAGCTGCGTCTGCTCAAGCGGGTGCAGGCGGATCTGGGCCTGGACGAGAAAAAGTGGCCGGCGCGCGAAACCCAGTGGTGGATCGGCGCGCAAAAGGACGAGGGGCTGCGCCCTCAATATATCAATGCCGGTGCCGACCCCTGGCTGCAGACCATGGTGCGCATTTATGCTGCCTACGAGGTGGCCTGCCAACGTGGCGGCCTGGTGGACTTTGGCGAATTGCTGCTGCGCGCCCACGAATTGTGGCTCAACAACGACAGTGTCCTCGCCCACTACCGCCAGCGCTTCCCCTTTATCCTGGTGGACGAGTTTCAGGATACCAACGCGATTCAATACGCCTGGCTGCGTCTGCTAGCCGGTGAAGAGAGCCATATCACCGCGGTTGGCGACGACGACCAGTCCATCTATGGTTGGCGCGGCGCCAGGATCGAGAATATCCAACACTTTTCCACAGACCTGCGCGGTGTGCAGACAGTGCGCCTGGAGCAGAATTACCGTTCCACCTCCCGCATCCTCGATGCCGCCAACGCAGTCATCACCCACAACCGCGGCCGCCTCGGCAAGGCGCTGTGGACCAAGGGCGAGGAAGGCGAGCCCATTTCTGTCTACGCCGCCTACAACGAGCAGGATGAGGCGCGTTTTATTGTCGAGCGCATCAAAGATTGGGTCGGCAACGACAGCCGGCGGGACAGTATTGCCATTTTGTACCGCTCCAACGCCCAGTCGCGGGTGCTTGAAGAAGGACTCCTGCGCGAACAGGTCCCCTATCGTATCTACGGCGGTCAGCGTTTCTACGAACGCCTGGAAATCAAAAATGCGTTGTCTTACCTGCGCCTGATTGCCAACCGCAACGACGATACCGCCTTCGAGCGGGTGGTGAACACACCCACCCGCGGTATCGGTGCGCGCACGGTGGAAATGGTGCGTTCCTATGCCCGCGAGCAGGGCTGCTCCCTGTGGCAGGCGGCCAAGATGATGCTGCAACAGCGGGTGCTCGCCGCCCGTGCGGGCAATGCCCTGCAGGGGTTTCTGGATTTAATCAACCGGCTGGCCGCCAATGCCGAAGACAAAGAGCTGGAGGCAATCGCCGGAGATGTGATTGAAACCAGTGGCCTGCTGGCATTCCACGGCAAGGAAAAAGGCGAGAAAGGCCAGACCCGGGTGGAGAACCTGCAGGAACTGGTCAGCGCTTGTCGCGCTTTTACCGGCGTGGACCTGCCGGAGGGCGGGGATCAGGAGGGGGCGATTCCGCTGCTCAACCAATTCCTCGACAGTGCTGCACTGGATGCCGGCGAAGGGCAGGCAGATGAGTTTGAGGACGCGGTGCAGCTGATGACCCTGCACTCCGCCAAGGGCCTGGAGTTCCCCTTGGTGTTTATGGCCGGTGTGGAAGAAAATCTGTTTCCCCACAAAATGTCCGCCCAGGAGCCGGGCCGTATGGAGGAGGAGCGCCGCCTTTGCTATGTGGGTATTACCCGCGCGATGCGCAAGCTGTATATCACCTATGCGGAAAACCGCCGCCTGTTTGGCAGCGAAACCTACAACAGTCCCTCCCGCTTTATCGGTGAAATACCGGCCAGCCTGGTGCAGGAGGTGCGGCTGAAAACCGAGATATCGCGACCGCTGTACCAAGCCGATTATGGCAGGGTGGGAGAGTTTTCCGACCCGCCGCCGGATTTCGACGACCTGCCACCACTGGCTTTGGGGGGGCGCGTCGATCACCCCAAATTCGGCGAGGGCACCGTACTGCAGTTTGAAGGCAGTGGCCCCCGCGCCCGTGTGCAGGTCAACTTTGACGATGCCGGTAGCAAGTGGTTGGTGGTGGCTATGGCAAAGTTACAGCCCATGTAGCGGTGATTCCCGCGCAAGCCGGAATGTGTGAACAAAATGGGAACCGACCACTGGCCTTTGTCAGCGTGAGAAAACGAAGACGGCTTGCACCGAGCCAAAGAAAGAAAACGATCAATGGTAGCGATGAAGAAAATTAACTGGTACCCCGCCGTTATCCTCGGTCTCCTGGCTTTGCTCGTGATTACCTTTGCTGTATTGGTGGTATCCCGTGCATCGCTGGGGCCGAAACAACAATACACTGAGGCGGGTGCTCAAGAGCGGTATCACTGGAAGCTGGTTACCACCTGGCCGAAGAACTTTCCCGGCCTCGGTCGCGCGCCGGAGCATTTTGCCAAGGAGGTGGCGGTTATGTCGGGCGGGCGCCTGAAGATCAAGGTTTACGGCGCCGGCGAACTGGTGCCCGCGCTGGGGGTTTTCAGTGCGGTTTCCGAGGGCGCCGCGCAAATGGGGCACGGTGCCGCCTATTACTGGAAGGGAAAGATACCGGCGGCCCAGTTTTTCACCGCCGTGCCCTTCGGCCTGAATGCCCAGGAAATGAATGGCTGGCTGCATCACGGCGGTGGTCTGGAGCTCTGGCAGGCACTCTACGAGCCGTTTAACCTGATTCCCCTGGCCGGGGGCTCCACGGGTGTGCAGATGGCCGGCTGGTTCAACAAATCCATCCATTCCGTTGAGGATTTAAAGGGACTGAAGATGCGTATTCCCGGTATCGGCGGAGAGGTACTTAGCCGGGCGGGCGGAACGGCAGTTACCATCCCCGGCGGCGAGCTGTATACCGCATTGCAGACCGGTGTGATCGATGCCACCGAATGGGTCGGCCCCTACAATGATCTGGCTTTTGGTTTCCACCGGGTGGCCGAGTACTATTATTACCCCGGCTGGCATGAACCCGGCTCCATGATGGAATTTATCATCAACAAGAAGGCCTTCGAGCAACTGCCGAAAGATCTGCAGGAAATCGTGCGTGTCGCGGCCCGCGCAGCCAACCAGGATATGCTGGACGAGTACACTGCGCGCAATAACCGTGCCTTGAAAGAGCTGGTGGAAGAGCACGGCGTGAAGGTCAGGCGCCTGCCGGATGAGGTACTGTCCCACCTGAAGACAATTAATGCGGAAATCCTGCGGGAGACTGCAGCGCAGGATCCGGAATTTGACCGCGTTTACCAGGCATTCAAGGCGTTCGAGCAGGATGTGAAAGCCTATCATCAAATCAGTGAAGAAGCTTATTATCAGGCGCGTGAATTGAAGGAAGATAAATAGTCTATTCAACAAACCTGATTGAGCCAAAAAATCGCTCGGTGTCTATTCTATTCAGTAGCAGAGAAGCTTGAAAGTACAGGGGAATTGCACCAGATCATCGTATAGTGACATGTTTTCGGCGAAGATTACCCTATAAAGTTATAAAAAATGATCTGATAAGCGATTCTTCTCATTGGGTCGTTTGGATAACGATAACGCAGTTCAAGGCATTCGTGGAGTCAATACGGGATCGGGGCCGCTATTACAGCTTGAAAATCGTAGTGCAACTGCCCTGCAAGAAAGTAACCGGCTTAGAGCATTCTATATGGTTTGCAGTTAACCCCGAATACGCAGTTCTGATTGGCCGGTTTTTACCAGTAACTACTTGAATGGAAGAGCGTTTCGCAAAGTTAATCCAACTTCTCAGAGTTGTTGGCGGAGATGAGGTGAAGAAATTACAGAATACAGGTTTTCGCGGCTGGTGGAGTACAACATTGAAGAAATTCCAGACGCCGAATGGTGAATTTATGTTTAAAAGCGCATAAAGAGCAAGAAAATAGATATTTTTAAATTAAAGCAAAGGGTTGAACTGGGTATTCGGTGGTAAAAAACGGCCATTGGATGGCCAATGCATCCTAAACTCTAGTTCTAAAGGTATACTGCCAAAATTCTCAAAGTGACAAAGCGATAAGAATAATGATGGTTTTGACTCGATGGATTCTCCTGTTTAGTTTGTTAACGTCACCATTACTGATGGCGAAAGAAACACAGTTCTCCATTTTGCATACGAATGACTGGCAATCCCGCCTGTTAGGATTTGGGCCAAATTCTGAATATACACCGAATTCGATCAACGATGATCAGACCATTGGCGGCGTAGCTCGCCTGGCGACACTGATTGATGATCGTCGAAAGGCACTTGGGGAACAGCCGATTCTATTGCTGGACGGAGGTGATATCAGTCAGGGCACGCTATTCCATACCCTGTACCGGAAACATGCCCCAGAGCTGAGATTGATGAAAAATCTGGGCTATGACGCTGTTACTCTGGGCAACCATGAATTTGATTTTCGTTCAGACGGTCTTTCAAAAATGCTGGAAGCCGCTAAAGAGCACCTTCAGGATTTGCCCCCCATTATTACTTCCAACCTGAAGCTGCCTCCAGCGCAACAGCATCTGCAGAAAGACGGTACGATCCTGAAGTGGAAAGTGATTGAGAAAAGCAATATCCGCTTTGGATTGTTCGGTTTGATCGGTAATGAAGCCGCCGAAGTTCTTGCGCCCGATGATAACCCTGCGGTTTTTGCAGATCAGGTGGCCACAGCAAAAACCATGGTTAAGCTGTTAAGAGAAGAACAAAATGCAGATGTCGTTATTTTGATATCTCACAGTGGTGTCAGGATAATGGACGATGGCAGCTGGGGTGGTGAGGAAGTTAAGTATGCCCGACAGGTTCCCGGTATTGATGTGATTGTTGGCGGTCATAGCCATACGCTTCTGATGGAGCCGATTATGGTTGGAGAGACCGCCATTGTTCAGGCCGGCTCGGACACGCGCTATCTTGGGGAGTTGAACCTTGGCATTGATGATTCTGGAAAGGTCCGTGTTAAACACTATCAGCTGCACAGAATTGATGACCGCACTCTGGGTAAGTCAGACGTTACTCTACAAGTGGAAAATTTTAAGACCCTGATCAATAAGGAAGTGATGACCGACGACTTTTCTTTTTATCAACCTCTGGTACAAACACCGAAAACCTTAACCAGAGAATACTCGGACAATGCCCTAGGGAATCTGGTGGCCGATGGGATTCGCTTCGCCAGCGGCAGTGACATCGCCCTGACCACGAACAGCCTGATCCGGGATGATTTAATAGCCGGTGAATCCGGTGTTCAGTCTGTATCGGATATATTCCGGTTGCAGCCACTGGGGATAGGGCCTGATGATCAGCCCGGCTATCCATTACTGAAAATCTGGATGACGGCAAAGGAGATCAGGGGCCTGATGGAAGTGATGTCGTTTGCCTACATCATTAAAGGAAATGACTATTATCCGCGCTTTTCGGGCCTGCGCTTCAGCTATAACACACTGCGCCCACCACTGGATCGAATTACCTCTATTGAACTGGGCTCCGACGAGCTGGGATATGTCCCACTGGATCTATCAGACGACAGCAAACTATACAGCTTTTCCGCATCCAGTTATGTCGGTGGCTTTGCCAGGACTATCTCCGAACTGAGTTATGGGCTGGTCAGTATAGTCCCTAAAGATCGCCATGGTCAGCCAGTAACCGATCTGAATGACAGTATCATTGACAGAGACCCAGAAATACCGGGAATTCAAGAGTATAAAAACTGGCAGGCGCAAATAAACTATTTTGCACAGTTGCCGGATATGGATGGTAATGGGATCGGGGATATTGTGCTTGATAAGCATATTACATCTCCAAGAATGCAGGCTATCAGCAGTTTGAAGTCATCAGATTTGGTTGCCAATGCAACGCTAATTGTATGGGCATGTGGGTTGGTATTGCTCTTGCTTGCCGTCTTGCTGATCATGTTGATGATCCGCATCACTAAACGGTTTCGCAATGCTGTATAAGCGCTAAAGCCCTGGAAGTTAATTAGGGCTTAGAAAGCGCTTCATGTTCTTTTTACCCCCTGCTCTAACCTGTTTTCGTCAGCCAAAAAGTGGTGGCCTGCAGGGGGCGCAGTTTCCTCAATAACATCCTCATCGGCAGATGTACCTGTATATGCCGGGATAACCTCTATGCCTGGTGCTTCCACTATTTCTCCTTCTTGAAGTCCCCTAAATCAGAACCACTTATATTTGCCAGACGCTTTGCCATAGATGTGGCTGATTCTTCAACGCTTTTTTCTGCCGAACCGGAAAATCGAGCTATACCATGTTTCAACTCGGATGTACCACGCTGGGCATATTCGCAGAACTCAACCATCTGCTCGAACAGGTCGGCTGGTACTGCGTAAAACTGTACTCGGTTGTGTGCCGCAACTGCCACAGGCTTCCCATTCGCTTCTTGCTTAGCCGCATTAGGATTAGACTTGAATTGACTGTTCGGTGCTGTGTAGTCACGCATTACCTTCTGAAGCATGACAAACCTCATTGCTTTTTCATGTCGAATGGGGGCTAATTATGGCTCATTTTTTCGAACCAATTCTATCAGAAAGGTTCACATGCGTTCTTCTCTATCCTCTAAATAAAATCACTGATTGTATATACAGATGCAGTAGAGGGTAACTGTGTCTACCTGTAGAGACCGCAAGGTGTAAAACACTAATTGTATATACAGTAATTACCTCTGAAAGTTAATTTAACCTATTGATATTATTGAATTTAAAATAAAATGGGCTATCCTGTTGTTAACTATTAATCCCATAAAGTGTGGCAGCACTGGAACCCATCTTGAGGAATCTTTTCGATAGTTTTTGTCGCTCGAGAAGAGCGCGATGCATTACCGGAGTGGTTGGTCTGATGATCGCTGTGCCGTTCCTGCTTTGGGGGATGTTCGGTGCTATGGGCATTGTTCCGTCACTTTATGAGGTTTTTGGGGTATTGGGGCTGCGTATTCCTGCGGCAATCACAATTTTCGGTTTGCTGATCGCCGCCGTTGGCTTCTGGGAGTATGATGACGATTAACTGGGAGATACCTGTGTTCAAGCTTTCGGATGTTTTTATTTTGTTGGCGGTTGCCATATCTTTTATCCTGTCTGGTTATTTGTGGTTTAGTGGATATAAGGCGCAGGGGATTTTTACTGCGCTTTGGGTGCCGAGCATACTGGCTTTTGGCATCTACTTTAAGGTATCGGCATTAATCGCGCGTAGGGACTGACAGTGTCTGACTTATACATTCTTGTGATCGCAGCCAGTGTATTTATTTGTATGTTGGTTGGTATCATTATGACGGTGTATGAATTTCACAGGGCGGGCTCGGAACCTGTTCACCCCGGAGCAGACAGGGAAATGAAAGCGGGCGTTCCTAAGTGGCGTGGAACACGCAGATAAATGCGCAAAGCCCGGGGCGGAGGTTGTGGCAAAAACCCTCCGCATGGATCAATGTGCAGCCGTAAAAAAGGGCGGCAAAGCGCCGCCCTTTTTAAGGACTGTTCACTCCATATTAAAACGTGTAAGTCATTTTCCCATAGATAAAACGGCCGCGCGGATCATGCTGGGATTGTACATAGCCATACAGATCAGAGTCGCCATCACCAATCGCAAAGGGGGGCGCTTCATCGAAAACATTATCTGCGCCCAAGCTCAAGATCATATTCGTAAAACCGGTGTACCGCGCCTGCAGGTTTGTGGTCAGGAATGAGTCCACAGTGCGGGAAGTATTGGTGTCGTAATCTAAAGTGCCGTCAAAATCTATATCTGGAGTATCTTCAAACTCTCCTATATAGTTAAGCCCCATCCTGAATTCAAAATTGTCAAAGCTCCAGTCGGCACTTGCTGACCATCGATGCTCAGGATATTCATACTCTCCCGCTAGATTTCTACTATTCAATGCAGAACTGGTAGAAAGTTGTTCAACCCGTTCGAATTCATTGAGATAGGTATAGTCCAACCGAAGACCCAAGTCTCCTCCCGCTAAAGGAATGCCAAAATAAACAAAGGTAAGATCAATACCTGACGCAGATTGCTCGCCAACATTAATTATCTCACCGGTAATAGACTGCAAGTTTCCAAGCGTATCCTCGCCAAGAGGAGTGTCCCTTCGACAAATGCTACTTTCTTGATCATTACAGTGTTGGCTATATAGGTGGCCAAAAACCTTATCAATCTTATCCTCTTGGGTAATACTCCAGTAGTCGAGAGACAATTGCATGTCCTCTAGAGGCTCGAGCACAATGCCAAAGTTATAAGACTCAGATTTTTCCGCATCTAAATTCGGGTTGCCAGAAAATACAATCGTATAGTCTGTTTGATTACAGTAGGTTTCATTGATCTCGCAGCCATAGGTATCTACGAAAAACAGAGATTCCTGGGATTCGCCAAGTCCTATTTGTGCCAGGGAGGGGGCCCGGAATCCGGTGCCCCAGGAAGCACGCAGGGACAGTCTGTCATTGACGGTCCACAACAAGTTGGCCATGGGGTTGGTCGTGCTGCCAAAGTCACTGTAGTCGTCATAGCGACCAGCCAGGGTCAGGTCGAAATTGGCGGGGAGGGGAATGGCGAATTCAATAAAAGCGGAAGTGATATCCCGGCTGGCCTTGGCGGATACGGATTCGGTGCCAAAGATCAGGCCGCGCTGGAACTGGTCATCGGGGTTATCGGAAGCTTTTTCCTCGCGGTACTCAAGCCCCGTCGCCATTGCGATCATACCGCTGGTGGTATCGAGCAGATCGCCATTGATGGTGAGGTCATAACTGGTAAGCTCGGATTTTCCCTGGCGCACCAGGCTGGTGGTAATGGCGTCAATCACAGCGTCCGGATTCTGTACGCCACCGAAGGGGTTGTAGTGCCCCGCATTGATTTCCTCCTGCAGCAGATCCGTGCGAACCCAGCCTTGGGAGCGATTGCCGGTCTGTGTGGACTCGCTGCGGGAGCGTTGTACCGAGGCTTCCCAGTTCCAATCGGAAATACCGCCGCGCAGCCCGAAGACACCGCGCAGATTATCGGTTTCTATATCCCACTGGCGTGCGCCTGCATCCACTGTGCGATAGCGGAAGATATTCACACGTTCACCGAAGGGGTTGTTGGGATGATCTGCGTCCACGTAGAGTTCAGCATCTCCGTCCAGCGGGGTAGGGGCGCCCTGGGCCACAGAGGTATTGTGCTGCACAGCAATTTCGCTGAAGAATTCAATATTCTCGGTCAGATCTGTGTGGCCGAGCATCAACAGGCCAGTGCGCTCCGCCTCCGGGGTAATCAGAGTCCAGGGGCCGTAGTCGTAGACACAGACCGTTCCGGTATCGCGCTCTTCCGGACAGTTCGGGTCGGGGACCGTCACCCCGCTGGGTAGTGTAAAACTGCCTGGGTAGCCCCGCGACGAGCGGAAGTCCTCTCCACCCCGGCCGGACTGATTAGCTGTGCCCAGGCCGCTGCGCTCGGTACTGGCCAGGCGGCTGTTTTTATGGTGGTCAAGGATCACTGTGAGGTTGGAGTCTTCGCCGTTGATGCCCCAGACTGCGGAGAGGGACTGCTCGTCATAACCGTCGGCACCGCCGTAATCCATGGAGATCTCCGCGCCTTCGAAATCCTTGCGCAGCACCAGATTGACCACACCGGCCACCGCATCGGACCCATAAATGGCGGAGGCGCCGTCCTTCAGGACTTCCACCCGCTCAACAGCGGCCAGAGGAATACTGTTGATGTCGACAAAGTTGGTGGTGATGCCCTCGGCAAAGGCGCTGATAGCCACACGCCGACCATTGACCAATACCAGGGTGGCGTCCGAGCCCATACCGCGCAGGCTCACAGCGGCGGCGCCATTGGCGGTAGAATCCTGATTGTTGCCGCGGGTGGAAAAGGTGCCGTTACCGGCGGCCGGGTTCTTTTCGAATAACTGTTGCAGATTGGTGTAACCGGATTTTTCGATGGATTCGCGATCCAAAACCTGCACCGGTGTGGCATTCTCAAATTCGCTGTTGCGGTTGATGCGCGACCCTACAACAGTGATCTCTTCGATGGCGCCTTCCTCGGCGGCGAGGAGGGTTTGTGGTGTTGTTGCGGCGGCAGCGGCGAGGATGGCGCTGGCCAGTAAGGTGCGGCGGGGAGTGAAATTTTCCATGATCCTTGCTCTTCCTTTTGTCGTCATTATCCGTGACTGGCCCAAAATGGCTGGTCGTCGGGCAACACTAGCAATGGCGGAATACCGAAACAATTGGCTGTCGGCCGGGCAGCGGTTTATTGGAGAAATGGGTGATATAAATCCCATTATTGAGAGAATCAACGCGCCAAACTGCAGCAGTAACGGTTTACCCTAAGTACTTGAACCCTGGGGAACGCCAGACCGGTTTGCGCAGCGCCTTTCTAGGGCGGCAATCAAATACACCATGGGGCCTTAGTGCCTTGCCAGAGACATTGTACAAAGGGTACCCAGTGGCTATCTGGTTCCGGTTGGCCACAACTGACAGATCAGGAAGAGTAGCGCGGCCGCCAGCACGATGGCGGGACCTGCAGGGGTATTCCACAGAATCGAGGCCAGCAGACCGAGTACGACGGCGAGGCATCCGATCAGCGACGCCATCATGGCCATGAACTCCGGTGTACGGGAGAGCTTATGCGCAGCCGCAGCGGGAATGATCAACAGCGCGGTAATCAGCAATACACCCACGACCTTCATGGCGATGGCGATCAGCAGTGCCAGCATCAACATCAGTGCCAGGCGCACCCGCTCTACGGGTATCCCCTCAACAGAAGCGAGCTCCTCGTGCAGAGTAAAGGCCAGAAGTTTCTCCCAGAGAAAAAAGAGCAGCAAAAGAATCCCCATCGCAGTGGCAGACATCAGCAGCAGGTCCTGGCCATTGACTGCGAGCAGATCGCCGAGCAAAAGTGAGAGTAAATCCGCTTTAATCCCGAACAGGCCTATGGTGACGATGCCTAGGGCGAGCATTGAGTGGGAAAGAATCCCAAGCAGGGTGTCCACGGCGAGTTTCTGGCGGCGCTGCAGGTACACGAGCAGTATTGCCAGCAGGCAACAGGTACCGCCTATCGCCAGTATCGGCAGAATATGCAAAACATAACCCAGGGTGATGCCGAGCAGGGCGGAGTGCGCCAGGGTATCGCCAAAATAGGCCATGCGTCGCCAAACGGCGAAACACCCCAAAGGGCCGCTGACCAAAGCGACCAGCAGACCGGCGCCCAGGGCGTACCAGAGGAATTGGCTGTGCAGTAATTCGCCGGGCTCAATCACTGATGTTCACTCTTTGTCTTTGGCTGCAGGTGTTGGGTCGGAGTACTCGCGCGGGCAATCGGCTGCATTCGCGATATCGCCGCTGAGGTGATGTTGGTGGTTGTGCTGATGGGTGTATGGGGCCACCTTGTCGCCGAACAGCTCCAGATAGGCCGGGTCCCGGCTGACCTGTTCCGGGAGGCCGTGACAACAGATATGTTGATTGAGACACAGTACCCGGTCCGTGGCCGCCATGACCAGGCGCAGATCGTGGGAAACCAGCAGAACGCCACAACCGAGTTCGTCCCGAAGCGTGGCGATCAACTGGTACAATTCACCCTGGCCACCCACATCCACACCCTGGGTGGGCTCATCCAGAACCAGTAGGTGTGGTTTGCGGGATGCCGCACGGGCCAGCAGTACTCTCTGCATCTCTCCGCCGGAGAGGTTGGACAGGCTGGTATTTTTTAGCTGCCCGGCCCCGACTCTGTCCAGTGCGGCCTGCGCCTGGGAAGGCTTCAAATGCCGCTGACCCAATAATAAAAAGCGTTCGACCGACATAGGCATGGCGCTGTCAATGTGCAGTCGCTGGGGCATATAGCCGATACGCAGCCCCTGTTTGCGCCAAATGATGCCGCTGCTGGGTCTGGACAGGCCCAGCAGCAGTCGCAGCAGCGTGGTTTTGCCGGCACCGTTTGGGCCGATAAGGGTGACTATGTCGTCCTGTCTCAACTCTAAAGTAATGTCCTTTAGCAGTTGCCGACCGGCGAGCTGCAGAGAGACATTGTCGGCAGTAATGAGCGACTCAGAAGGGCTCAGGGTGAAATCTCCGGGGCTGGCATGGGCAAGAGGCATGGGTGTTCCGGCGTTGCTGCGAGCCCGTTGGGTTGGGAGTTGGCCAATCGGGCTGGCGGCTTAAAGCCGGTTGTGATTATATCGCAGTTTTGCGTTGCCATTTATCTTCCATGTTTCCCTCTACGCGTATTTTCCCTTTATCCGTTTTGGCCCTGCTCGGTTTTTGCCTCCTGGCCTGTGGTGATCCGAAACCTTCCCCTGGGGGGGAGCTGGTGGTGAGCGTGCGCCCGCTGGCTTTGATCGCACAGGAGATTACCAAGGGTGAGATACCTATTCGGATATTGATCGAGGGAAGGGATCCACACCACTATGCACCCAGTATCCCTGAACGGGCAGCTCTGGAGCGGGCATTATTGATCGTGTGGCTGGGCCCGCAGATGGAGGGTGTTATGGCCGGGCAGATGGCATCTCTACCCGCTGAGAGGCAGTTGCAGCTGTTGACCAATAGTACTTTTGAATATCAGGGCGCCAGCGCTGCGGACATGCACCTGTGGCTGCGCCCGCGCAACGCGGCCATTGCGGCGGCGCAAATTGCCGAGCGTCTGGCACAGCTGCGGCCGCAAAGCGCCGAGTTGTATCGACGTCGCGCGCGGGATTTCTCGCGCTCCATGGCCAACCTGCAGAAAGTACTGGATCGCGCCCTATGGGGCTATCGTAACGTGCCTATAGTGGTGACCCACGACGCCTACGGGCATTTCTTTGGTTCCGCCGGGATAGAGACACGCGCGCTGGCCTACGGCAGCGATAGGGGGTACGGTGCCAGAGCCATGCTTGATCTCTCTGGTGCGGGGGAGGGCTGTCTGTTTGGCGATGTCCCGGAAAACGCGCGCGACAGACAGCTGGCCAGGCACCTGGGCCTGCACTATGGGACCCTGGACTCCCTCGGTGCGCAGTTGGGCCCGGATGCCAGCTACCGGGATCTGATTGAATCCCTGCTGGCCCAGGCCCGCGGGTGTCTGAGCCGGATTCCCGACGCGTCCACCCGCGGCTCCCGGAATTGAATACAATTCGGTTGGTTTTGGATTTTTGATGGGAGAGGGCGCCCAGCGGTGTTGACGCTGGGCGAAGAGCTGTGTTGGTATGATCCGCTCAGTCGGGGGGATTGGCACTGCTCTTTAATTGTTGTAATTTTTTTGCGCGGTCGGCATCCCGTCTGGCCTGCTGACGCAGCTTTTCCAGTTGACGCATCTGGCGTTGAAACAGCCGCTTTTCCTGTGCCTGCCGGGCCTCCTTGAGCATCAACTCATGATTTGATGCGGTGGTGTGTTTTGAGGGAAACCCCTCTGTGTCCGAGTGCCTGTCCCGAGCCTCCTCAGCTTCACCGGCCAAAACAGCGCCTGCCGAAGCTTGTATGCAGGTGATCATTAATAGAGCGGTGCCGATCACTCCTCTCATGGTTGGATTCCTTCCTTCATCATCTGTTGGGTCCTATTTTCATGGGAATAAAAGTGCCTGTGCCGCCTGATGGCAGCCTGGCGCATTTGGTTCCCGGGGGAGTTAGCGAGCGGTGAAAGTCGCTATCGAGAAGACTAGCCCAGTGTGTGGTTCTGATGCGGTTGGTGCGCCAATAGTTGTTATGTGCAGGTTGAGCGGAAAATCTGCGTGAAGGGCGTTATCCTATTGGCCAGCCCGCCTCCTGTGGGTGCAAATAAAGCCCAACAACAGACCCCTTGACTTATGAGCAAACAAAGCCCCGATGCCGCCCCACTGATTTTGGTGGACGGTTCCTCATACCTGTATCGCGCCTACCATGCCCTGCCGCCGCTGACCACCAGCCAGGGAAAACCCACCGGTGCAGTTCGCGGCGTCATCAGCATGTTGCGCCGCCACTTGAAGGAGCACGTCGACAGTACTGTGGTAGTGGTCTTTGATGCCAAGGGCAAAACCTTCCGCGACGAGATGTTTGCTGAGTACAAGTCCCACCGCCCGCCGATGCCCGATGACCTGCGCGAGCAGATTCAGCCGATACACGACATTGTCGACGCTATGGGCCTGCCTCGTCTGGTAGTGGATGGGGTTGAGGCAGACGATGTGATCGGCACTCTGGCATTGGAGGCACAGCGCAGCGGCCAGGAGGTGATCATTTCCACTGGCGACAAAGATATGGCGCAACTGGTGCGTCCAGGGATTAGTCTGGTCAACACCATGTCCAATACTGAGATGGACAGAGAAGGTGTGGTAAAAAAGTTTGGCATAGGGCCGGAGCTGATTATCGATTTCCTCGCTTTGATGGGGGATAAATCCGACAACATTCCCGGCGTGCCGGGCGTCGGGGAAAAGACGGCGTTGGCGTTATTGCAGAACCTTGGCGGCCTTAAAGAGATTTACGCCGATCTGGGTGCCATTGCCACTTTGGGCTTTCGCGGTGCCAAGACCCTTGGCAGTAAAATGGCCGAACATCGCGCGGCAGCACAGCTCTCTTACAGGCTCGCCACCATCAAAACCGACGTGGAAATGCCCTATCACCCCCAGAACCTGCACAACTCGGCACCGAATACCGGGAAGTTGATCGAGTTATTCGAACAAAACGAGTTTCGCACCTGGCTGGAAGAGCTGACCAGCGACAAGGTCGAGGAGGCCATGGCCGAGGCGGTGGAACGGGACTATGTGGTTGTGACAGCAATGGCCGAGCTGGATGCCTGGCTGCAGCAGCTCAAAAAGTCAGAAATCTTTGCCTTCGATACGGAGACCACCAGCCTCAACTATATGCAGGCCAAGCTGGTGGGGGTGTCCTTTGCGGTTGAGCCCTACCGCGCCGCCTACGTGCCGCTGGCCCACGATTATATGGGCACACCTGAGCAGCTGCCATTTGAACAGGTACTGCAGAAACTAAAGCCGCTTCTGGAAGACGAGAAGCAAAGGAAAGTGGGGCAGAACTTAAAATACGACAGCCATATCCTGGCAAACTATGGCATTGGGCTGCGCGGTATTGCGCGGGATACCATGCTGGAATCCTATGTGCTCGACAGCACCGCCAGCCGTCACGATATGGACAGCCTCGCGCTCAAATACTTGGGAGAGCACACGGTGCATTTTGAGGATATTGCCGGCAAGGGCGCCAAGCAGCTGACCTTTAATCAGATAGCGCTGGACAAAGCCGGCCCCTACGCGGCGGAGGATGCCGATATCACCCTGCGCCTGCACCGGGCATTGAGCGATCGGCTGGCGCGGGAGCCCTCTCTGGTAAAGGTCCTCGATGAAATTGAGATGCCCCTGTTGCCGGTGCTTGTACGCATGGAGCGCAACGGTGCCTACATAGACGCAAAAATGCTCGCGGCACAGAGTGCCGAACTGGAACAGGAGATGCGTGAGCTGGAGCAGCAGGCCTACGCGGTGGCAGGAGAGGAATTCAATCTGAGTTCCACCAAGCAGCTGGGAGCGATTCTTTTTGAAAAGTTACAGATCCCGGTGATCAAGAAAACCCCCAAGGGGGCGCCTTCCACAGCGGAAGCGGTGTTGCAGGAGCTGGCCCACAATCACGAGTTACCGGCGCTGATCATGCAGTATCGGGGCTTGGCCAAGCTGAAAAACACCTATACCGACAAGCTGCCGAAAATGATTGATCCTGTCAGTGGCCGTGTGCACACTTCCTACCACCAGGCGGTGACGGCCACTGGACGCCTCTCTTCCAGCGATCCCAACCTGCAGAATATCCCGATTCGAACCGAGGAGGGCCGCCGAATCCGCCGGGCCTTCACAGCGGATCCGCGGTTCAATGGTGGCAGTAAGATCATCGCTGCGGACTATTCACAAATCGAGTTGCGCATTATGGCGCACCTGTCTGCAGATAAAGGGCTGGTGAATGCCTTTGAGCGCGGCGCAGATATCCACCGGGCCACTGCCGCAGAAGTGTTTGAAGTGGCTTTGGATGAGGTCAGCGACGAGCAGCGTCGCCGCGCCAAGGCCATCAACTTCGGCCTGATTTACGGTATGTCGGCCTACGGTTTGGCCAGGCAACTGGGCATTCCCCGCGCAGATGCACAGACCTATATAAACCGTTACTTCGAGCGCTATCCGGGGGTTCTGCGCTATATGGAGAACACCCGTAAACAGGCTGCAGAAAAGGGCTATGTGGAAACCCTGTTTGGCCGCCGCCTGTACCTGCCGCAGATCCACTCTCGCAATGCCATGCAGCGCCAGGCCGCCGAGCGCACTGCGATCAATGCGCCCATGCAGGGCTCGGCCGCAGATATTATCAAGCGCGCCATGATTGCAGTGGACACCAGGCTGACAGGGCAAAACCTGAACAGCAAGCTGATCCTGCAGGTACATGACGAACTGGTGCTGGAGGTCCCCGAGCCGGAAATAGAGACTGTTGCAACTGCTGTGACGGAATTGATGCAGGGCGCCGCGCAATTGCGTGTACCGCTGATCGTCGATCTGGGGCGCGGCAAGGACTGGGACCAGGCGCATTGAAGCCCCGGCCGTTAGAGGTTTTTTACGCCTACAGGGATGTTCAAGGCAGTGCCGATGTAAACAAGTGGTTTCCGTCGATGCCTGATTGGTGAAAGGCGCGCCAATATTTGTGTTTTTACTGCCATTTTTACAATCTTTAGCGAAATCCGTGGAACTGTTCCGGCGACAGCCTCTCTAAAATGGCAAGATTGTTGGAATGCGTCATCATCCCCCAAGGAAGTCAGATGTTTGCCCCGGAACTCCCCCAAGTCCGGGGCATTTTTTTGTCCCCCTCAAGTTGAATTTTGCTCGTCGGGCGTCCTTTTGCGGCTTTTTTCTTCTATTGCATAACACAGGCCCGACCGGCAGACCCGCCGGGCGTTAACTGGACTAGTCTGAGCACTGCGGAGACCCAATTCCCGCGGGGGCATTTTCAGGTGCCTGTACCCAGCTTCCACTAACCTGCGGTTTTACGTGTTGTGAAAAAAGAGAATATTTGGGTTTTGCTTGCCTAGTGAATATCGGTGCAGGCCCCGCCAAGTTGAGTAAGTCTTTCAAGGGCGCCGATCAATGGATGATGGAACCTCCATTGGGTTGCCGAGTTTATCAATAAAGAGACTTTGGTACGGATGCATAGGCTGAACGAGCAACAATCGCCCAGTATTCCCCGTGCTATTCACCAGCCTGAGGAGCCAGTTGCATGATTGATAGAGTCGGCCTGACTATCCGGCGGTTTTTGGCAGGTTGGCGATGAGCCGATTGAAACTTTTTAGCCTGGATATTGGCGCCGATTTTTGTGGACGCGTAGCCGCTGCCCTGGGAGAGCCCATTTCCCGGCACGAGGAACACAGTTTTGTCGATGGTGAACACAAAGTACGCCCCCTGGATGACGTGGAGGGGGCCGATGTGTTTCTTGTGCAGTCTCTGTATGCCGATACGTGTAGCAGTCTCGATGAAAAACTGTTGCGCAGCCTGTTTTTTATCGGTGCCCTCAAGGATGCTGGAGCGTCGCGTATTACTTCAGTGATGCCCTATCTGTGTTATGGGCGCAAAGATCGGCGCACAAAGTTGCATGACCCCTTACCGACGCGGTATTTGGCCAGCTTTCTGGAGGCAGCAGGTACCCACACGGTAATGACGATGGACGCTCACAACCTGTCCGCCTTTGAGAATGCGTTCCGCTGTCGCACCGTCCATTTGCTCGCCCGGCCTCTTCTGGTGGCGTTTGCCGCAGGGCGGCTGGCTGGCGAGCAGCGGCCACTGGTAGTGTTGTCCCCGGACGAGGGTGGCATCAAGCGCGCGGAGAGGTTGCGCCTGGCACTGAGTGAGCGCTTGCAAAGAGCGATCGGCAGAGTTTTTGTAGAGAAATATCGCAGTGGCGAGCAGATCAGCGGTGGCACCTTGATTGGTGACGTTCAAGGAGCGGTAGTGCTGATTGTGGATGATCTGATCGCCAGCAGTGCAACCCTCTGCCGGGCAACGCTGGCCGCTGAGGCTGCGGGGGCTGCGCGTATCATCGCACTCACTAGTCACGGCCAGTTCAGTGGAGATGCCAGGGCCCTGGTGTCGCGCCTTCCAGTGGAGGTCGTTGCCCTGACCAACTCCCTACCCCAGACAGACTTGCCGAGCAAGTGCGAACTGCTCGATTGTGCGCCCCTTCTGGCAGAGGGAATCCGCCGCCTTCACGACAACGGCCCGGTATGTGAATTGACGATTTGAAGGGCCTTTCCCCGTGAATGCCGGCTACAGACCCCGGTTATTGGAAAAAATCCATCGTTTACATTTATTTACTCAAACCCTGGGAACAAAAGAATCTTCAGGCGTATCCAAACGACCAGATCATTGTTACTCCCTAACCCCAAAGCGTTCAGCTTTTTCACCCCGGATTATCCCCAACTCCGGGGTTTTTTTCTGCCTGATAGTCTCTCGGGGCGCGGGTGGCAGGTCCCGGCCTCCAGGCATCAATCCGGATTGGTTGACGAGATTGGAATCTATTTCCGGAAATTCAGGGGCGGGCGAGTATAGTATTCACATTCCTCGGGCTATTTTGCCTGCCGGGTGGGAATGCCAACGGCAGCAACCTAAGCTTCCCGGTGTGGGAAGAGATCGCATTGAAGAGGAACCCTCAGGCGTACCCGTCCCCCTGGGTGCGCTTGGCAAGTGCCCCTCCCCAAAGGGCACTGACTCCTAGCCGGCAGACCCCATCTGCCGGCTTTTTTTATGTAGTAAAAAACCTCTTCAGGCTTCTTCAAACAAGGATTAAAAGTTTATTTTAATTATTTGCAAATGATAATTGTTCGCATTACACTAAATAGGTTTTAAGCAAGGGGGTTATCGTGAATTTACGTTACCTATGCGCAAACCACCGCCAGTGGTTGGTTGCTGACACGGATCGTGCAGAAAAGGCGTGGCTGGACTGGATAGAGCTTGGCAAGATCCTCTCTGAGGAGGGCAATGAGAAAGACGCGATTCCCTACTTGGGCTGCGCTTTTGACCTGGCGGGTTTTCTGCTGGCAAAGCAGTGGCCCAGCTATGCCGTGTCCGCGACACGCTTTAGTGAGAACGCCATCTGGCTGATGGCAGCCTACCGGGAGCTGGGGGATGAAAAATTACACCGCTATATTCTCGCCGGCGCCAGTTCAATCCTCGCGCGCCAACTTGGAGATGGCCACAAGCAGCGGATTGCCGCTGACTGTATCAGCGCCCTCTACCCAACGCATACCGGCGAGTCAGAGCAAAAACCCGCGCAAGCCAAGCAGCCCGTCCGCTTTGACAGAGACCTCCGGCTGCACTGAGAAAATGGGCGGTGTAAAGCCTGCAGAAACCCCGCGGCTGCTTACTATTGCCATTTGTGAGGACACCTTGGTCGCGCTATTGGCGCAACGCTGCCTGTGCATTGAGGAGCTGCATTGCCCGACGCTCCAAACGCGTCAGCAGTTGCGGCGGGTATTGTTGCGCTCCCTGCTGTCCTCGGGGGGGCCGGGGCGCGCGCCGGGCAAAGCGGGCTGATTTAGCCGGTTATTGCACGCCGGGTAGGCACCGTCCAACTTCAGTGCGGGCTGATAATAGTACCTTGGAGGGGGCTCCGGGGCGGGAGGTCAGTTGCCTGCAACGAGGGGCTCAATTCGCGGTGCGAGCCATTCATTCAGTTTGCGCTCCAGCGTGTCGATGCCTGTCTTTTTGGTGGAGGAAAACGTCTGCAGGGTAACGCCCCGGTCCAGACCCTGCTCCCTGAGGGCTTTCTCTATGGCAAAGCGGGTATTGTTGGCGGGGCCATTTTTCAGTTTGTCCGCTTTGGTGAGCAGGAGATGCACCGGCAGGCCCGCCTCAACTGCCCAGGTCAGCATATGAGTGTCGAATTCCTTGAGGGGCTGGCGTATGTCCATCAACAGCACCAGGCCGCGCAGGCAGTGGCGCTGCTCCAGGTAGACGGCCAGGTGGCGCTGCCACTCGTCCTTCATGGCGCGGGCCACCTTGGCATAGCCGTACCCCGGTAGGTCCACCAGGCGCTGCTGTTCGGACAGGCTGAAGAAGTTGATCAGCTGGGTGCGTCCGGGTGTCTTGGAGGTCCGCGCCAGCTTGCTGTTGCCGGTCAAGGCGTTGATGGCGCTGGATTTTCCCGCATTGGAGCGGCCGGCAAAGGCCACTTCGGCACCTGAATCCTCCGGGCACTCGGCCAGGGTGGGCGCACTGGTCAGAAACTGTATGGTACGGTAGTTCAGTTTTTGCGGCTGAGTATTAAGTTTGGCAATTGACATCGTTTAAGTCCGCTGATCCGGTACACTCGTTTGGCGCGCAAGTATATAATGCCGCAGTTTTCGCCTCGCGGGACTACCGGAGGCGCAGAACACCATATCACAGCGCGCAACGGGACGATGTATGAACAGCTTTTTCAAGAACATTGCTCTGGTACTTGGTTTGGTTATCGCCTTGGGAACCATACCCTTTGCTATGGCTATGGGTAATGCTGCTGAGGGCAAGGTGAAGGCCGTCCAGTGTGCAGCCTGCCACGGTACTGACGGCAACAGTCCGGTGTCTGCCTTTCCCAAAATCGCCGGTCTTGGGGAGAAATACCTGCTCAAGCAGCTTGAGGATATCAAAGAGGGCAAGCGCAATGTGCCGCAGATGGTCGGCCAGCTGGACAACTTCAACGAACAGGATCTGCAGGATATCGCCGCCTATTTCGCCGCCCAACCGATGCAGTTGACTGGCTCCGAAGCCATTGCAGTCAGACTCAATAATGGCGAAAGTGTCGATGGCCTCATCTTTGGGCAAAAATTGTACCGTGCGGGGAATATGGAAACCGGCGTGCCCGGTTGTATGGGCTGTCACTCCCCCACCGGTCAGGGCAATGCACCGGCAGGATATCCGCGACTTTCCGGTCAGTATCCGGAGTACATCGAAGTCCAGTTGAAAGCCTTCCGTGCAGGCACCCGCACAAATGACGGGGATACCCGCACCATGCGCACGGTAGCAAGTCAGCTGTCCGATGCCGAAATCACCGCTGTCGCCAACTATGTTGCCGGTTTGACGGAATAACGGGCTGGTCCCAGCAACAGGTGACCGGTCAAACAGAGGGGAATCGGGTAAAGTAGTAGCACTTTTGTCGCGTTCCCTTGCCTGGTGCAACGGGAACTTCAATAATCTGCGTTGTCTATTGTGCCTCTGTGACCCGGCAGCCTGCCGCTAACAGGCCTCGAACAATGAAGGTTTAAGCTGGAGAAGACTTATGAGAGCAGTTCTCGCCCCTATAACAATGGTTTTAGCTGTATTGTTCAGCCTTGCCGCCTGCGCACAGGAAAGCAGTGGGTTCAAAGCCGGTCAACACTATCAGGTGCTGCCCCAGGCGGTACCGCAGAAAGACGATAGCAAAATCGAAGTGACCGAGATGTTCTGGTATGGCTGTGCCCATTGCTACCACTTCGAGCCGACCCTGGAGCGCTGGAAAAAGAATATGCCTGGCGATGTCGCCCTGTTGAAGCTGCCCGCCATCTGGCAGCCGGTGATGGATGTCCATGCGCGCCTATTCTATGTGGCTGATGCGATGGGTGTCCTGGAAAAGATGCACACCCCCATCTTCAATACCATTTACAACCAACGCCAGATGCTCGCGGTTCGCGAAGGCCGCAACTGGAAGCCGGACCTGTCGGCCATTGAGGCTTTGTTCAACAAGCATGGCGCCGACGGCACCAGAGCTGCCAAATTGATGAACTCCTTTGCCATTAACAGCAGGGTCAAGCAGGGTGTGGCCAGCCAGCGGGCCTATAAGATGACCGGTACTCCAGAGGTGGTTGTAGCCGGTAAGTACCGCATCAGCGCCTCCCTGCCGGGCCTTAAAGGCAAGAGCAACGGCCAGGAACTGATGCTGCAGGTGGCTGACTACCTGATTGCCAAGGAGCGTGCTGAGCGCGGTTAATTTTCGCTGTATCTGAGCCGACCCCGCCTTGAGCGGGGTTTTGTATCCGGCTGTCCTGGCAGCTGCGGTAATTTGTTAGGGTTTTACGCCTACCCTTCCACTGGCAAATAACTGCCGAGGGTCAGGCGATCTTGCCACCGTTTTTTTTGTTCCGCCCTCCCTTCTCAAGCGCTTCCAGGCGCAGAAATCACCTGCGAGCGATAGCCATCGTGCCTGCCTGTGGTTTGTTAGCACGCGATAGCCTCAGGGCCTGGTGAGAGGCAGGTAAACGCTGTGCCGCTCTATCTTGGCGCGGTTTTCCCTTTTTTGGCGCCTGCTGCACTGGAGAAAGCTGACTAGACTGTAAAAAGGTTTATACGCCAGAAACGTGTTCCCGAGGTGAGCAATTCGCCATGAAAAAATCCCTCTTCGCAGCGCTGATCCTTTTTGGTATGACCTTCGTACAGGCGGCTGAGCCTCTCGACGCTTTTCCGACAGAAGTGGATGGCAATCAGCGCCACGTTATCCAACTGCCAAAAGTGAAGGATGAAAGTCGCTTTATGATTGAACTGGTGCCTGGGCGGCGTGAAATTGCTGACTGCAATTTGCGTAGCTTTACCGCCCCTTTGCATCGCGAAGTTTTAGCCGGTTGGGGCTATCCCTATTACGTCCTGTCCGACCTGAAGCCCACTCCCGGCACACGCAAGATCTGCGCCCCCGGTTCAGACTCCCGGCGTTTTATCCGTGTGCGCGGGGATAGCCTGATACTCCCCTACAGCAGCCGCCTGCCACTGGTTGTTTACCTGCCAGAGGGCGTGCTGCTCAAATACCGTGTTTGGCGTGCCGATAAAAATCTGTCCGACGCGCGTACCCAATAAACACAGCCAAAGGTGGCCACTACGTAGCTTGTCCTATTCCAGCAACTGCGCTGGCGCCTCTGTTAATATTTTTAATGCTTCTAATGCCACTGTGGGATTTTGTGTCTAGCCTTACTAACAGAGGATGTGAAAAAGAACGCCTGAGCAATTTTTCACGCCGGTTTCGGGGGCCTCAGCTCCGCACCGGACAGGAAAATTGGCGGTGCTTTCAGCCGCCTTCTACAGCAACCCGCGCCCGTGAAAATGGTTTCGGGAGCAGATACAGTAGAGCAGCGCATGAAGTATTTGTGTCAGTCCCTGCCGAAAGGTGTTATTGCTTCCTCCCTACAGGCTTATGCCGTCGTTCTTTTACTTTTTCTATCTGTCCCCCTGGCTGCCGCGGCGGAATCGGCGCAGGTGCAGTGGGCGGGCAACTGGCTGGTGGTCAGCGAGGGCGATGACCAGTTGGTTTGGCAGCTCAATGCGGACGGCTCCGGTTATGCCTATGGCTTTAATGACGGGGGACGATTGACACACGGTTTTGCTATCAACTGGCAGCTGGAGGGTGATCGCGTGCGGGTGCGTACCGGAGCCTCGGTACGTTGCAAAGGCGGTGTGGTATCGGTGGCATTCCGTGGCTGGAGCCGCTCCACACTGCTGTTTGCCGTTATTGACGGGCGTCACTGGCTGCAGGCCGGCGGTGGCCTGTTAAGTTTTCAGCGCCGCCTGAGTAACTGGAGAACGCCACAGGCCGGCAGCAATTGCCCGGATCTAGCCAGTTAAACTGGCCCCGTGCCGATGCCGTTCACAAATGGCAGAAATACCCAGGGCGCATGCCGAAAGGGGCAGTGCGCACTTTGTGCTCAAGCCGTAAAGCGGTGGCATTTAACACTTGTCCTGCTTTTTTTACTCACCTGTACCCCAGTATTGGCGGTTGAGGGCAAAGAAAAAAGTGGACATGATGGCTGGCATGTGCAATCGCGCCTTGATGCAAGCCAGTGGGTTGGTGCTTGGCTTATTTCCCGCGATGGTGAAGCGCGCCATGTCTGGAGCCTGAAGTCCGATGGTACTGGCCGCTCCTATGCATTTCTCAAGCGCAATGGAAAAATGCAGTTTGTGTTTGGCTATGATATTCACTGGTATTTTGACCCCTTCACCCAGATGGCAAACATCAAAACCGGGCGCAGGCTTATTTGTAGGCGCGGAAAAATATATCCCTATTTTCTCACCTTGAAATCCTATGAGAGCGATTATGCGGTGCGGGGAAAGTTTGCCTGGCAGACAACCTGGACAGAAGTCAGTATTGGACGTAACCGACTGCATAAATCCCTGGTGGTATTTGTGGCACCCCTCTCCGCTTGGCACGATCCCGGGCGCGATGCCCCCTGCCCGGAGTTCCCCAGCCTGCATCTGGAAAGGGATATTGATATGGCCCTGCAGCGTTGGAAAGAAGAGGAGTCGCCGGATTCTGAAATGAATAATACATCAGCACCGGGTGAAACAGAGTCCAGTGAATTAATGGAATCGAAAAAAAAAGGCGTGAACAAGCGCAAGCGAAATTAAAATAAGTGGCCGGTAAGGCAGAGAACTTTCTCAATATACGGCCTCAGCTTTGGGCAACGACCACCTATTCTCGGCGGCAGCCGCAAGAGAATGGTTGGTCAACCTCGGCGTCCCTACTGTGGATAAGGTATTTTGTATGGCAATAGGGTATGAGCGCTGAATCCCCTTCCGCAGAGATTTTGTGGAATATGTACCCCAGGCTGCAGGAGGAAACCTACGTTTTTTGCCAGGTGGCGGATGCCCGCCTAACGGATGTGATTGCGAACAGCCTGTGTATTTTTCGCGAAGGTGAGGGTATGTGTGTAATTTTGCCCCAGTATCTGGCCCGACAACACGGTCTCGCTGCCAGCATACCGTTTCGTCAAATCACGCTGCAGATATTATCTGGCTTTAGTACGATTCAATTGACAGCGATTGTCACTGGAGCGCTGGCTGATGCCGGTATCGCTGCCAATGTGATAACTGCGCTGCGCCATGATCATATCTTTGTGCCGGAAGACAGTGCCGAACGCGCGCTGCAACTTCTGTGCGGTATCAGCAACCGGGCGCACTACACCTGAGCTGCAACGGTTGTGCGCATTGATTATCCACCACCTCAGCCCCACGGAGAAATCCGTCAGCTCCTGCCCGATCTGTTCTATGTACCCGGGACGGTGGCGCTGGTCCCAGCAGTCACAATTAATCGCAATATGGCCATAGTGCGTTGGGGAGGGGATCTTATTCTGGTTAACCCGATGCGTTTGCGCCCACAGCAGGAAGAGAAATTACGGGATATGGGCAGGGTTCGCCACGCAGTACGCCTGGGTTATCACCATGGCCAGGACGACCTCTACTACCGAGATCATTTCGATCTCACCTTCTGGCGGCAGGCGGGATCTGATTTATATCCCCCCAGCGCGGATCAATTGCTGGGAGAGGGGGGGGAATGTCCGGTACCTGGAGGCCGCTTTCTGGAGTTTTCCTGCAGCCGATTCCCAGAAGCGGTACTGTGGTTGCCCTTCAGTGGTGGTCTGCTATTGGGCTGCGATGCACTCCAGTACTGGGGCAATTGGCGAGGCTGCAACTGGAGTGGCCGGTGCCTGTTGCGATTTGCCGGGATGCGCTCTGGTATGCAGGTGGTACCGGCCTGGCGCGCGCGCATGAGTCCCCAGGGAAAAGATACATGGCAGGGGCTGCAGAAGGATTTCGAGCGCCTGTTAAAGCTGCCTTTCCTACACCTCCTCGCCGCCCATGGCGAGTTTTGTGCCGATAGTGCCCACGAAGCCGTAGTCGCCGCAGTGGGCAGGGCTTTCCCGGAACTTGGAAGAGCAGCATAGACAGGCTCCTGATTACCGGTCGCGAGGCCCAGGATACGGTTAATGATGGCATCGCGAAACAGGAGGCTTTTCTACGTAAACGCTACCATAAGCCTGGAGGTTCTGCGGATGCGGGTATCGACTATGTAGCAGCCAGGCAGTTTTGAACTATCTGATTGACAGAAAAGTAGGGGGTACGCTGGATAAGCCCTTCTGGTATACGGGAGACTTCTTTGGTTACGGCTTGGGCGGGAATGAGTGCGATTCGTGCTATGACCTTAGAGCATGATAAGCAACGAACCTGATTGTATAGTGATAGCTAACTCAAATGTGAGGCACCAAACCTGAACAGCCGGACTTCCCTGCCTCCTGAATCGTTGAAGTTGGCTCTGTAAGTACCGTTCAAGTGAGAGGATGGCGGGGGCGGCCCGTCCTTACCAACCAGGGCAAGATAGGCTCCTCCTTCAATCCCGCCTCTCCAACAGTGAAATTCCGCAAGCCTTGTCGGCCATGGACAAACATCATTGATAATGGAAGTGGTGTTTAATAATTTACCAAGATCCTCTCCTGAGCACTTGGAGAGCGCTTCCTTGGCTGTCCAAATACGTAGAAACGCCCGAGTCAATCCAGACTTGGGCTGTTTTTGCAACCAGGAAATTTCCTCATTATGGAAGTAGCTTTTTGCTATTGCCAGCCAATCCCTTGATGGGTATTCCAACTCGCAGTCGATGCCAAGCATATCTTTGCCTATAGCGACAGCCAGACAATCAGCCGAGTGGCTGAGTGAAACATTCACAAGATGATAACCTCCGCATGAGGCAAATGTCGGTGCCACAGCGGCAAGATTCACTTTTCTGGGCTCACAAGCAAAGTGCTCAGAAACAAAGGCACGGACGAGCAATCGTCCTGCTAAGAATTGTGTTTGTCGCCTTGGGCTGCGCATCTGGTTTAAGCGTGAAAGCTCCTCTTTGCTTAATAAACTGATTGATGTGGACTGCCAGTCATTGGACCAATGAGAAGAAGAAGAGCAAGTAAAGTTAAGCATGAAATCCTATCTAACCGATTGTTCTATTGCCCATCAAAAGACAATCGTAATGATAGGCTGTTATCCCTCTTATGCAATTGTCGATGGAGGGTATATCCAGATTCCTTGTGTAGCGGAGCAAGTACCCAGGGGAAAAGCTACAAAAGAGCGGATTTGCCTCAGTGAGGAAAAGTGACTTAAAACTGCGGTAGATCCAGCATCCAAATCTCGATAAACAGGACTTTTTCCCATTAAAAGAGGATTTTAAGAATTATAGACTCAATAAAGGATTTAAAATATGCTTTTTATGCTTGAAGACTCTCTATAAGTAGTGACTAAGCAAGAATAAAACTGAACAATGATACGAAAGGGTGTTCTTTATGGAAAGGATCTGTGCTCACTTGTAATTTAACCGGCCTTCCAGCTCCAAATTACTTTCTCTTTTGCTAGCGGGGGTTGATCATTTTGTGTACCATTCCCGCCCTGTTACTAGTCGCGCAATGCCCAAAAAGCCAGATTAAAGCAATGGCAGAGTTGGTTGGTTGCAGAGAATGGATATTGGGGGGTGGAGCGCAGCTCCATGATTGTTGTTTGTCTATCGAGTTTCTAATCACCGCTTGGCGAGCATGGTATTCGGGGATATCAGAGCTTTCCGATTGGCAACGTTGGCGTTGTGAGAAAGTATTGCCCGCGGGTGAAGGCCAGGCCGATGTTTCCTTCCTTACCGCTATGCAACGTCGTCGCTTGAGTCCATTGTCTAAAGCGGCACTTCATGCTGCTTATCCGCTTATCAAGCATCGAGATATACCCCTGCTTTGTTGTTCTGTACACGGTGAGTCGGTGAGAACTCACTCCCTGTTAAAGAGCGTTGCCGCTGGCGAGGATTTATCACCCACCGCCTTTGGACTCTCTGTTCACAACGCGGTTGCTGGCCAACTTTCAATCCTATGCTCAGTACAATCCCCTGCATTGGCTTTGGCCGGCGGTGACTTTCCACTGCTTGCTGGCTTATTGGAGGCTGCTGGTATATTGCGAGATGGAGCTGAGGAGCTGTTGCTGATATTTTATGAAGAACCGTTACCGGAAATGTATCAGTCCAGTGCGCAGAGTCCAACCCATATCTGTGTAACTACTATGCGCCTATCTAAAGGGACAAATGCGCAGGGTAAAAAATCCGCTCTGGTGTCATCTACAGGTACTAAGATTGAATCGGCATTTGAGGCGCCAGATTATCAGCTCCCGCTAATTAGTGCGCTTATAGAGGGAAGTGGAGTTGTCCCGCTGGGGCAAGGGTGGGAGTTACACTTAAATGCAGCCTAAATTTCTTTCTACCGAGCGAAGGGATAAATACTGGTTGAGGTTGTTGGCTACTGCTACAGCCTTTAGCTTGTTTGGCCTTGGCGGGTTAGTTTTAAGGTTTATTGTTTTTCCGCCTCTCAAAATAATTTATCGGGATCAGGAAATGCGTAAAAGAAAGGCAAGGTTTTGCATTCATCTTGCTTTTCGTATGTTCATTGGTTTCATGCATAAGGCAGGCATTTATACATATAATTTTCAAGATCAAGAGAAGTTATGTATACCCGGCCAGCTGATATTGGCTAACCATCCATCTCTCATTGACGTTGTTTTCCTGATATCTCGTATTCCTAATGCAAACTGTATTGTAAAAGCAAACCTGTTTCGTAATCCGTTTATGCGTGGAGCAGTAAATACCGCCGGCTATATTCCCAATGATGATCCAGAAAAAATGATAGAAATGGCTGCAAAGTCACTAGAAAATGGCGAGTCAATAGTACTGTTCCCTGAAGGTACGCGCTCTGTACCGGGAAGACCTCTTAAGTTCCAACGTGGTGCCGCCTATATGGCACTGCGCTCCGGTGTTACTCCTACGCTGGTTACAATCCGCTGTAATCCGCCGATGCTGATGAAGAATCTTCCATGGTATAATATTCCATTTTCCCGACCTCATTTCCAATTTAATATCACTGAATCTGGTAGCTTTCTACAAGTTGGAGAAAAAGAGGAGACTCCTTTAGTGGCTCGTAAAATTATTCAAGAATTAAAAGCATTTTTTACCGAGGGGTATACTGCGTGAGTGAATTAATTAAAGAACTTAAGGTTCTGATTATAGAAGTTCTTAATTTGGAGGATGTTACACCTTCGGATATCGCAATTAATGAGCCACTATTTGGAGATGGGCTCGGTCTTGATTCCATTGATGCCCTTGAATTAGGTCTTGCGCTACAGAAAAAATATAATATCTCGATAGATGCAGAAAATGAAGATACAAAGCTATATTTTTCCAGCGTGAACAACCTGGCAAAATTCATCGATAGCGGTCGTACTTAATGAGGTAGCTATGTTGAGTAACAAAGATGAGATTCTGCAAAAACTAGCAGAAATTATGGCAGAGATGTTTGAAGTTGACGAGGAAGATGTTAAAGAAGACGCACATCTCTCTGATGACCTGGATATAGATAGTATTGATGCCATTGATTTGATCGTTCGTTTGAAAGAACTCACTGGAAAGAAAATTGCTCCTGAAGAATTCAAGAGTGTTAGAACTGTTGGTGATGTGGTAAAAGCTATTCAAAAAGTTATGGCGAAACAATGAAACGCTTCGCGAAACTGTTAGTTACAGTATTATTGATTCTGTATCCTCTGGCGGTTTACTTCGGTATCCAGTACCTACCTTTAAATAGCATTCTGATATTATTACTCTTTATTATAATAATGCGGTTAGTGTTCAGTGGTGTTAATGGAAAACAAGTGGGAAGTATGGTTACTCTCGCTCTGGCGATAGTGCTCGCCCTTTCATGGCTCCGTGATGACCCAAAAGGATTACTCTGGTATCCAGTCCTTTGCAACCTAATTTTATTTTTCTTATTTGCTTACAGCCTTAAACAGCCCAAAAGTATAATAGAGCGTATCGCTCGGATAAAAGAACCTGACTTGCCTTACAAAGGTATAGTATATACCAGGAAAGTTACAAAAGTATGGTGTATCTTCTTTTTGATTAATGGGTCTTTAGCCACAGCAACAGTAATTAGTGGAAATATGCAAGTCTGGGTATTTTATAATGGCTTGGTTTCATATGTGTTAATGGGAATGATAATAGCTGCTGAATGGCTTGTACGCAGCCGTATTTATCGCGAAGTGTGAATGTTACTGTGAGTGAAGTCCAATTTAATAATATATTTGGATACCGAGATGATCATGAAATAGTGAGTTATAGGCTTACTGGTAAAGTTAATTTTCGGCAATTCAAACTAGAGCTTGCTTGGGTCAGTCATCAATTAAGAAATATAATAATTAAAAAAGGGGTATTTCGGGTTGCTATCTTCTGTGAGGATAGTTATGAATTTTCTCTTTTATTCTTTGCGGCCTTATCTTGTGCAAAAATTGTTGTCATACCCGGCAATAACAAAAGAGTTACTGCCAATTCTTTGGAAGAACCGATATTGCTGCTCGGTGAGTGGAATAAAAAAAATGCAATAAAGTTGGAGAATTTACTCACCGATATTGAGGAGCAAAAACTACCACAGTTTTTTACTGGCGGTATTCAGTTATTTACCTCTGGTAGTAGCGGAAAACCGCAAGTCATATCCAAGAAAATTGAACACCTACTTAGAGAAGTTGAGGAACATGAACAAAAATGGAATTCATTGAATCGTAAAATCACTACACTGGCTACTGTCAGTCATCAGCATATTTATGGTCTCTTATTTAAGTTACTGTGGCCTTTAATGGGGGGGCGAACCTTCGTCAGTAAAACCTATGCTGATATTGCTAAGTTACTGGAAGATGCGGCTAATTGGGCTCCCGTAATGTGGATTGCAAGCCCGGCTCAGTTGAGTCGCAGAATGCCAACCTGGCCTTGGCACCTTGGCAAGGCTTTTACTGACATCTTCTCATCTGGAGGGGCGCTACAACTAGAGGACGCTCAGGCTATTGAGAGACTCTGCGGAATTTTACCAACAGAAATTTATGGCAGTACAGAAACAGGGGGAATTGCCTGGCGTTGCCAACAAGCTGAACCAAGTTGGACCCCATTGACCAAAGTCAATCTATCCGCAACAAGTCAAGGGCTACTGAGGGTTATTTCACCTTGGCTGGATTTCCCATTTATCTGCCATGACAGGGTAGAATTTCTTCGAAACGGAAATTTTAAACTTCTAGGCAGGATAGATCGCATTGTTAAAATTGAAGAAAAGAGAATTTCTCTTTCTCAAATTGAATCCATGTTAATTTCTCATGATTATATTATTACAGCGAAGGTCTTAATTGTTGAACGTAAACGAAAAAGCATTGCTGTAGTAGCCAAGCTTTCCGAGACAGGACTAAAGCTACTAAAAACAGAGGGCAAAGCCCGACTTATAAGAAAGGTACGTGAATGCTTGGCCTTAGACCTGGAAGGAGTGGCCTTACCACGGCTTTGGCGTTTTGTTGATGAAATTCCAACCAATCAACAGGGGAAGACAGCAAGAGAGACATTAATGCGAATTTTTGATGCAACACCAGACGCTATGGTACCTCGTGTAGAAAAGCGTGAACAGATAGGCAATATGGGTAAAATTGTGTTCAAAATTAATCCAGACTTGCCGTGTTTACCAGGTCATTTTTCTGAAGCGCCAGTTGTGCCCGGCGTTGTTCAAATAGATTGGGCAATGCACTTTGGTAGGGAACTATTTGGGATTAGTGATATATTTTCACATATGGAAGTCATCAAATTTAAACAGTTAATGCTGCCTGAAGACTTGGTTTCATTAAATATTGAATTTAATTCAGATAAAAATAAATTGACCTTTTGCTTCCATGATTTTAATAAAAGAAATAAAGAATATAGTTGTGGAAAACTGTGTTTCCGTCATGACTAATTATTGCTTTGTGATCCCAATCTATAACCATGAAATAGCTATAGCTAAAACGCTTGCGTCCCTGGATTCATTTAAGATTCCGTATATTTTAGTGGATGATGGTAGTAATAAAGAATGCCAGGAAGTACTTAAGGCTATAGAAAAAAAATACGGTGAGCAGGTTCGTTTGATTGTGAGAGAAGTAAATGGTGGAAAAGGTGCTGCAGTAAAAACTGGATTAAGGGCTGCTAGAGAACTTGGGTTTAGCCACGCCATACAAATTGATGCCGATGGGCAGCATTGCCCGACCGATATTCCCCGGATACTTGATGAAAGCCGAAAGCAACCTGATGCTTTTATCTGTGGGTATCCGGTTTATGATGAATCGGTGCCTAAAATTCGGCTTTGGGCCCGATATCTGACTCATGCCTGGGTATGGATTAATACTCTTTCCCTGGAAATTAAAGACTCAATGTGTGGACTGAGATGTTATCCATTATGCACAATTGTAAAGCTTTTAAATACAGAATATGTGGGTAATCGTATGGACTTTGATCCTGAAATATTAGTGCGATGGTATTGGCAGAAAAAACAGTTAAAGCAAGTACCTGTTATGGTCCGTTACCCAGAAGATGGCATTTCCCACTTTAGAGGCTTTAAGGATAACCTGCTAATTTCCGCCATGCATACAAGATTATTTTTCGGGATGATTTTACGTCTATTCCGGATTAATAAAATGGAGAACTGATCTTGTTTAGTTTGCATTGGTCCCAGTATAGAGAACAAGGTTTTTTCCTGGGTATCCGTCTTCTATTTTGGGTACATCATAGGATTGGACCTTATGCTTTTAAGGTGACAGTGTATCCCGTAGTCCTTTTTTACTATTTGAAGAATCGAAGTGGCCGCAAAGCAGTAAGGGAATACCTGGAATTTTTTTCAAGGCGCTTTCCAAACAGTAGTACTCGATCAAACTGGAAAACTGGATTTCAGATTTTTTTGAATTTTGCGAATAGCGCAAGAGAAAAGCTCGAGGCATGGTTTGTAGGAATTCCAGATAATCTAGTAAATTTTCCCGACAGATCAGAGTTACATCAATTGGTTTCAAGCAGACAAGGCGGACTGATTATTGGCTCGCATCTGGGAAACCTGGAAGTTTCCCGTGCACTAGGAAGCCTGACTGAAGTGCGTGTTAATGTCCTTGTGCACACCAAGCATGCAGTGAAATTCAATAAGATGATGAAAATGTTGAACCCTCTCAGCCAAGTGCGGCTGATACAGGTAACGGACATTTCACCAGCTTTGATAATTCACCTTTCAGAGGCGATTGAAGATGGAGAGTTAATTGTTATTGTAGGTGATCGAATACCGATTAACTCTGTTGGGAGAACCTGTGATGCTGATTTTCTCGGCAGGAAAGCACCCTTTCCCCAAGGACCATATATCCTTGCGTCATTGCTAAAGTGCCCAGTCTATACGCTTTTTTGTCTTAGCAGTCCAGATGGTTACGATATATATATGGAAAAGCTTTGTGATCGTGTTTTGATGAAGCGTGGTGATAGAGAAGGCCATATTCATTTTCTGGTATCGGAATTTGCTAAGAGGTTGGAGCGCTACTGTCGTATGGCGCCTCTACAGTGGTATAACTTCTACCCATTCTGGGATCAACAAAAATGAATTCAGCAGTGTTACAGGGTACCCAAGTAATTTTTGATGGTACTGATTTAACAATTGACCAGATAAATAGCATTGCTAAGCGTCGTGTGGAAGTCTGTCTGTCAGAGGAAGAGGAATTTATTTCCAGAATCAACCGTGGATCTGAATTTCTAGATAATCTCTGGAAAAAAGAAGGTGTTATCTATGGTGTTACCACTGGGTATGGCGATTCATGTACTGAAAGTATCCCCACTGACTTAGTAGAAGAACTCCCCTACCACTTATTCACCTTTCATGGTTGTGGGATGGGAGAAATGTTCACCCTCGAGCAGAGTAGAGCGATTTTGGCTGTTCGTATCGTGAGTCTTGCAAAAGGCTTCTCAGGTATTCGTTACAAGCTGCTTCAACAATTGGTTTATCTTCTGCAGAAAGATGTGATCCCGGTAATTCCCCAAGAGGGATCTGTTGGAGCGAGTGGGGATTTGACTCCTTTATCCTATGTCTCTGCAGTGTTGTGTGGTAAACGCAAGGTATGGTATCGAGGTCAACAGGCGTATACAGAAAAGATCTTTGATGCTCTTGAAATAGCGCCGCTAAAGCTACGTCCTAAAGAGGGCTTGGCAATAATGAATGGCACAGCAGCGATGACAGGCCTTGCATGTTTAGCTTTTAAACGTGCTGAATACTTGTCGCAGATAAGTGCTCGTATCACTTCAATGATGTGTATTGCATTACAGGGTAATGCTTATCATTATGATAATTCCTTGTTTTCTGTAAAGCCTCACCCAGGCCAAAACCAGATTGCCCAATGGATACATGATGACCTAAATGTAGGAACGGCACCTAAGCACAACAACCGCCTACAAGATCGCTATTCACTACGCTGTGCTCCTCATGTTATAGGTGTTCTTCAGGATTCTCTACCTTGGTTAAGTCAGTTTATTGGTAACGAGCTTAACAGCGCAAATGATAATCCGATTATTGATGGTGAAAATGAAAAGGTTCTACATGGTGGACATTTCTATGGAGGTCATATTGCCTTTGCCATGGATAGTCTGAAAAATACTGTGGCTAATCTTGCAGACTTACTTGATCGGCAAATCGCTCAATTATCCGATGTGAAATTTAACAATGGGTTGCCCGCTAATTTGTCTGGGGTAGTGGGAGTGCGAAGTTCAATTAACCATGGGTTCAAGGCTGTACAAATTGGTGCCAGTGCCTGGACAGCTGAAGCATTAAAACAGACTATGCCTGCCAGCGTATTTTCAAGATCAACTGAATGCCACAACCAGGATAAAGTCAGCATGGGAACAATTGCTGCAAGAGATTGCCTCAGGGTCCTACAATTAACTGAACAAGTTGCTGCTTCGGCGTTAATGGTAGCCTGGCAAGGAATTCAACTCCGCTTACGTGATAGTTCTGTATTGTGGGATAGCCTTTCTTCTCCACTGCAAAACACAATAAAGCAGGTTTCTGGTCAATTCACTCTTCTCGAGGAAGATAGAGAGCTTGAAGATACTCTGAGGGAATTTGTAAGCTTAATCCAGAAAAGACACTGGAGATTATATGAAGCCTAGTAAAAATAAAATACCAGAGAAGTGGCGTGCTAAAACAGAAATACAGATACCTTTTCACGACGTTGACGTAATGGAAGTTGCCTGGCATGGGCATTTTACCAAGTATTTTGAAATTGCCCGTTGTGCCCTCTTAGATCAGCTTGATTACAATTATCCACAAATGCGTGAATCAGGTTATGCTTGGCCGGTTATTGAATTAAAAATCCGATACATAAAACCGCTGATGTTTCGACAATGGATTGTGGTACATGCTGAGATTTCAGAATATGAAAATCGTCTGAAAATAAAATATACTGTGAACGACAGAGATAGTGATACACGCCTTAGCAAGGGCCACACAATACAGGTAGCAGTGGAAATGAAGAGTGGAGAAATGTGCTTTGTATCGCCTTCATTACTACTGAAAAAACTCGGGATTAATAAATGTCAGCGTTAAACTGTTTGCTGCTTTATGTGGCTATGTTCCTCATGCCAACCCATCTACTTGCTCTCAATCCAGAACAACGCCAAATACTGGAAATGATAGAAAATAAAATAGAGCCAACAGCGCAAATGATAGGAAGTTTTTCTCAAAAAAAAACAATTCCACAGTTGCCACGTCCTTTGATTTCTAAGGGCATAATGGCAGTTTCTGAAGATATGGGGGTAAGCTGGAGAATAGAAAGCCCTGTAGACTCTCACCGAATTTTTTGGAATCCTGATTATGATAATAGAAAGAATTACTCAACAAATCCAATAGACAGTCAGATAGCTTACCCGCTTTTACAGATTATCAAAGGCAAATTCTCTACTCTAGAAGATTTCTTCTTCTTGAATGCACAGATAGATCAAGAGCACTGGCAAGTTCGCCTTCTACCTAAGAAGAAATCTTTTAGCAAGATTATAACTTCAATAGAGATTTTTGGTGATGACCATATCAGGAGAATTGTATTAGCAGAAGCCAATCAATCGGTGACAGAAATGGAAATCTATAATTTTCGTCCAGTTAGCCAAGAGAACAATAAGTTTTTGTCTGAATTTTCGAAGAGTAAATAGGAATAGGCCTAATGAAACTTCGAATCGTATCTTGGTTATTGTTGGTTATCTCTATATCTATTTTGACAGTTTCCCGCTATCACAGTGAATGGATTCAAACAGATATTTTATTATTGGCTAGTAATGATGGGTTTCCAAAAGACATAGAAAAAATTCAAAGCCAAGTAAACCAGAAGCTGCAAGGTGCTGTACTGTGGGTACTGGTAAGCCCTTCAGAAGAGGCTTCTACTTTGGCAAAGGATACACAACAGCTAGCAGGAAAACTAAAGAATAGTAGTGTTTTATCATCCGTAGAGTTTCGCTGGGCTAATGATAAAAGCTTAAGCAGTGAATGGAACTTTCTCTATCCGTTTAGATATCAACTGCTTAACTCGAATGATAGAGCTTTGTTATACAGGGAGCCAGAGAAGTTAATTCAGCAACAGATAAATGCTATTTATGGGCCTGGAAGCGTGGCTATCGATTTAAATGGAGACCCTTTTTCTATTTTTCGTCGCTATTTTACCTTTCCCATAGATTCTCAAATCGAGATATTTGACGGTATACCGATAAATAAAGTGGGAGAAAAAAAATATACCATAATTTATAGCGTTGCTACGCCTTTTGATCTTGGAGGGAACGCTAATACACCGCTGTTATCTTTACAAAAGAAATTGAAAGATTGGGCTGGAAATAATGGATACCATCTACTCATTGCAGGCTCACCTTTGCATACAGAATATGCTGCCAGTAGAGCGCAACGAGAAATTCGTATTATAGGAGGGATCTCTATAATTGCTATTTGTGCTTTATGTATTTTCATGTTTCGCTCTTTATTTCCGCTACTGGCATCGATGTTTTCAATCTTATTGGGAATATTTTCTGGTATAGCCGGGGTGATTATTGTTCTTGGACAGATGCATATTCTTGCCTTTGTATTTGGAACAGTCGTATCTGGATTGGCAATTGATTACGCATTTCATTTCATTTGTAATAGATTGCGTCCAGGCCCCCCTGGGGACAGTGATATTTTTCATGGGCTTTTGCTTGGACTAGTGTCGAGTTGTTTGGCATTTTTTTCTTTATGTTTAACTCCGTTTCCATTATTAAAGCAAATTGGCGTCTTCGTCGGCTTCGGATTATTAGGCGCATGGCTTACTGTTTTTTTACTATTTCCTGCTATTATAAAACTGGATTCCAGGCCCGTAACCTTTTTTGATAATATCCCAAAAATAAACCCAAAAATATATTATTTGATAATATCTGGAATTCTCATACTTGCGACTGTGGTTATTCCGCAAGTAAAATTTTCACATGATCTTAATTTATTTTACCAGGCACCAGAATTTCTTGTGTCGGATGAGAAAGCTCTGAATACACTGGTTCAGTCCCGCCCTGAGTCAAGTTATTTTCTTGTTTCGGGTAATACTGAGCAACAGGTCTTATCACGTGAGTGGATGTTACGAAGCTATCTTGAAAAATTGAAGAAGCAAAATATTATAAAAAATTTTCGAGGAGTCACTGACCGATTTCCACCAAACAAAGTTCAATTGAAAGATTGGCAACTTTTAAAAGATTTTTATAAAAAAAATTTAGTAAAAGACTTCTACCATAAACTTGGATTCAAAGCGGATGAGGTTAGTCATAAAATCAAGGAAACGAACCAGCCATTTTACACGGCAAGTTTAATGGAGTGGTCAGCAGTGGCGGGGAATTTATTTAAGGGATTTTGGCTGGGCTGCGATGGAAATAGATGTCACTCTGTAGTTCGTATCTACGGTTTGAAAAGTACTATGCCTGATCTAAAGGAAATTCCCGGAGTTATTTATATTGACCCGACGAGTACTATTGCTGAAATTATTTCACAGCAAAGGGATCAATTGATAAGTCTTTTACCTATAATATTAATTGTTGTCTTGGCTGTTACAGTATTACGGCTCGGTCCGATGCAGGCGATAGGCGTAGTGATTCTCCCTTTGAGCGCAGTTTTTGCGACAGTATCAATTATTATTTTAATGGGATACTCAATAAACCTTTTTCACGTTGCTGCTTTATTACTTATTTTTGGCATTGGCATGGATTATGCAGTTTTTAGTCATACAAGCCATAGGAAAGAACAACATTATACGCAACTTTCTATTACAATGGCTGGATCAACAACTCTCTTGGGATTTGGATTATTGGCATTATCGGATACACAGGCAATAGCAGATTTTGGCTTGGTTTTGACCATCGGATTATTATTAAGCTTAATTTTGACATTTTTATATTTTTGCACTAGAGGCGAAAGTAAAAATACATGAAAAGAATCATCTCAGACGTTTTAATAATTGGTGCAGGCCCGGCTGGAGCTATTGCTGGAGCTTTGTTAGCAAAACGAGGTTGGGCCGTTAATGTGATTGAGCGAGAAGAGTTTCCCCGTTTTTCTATAGGTGAAAGCTTACTGGCACAATGTATGAAATCACTTGAGCGTGCGGATATGTTAAAGGCTGTGAAGTCTGCTGGATTTCAGATAAAAAATGGGGCTGCATTTGAATGGAATGGTGCAAGAACATCATTTGAATTTTCCGATAAATTCTCTACTGGTCCGGGAACAACTTTTCAGGTGCAAAGAGCATATTTTGATAAAATTTTAGCAGATGATGCAGAGCGTCAAGGTGTAAAAATATATTATAAACACACAATTAAAACGGCTGAAGTCTATAAACAGGAAGTAAGATTAATTGCAAAACATGAAGGTAAAAGCTTGGTTTTTCAGGCTCGATTTGTGTTGGATGCGAGCGGATTTGGTAGAGTTTTACCGAAATTACTTAAGCTAGATATACCCTCAGAATTTCCTGTGCGTGAATCGGTATTTACTCATATTGAAGATAATATCAAAGAGAATCGGTTTGATAGAAATAAAATTTTAATCACAGTTCATCCAAAAGAAAGAGATATATGGTACTGGTTAATACCTTTTTCCGATGGCCGTGCTTCAATAGGTGTAGTTGGAGATAAAAATAAACTTGCGTTATGGGGTGATGCTCCTGGTGATATTTTAAGCAATGCAATTTTATCTGCTCCAACACTTGCAAAAACTCTTGTTAATGCAAAATTTGATATGCCAATTCAAAGAATCCATGGTTATTCAAGTAATGTATCCAAGCTTGCTGGACCGGGCTTCGCCTTGTTAGGCAATGCAGGTGAGTTTCTTGATCCTGTTTTTTCATCTGGCGTCACTATAGCTATGAAGTCATCTGAGTTAGCTGTAGATTGTTTGCATAAACAACTATCAGGTGAAACAGTTGATTGGGATAAAGAGTTTTCTACACCTCTCAAGGAGGGTATAGAGGTTTTCAAAACTTTTGTAAAAGCCTGGTATGACGGTAATTTTCAGGACGTTATATTTTACCAAACTGAGAAAAAAGAAATTAAACGCATGATCTGCTCTATTCTAGCTGGCTATGCCTGGGATAAAAGTAATCCCTTTGTTGCTGCTCCTGAGCGAAGGTTAAATGCGCTGGTGGAAATATGTTCGATAGATTAGTAATTGTTCTCTGCCTAATATTGTTTACCGGTTGTACAAATATTTCTTTGACTAAAGGAAAATATAATACCTTACCTTTGGTACCCTTATTGGTTGATCATAAACGACAATTAAGCCAGCATATTAAAATAGATTACCTTGGCGAACACTATGATATTATCGCAGCATCTTTGCTTTCACCTACTGAGGTTAGGATAAGTATTCTGAGCCTTGAAGGCATAAATTTACTGGATGTTTCTTATGATGGGCATAATGTAAATGTGCAATATTATTTAGAAAAATCTATTCAGATACCACCCGAAGTATTATTGACAAATATCCAACTTGTCTATTGGCCCATTGACAAACTGCGTAGACAGTTACCGTCAAATTGGACGTTAAATGAATTATCGGCTGATAATACCTATCAGCGCCAGTTAATCATCGATGGGAAAGTAAATTCTGAAGTTCACTATAGTACTGCTGATATTTGGAGTGCCAGCGTTCAGCTTGAGCATATGGTATTTGGTTATAAGCTGAGTATCAGGAATTTATAGCTATGAATAAATTTTTCCTTAATTGTATGGGCTTGATCTGTGCACTTGGGGGGGCGGAGAAAGAAATTATACAGCCTTTGTTTAAGGGTAATAATTCCTTTATGCAGCCAGATCCTGATCGAATGCCGGGCTATCAAGGATGTTTTGGCATAGTGGATTTTCCACTGCCAGAGATACCTAGTTTATATAAGGCTTACGATTGCCGTAATAATCGGTTAGCTTTGGCTGTTTTACAGCAGATTGAAGCTGAAATTGCCAATTCCATTACCCGTTACGGTGCTAATCGTATTGGTGTGGTTATGGGAACTTCAACCTCGGGGATTGCTGCTGGAGAGAATCATCTTAAGGGCCTTGAAGGTGATAACTTTAATTATCGATTTCAACAGCAGATGGGCGGATTGAGTTCATTTATAGCAAAGTATCTGGGAATTTATGGGCCTCAGATTACTGTTTCCACAGCCTGCTCATCCAGTGCCAATGCTTTTGCCTCTGCGCGGCGCCTTTTATCTTTGGATATTTGTGATGCAGTAATTGTTGGAGGGGTTGACTCCCTGTGTGATATGACAATTAGAGGGTTTCGTAGCTTAGGAGCTCTAAGCACTGGCCAAACCAACCCATTCAGCATTAATCGAGATGGTATTAACTTAGGAGAAGCTGGTGCGGTTTTTTTGATGAGCAGAGAACCGGGTGAGGTTTCCTTATCGGGTATTGCCGCCTCATCAGATGCCTATCACATGTCAGCACCTCACCCTGAGGGACGCGGTGCTGAAATATGTATGCGAAAAGCACTAATCGATGCTAGTCTAGATTCTTTTGCGATAGACTATTTGAATCTCCATGGCACGGGCACTCATCACAATGACTCAATGGAAGCAACTGCCGTTTGGAATGTGTTTGGCAGAAATATTCTTTGTTCTTCTACAAAATCCCTGACAGGACATACATTAGGTGCGGCTGGAGCTCTTGAAGTGGCCTTTTGTTGGTTGGCGCTCAAGTACGGTCGAGTCTTTCCCCATTATTTCGATGGTAATTTTGACCCTCATATATCACCTGTACAGCTATGTCGATACGGGGGAAATAGCAAGAATGTACGCTATGTTATGAGTAATTCTTTTGCGTTTGGTGGCAATAACTGCTCAGTGATTCTCGGCAAATGGGAGGTTTAATAGATGCAGAAGTATACAGCTGAAGAATTGGTTCCACACAGCGGAGACATGTCACTTCTGGATGAGATTGTTTTGGTCGAGGAAGACAAGCTAATGGCTAAGCTAAGGGTACGTGATGATGGATTATTTTCACGTGACAAGCGAGTTCCAGCATACGTTGGCATTGAGTATATGGCACAGGCAATTGCGGCTTTTTCTGGTTACCATGCAAAAGAAAAAGGTGAGGATGTTCGCTTGGGATTTCTGCTTGGGACCAGGAAATTTCTAACTAACTTTGAAAATTATCAATGTGGGGAAGAAATCACTGTTCAGATTGAGCGTCTGTTGCAGGCTGAAAATGGTATGGCTACATTTGAATGCTGGATAAGCGGTTCGGGAGTGGAACAGAATGCACGCCTAAACGTATATCAGCCTGATAATGTAACAGCATATTTGAAGGAAACAAGCTAAATGTCTAAGTGGGTTTTAGTTACAGGTTCTAGTCGTGGTATAGGTCGGGCGATCGCAATTGAGTTAGCTAAAGATGGTTTTAATATCGTTTTGCACTGTCGTAGCCGCCGTGACCGGGCAGAAGAAGTCGCTGAAGAGATAACCAGGTTAGGGCGTAGTTATCGGATACTGCAATTTGATATATCCGAACGTGAATCCGCAAGAGAGAGTTTACTGGCAGATGTTGGAAGCTACGGTTGCTGCTATGGTATTGTGTGTAATGCCGGGGTCACTTCCGACAATGCATTTCCTGCTATGCCAGGTAAGGATTGGGACAATGTAATACATACTAATCTGGATGGCTTTTATAATGTCTTACAGCCATTGACCATGCCAATGGTACGGCGGCGGGCTCCTGGTCGAATAGTGGTCATGACATCAGTATCCGGAATTATAGGCAATCGGGGACAAGTTAATTACTCTGCTTCTAAAGCCGGGCTGATTGGTGCAAGTAAAGCTCTGGCCCTGGAATTGGCAAAAAGAAAAATTACGGTAAACTGCGTTGCTCCCGGCCTTATTGACACTGATCTGTTGAGTGAAGAATTGCCGATAGATGAAATCCTGAAGATGGTACCTGCTAGGCGGCTTGGTAAACCTGAAGAAGTCGCTGCAACCGTATCTTTTCTTATGCACGAGCGTGCTGAATATATTACTCGACAAGTAATTTCTGTAAATGGTGGTCTCTGCTGATGAAGCGTGTAGTTATTACCGGTATGGCAGGAATTAGTCCTATTGGACAGGGGTGGGACGCAGTCAATAATTCCCTGCGTAATCGCCTCTCAGGCGTTACCTACATGCAAGATTGGGACAAATATGAAGGACTGGAAACCCGTCTTGGAGCACCTGTAGCAGGCTTTAAAAAACCGGCTCATTATGGACGAAAGCGTATCCGTAGTATGGGGCGGGTATCTTTAATGGCTGTCTTTGCCAGTGAGCTGGCCCTGATAGATGCGGGCCTTTTAGATGACCCAGTATTGAAGGGTGGTTCTGTAGGTATCTCCTATGGATCTTCGGCGGGTACACCAGCGGCAATGGCTGATTTTGGTAATATGCTCCTCAATTACCGTACCGATGGTTTAAATGCGACTAGCTACATTAAAATGATGGCCCATACTGCAGCGGTAAACATCGGTGTTTTTTTTGGGGTGTGTGGGCGTATATATACTACCAGTTCTGCTTGTACCTCTGGTAGCCAAGGAATTGGTTACGCCTATGAAGCTATTCGAAATAATACACAAAAAATAATGATTGCTGGTGGTGCAGAAGAACTTTGTGCAACAGAAGCTGCCGTTTTTGATACCCTCTATGCAACATCTACCAGAAATGACTTCCCAGAGACTTCTCCTCGACCGTTTGATCGAAGCAGGGATGGGCTTGTTATTGGCGAAGGGGCGGGTACTCTAATTTTGGAAGAGTATGAGCATGCGATTGCCCGTGGAGCCAAAATTTATGCGGAAGTCGTTGGCTTTGGTACGAACTCTGATGGCAGTCATGTAACCCAGCCTCAGTCCGCCACGATGCGGGTTGCTTTACAACAGGCGATGTCACAAGCGGGAATCGGCGGGAATGAAATTGGTTATGTAAGCGCACATGGTACAGCAACGGATCGTGGTGATATTGCTGAAAGCCATGCAACCTATAATGCGTTTGGAAGGGCTGTTGCAATTAGTTCATTAAAAAGTTACACCGGCCATACTCTTGGAGCCTGTGGGGCCCTGGAAGCTTGGGCTAGTATACAGATGATGCGCGATGGATGGTTTCACCCCACTATGAATCTTAGTGAGGTCGACTGTGACTGTGCCGACTTGGAATATATAACTGGCAATGGGCGTAAGATAGATACTGAATATGTGATGAGTAATAACTTTGCATTTGGAGGAATAAATACATCTCTTATATTCAAACGCCTGGAATAACGTAACGACTATATTGTTTTGGGTATTGCTCATAAGGGTGAGAGAGAAATATATTAAACTGTGAATATTTAAAACACTAAAATTTAGAAAATTACTATAGAGAAAAACTTGTCTAGATTCAACTTAGAATAATTTATTTTTTAATTGGCCCAATTAAATAATAAGTTGAGCCATGGGCCAGGATTAACGTGACATTTCTTTAATTATCGCGCTGTTAAGGTTGTTTATCCAGCGGTTGTAACTTCTGTGGATGGTATTTTGTTGACCGTTATAGTCAAGCATTTTGCTATCTTTATAGGTGATACTATAACTATCATGATCGTAATTGATGTTAGCCTCAGCATGATGTTTTCGTACATCAATTGAAGCTAAAATTTGGCCTGGAGCAACTTCCTGGCAAGCCCACCCTTTAACAATACAGCCAGCAATAATTGATTGTGTAACCGATTCTCTAGTTTGCGGCGAACCATCTAGACGACTGGGGACAACCCGGTCTTGAATACTTAATAGTGGATAGCTGGTGCATGCTCCTAATGTTACAGCGATTAAAGATAAAAAAAGTGCTTTTTGTATAAGTTTCATACAGTTTCCTGATTATAGTTAGGGTAGAACACCGATTGATGAATAGCTAGGATAGTTTTTTCATGCTTTGTCATTGCCAAGTCTAAATGAAATGTCAACGACATTGACAGTAGATTTAAAAATCTGTACAGAAGTCACGGGGAGCACTCCTCACAATATCAAAACTATCTAATAGTTTTTCAGCTTTGTAAAGCTGGGATTTCAAAAGTCACTGTCTTTGCCCTCACGCAACGCCTTGACAGCGGCCGCCATATCGAAGGTAGGTTTGGTCATGGATCATCTCTTTTTTGCCAATGGTAAAGAAATGGCACAGAATTCTGAACACTGCCAATCCCTTGCTACTCTCCTGCGAATAATTTATTGATAAAATTCTCTCTTCCCTTGAAGTTGCTTTAAAGCCTTTAGAGTGTAAATCACGTACATTTATTAAACTTCAAAACCATTCAAAGCTATTTAGGAGTGGGAAGCCTTCCCATACCTCGCTAAGCTTCGAATTTCTAGGGTTTTCCAAGCAATTCGATCATAAAACGTACTAAAAAAGGATCGCGAGTCATTCCTCCCCACGCCTGCCGGTTTTGGCCCTTTCTTTACCCAGTGAAATGGGAAAACACCGCAAGCCCTGGGCTTGAGTGAGTTTTGGGATTTCACAAAATGAAGAGTTTTGAAGCAATGCGAAGAGATTTTTCACGGGCCAAAATAGCTGGGAGCTAGAGGCCACGGGGTTTTTTGCAAGGGGAGGAAGTTGTGGAGCAAATCTGTTCAGAAGGTAAGGAGTGAATGTTGCGTTGACACTTTAGCGTTTTTTAACGCCAAGAGAGAGGTCTACTCCAAAATTGAAAAACCCACGAAAGCTAGCGCTTGCGCGGGTTTCAGGGGTGGTGCCCAGAGGCGGAATCGAACCACCGACACGGGGATTTTCAGTCCCCTGCTCTACCGACTGAGCTATCTGGGCATTGCAATCATCACGGGCTTCCCCGAGTGTCGCGAGGCGCGTATTAAACCCGCTCCCAAGGGCTGAGTCAATCCCTTGATTGTAAAAAGTTTTTCCCTTGCCGGGGGCGGTTTTCGCGGCCCGCTCAGGGGCTTTCCGGTGGGGCGTAGCCTTCCACCGAATCGTATTCCCCACCGCTTAGAAACTTCTGCATCTGCTCGCTGAGATAGGTACGGCTGGAGGGCTCCATCATGTTCAGGTGCTTTTCATTGATCAGCATGGTCTGGTGAGACAGCCATTCCTGCCAGGCTTTTTGGGAGACGTGTTCAAAAATGTCCATGCCTTTGGGGCCGGGGAAGGGGGGCGCATCCAGTCCCTCCAGCTCTTGTTGGTATTTGCGGCAGAATACGGTCCTGGACATGGATTTCTCCGGGTTGTCAATCGGCAGTGGTTGGGGTAAGCAGGGGGGCCTGCAGTGCGAGTAACTGCTTTGCCAGCTTTACAATTGGAGCGGGCAGCCCCACCTCCTGAGCGGCGCGAGGGCGATTCAAGCTGCGCAGTTTATACCAGCCGGCACCGCACTTTGCTACCTGCGCGGGGGCTCTGGCGAGCTGTACCCACACCGGGGAAATATCCAGGTGGAAGTGGGTGAAGGTGTGGCGCAGCGGTGGCAGTGGTTGTATTTTGCCGGCGCGCCAGCGCCGTTGCTTGAGCCAGGACTGGGTGCTGTCGGACTGGGGCGGGCACCAGAGGCCACCCCAGATACCTTTGGTAGGGCGCTGTTCCAGGTAGATCTCGCCTGCGTATTCCAGCAGCAGCATGGTGGCGCTGCGTGTGGGCTTTTGCTGGTGCGGTTTCTTGTGGGGATACTCCTGGGGGTTGCCCTGGGCATGGGCCTGACAGCATTTTTTTAGCGGGCAGTCGCGGCAGCTTGGCTTGGAGCGGGTACAGAGGGTGGCGCCCAGGTCCATGATCGCCTGAGTGTAGAGGTTACCCTGGGTGTCCGGGGTATAGGTCTCAGCCAGTTGCCAGAGTTTGTTGGCGACTGCTGTGCGGCCGGGCCAGCCCTCCACAGCGTGACAGCGGGCCAACACCCGTTTCACGTTTCCATCCAGAATCGGTGCCTTCAGCCCCATGCTGATGCTGGCAATGGCACCGGCGGTAGAGCGGCCGATACCACTGAGCCCGGTGAGGGCTTCCAGGCTGCGGGGGAATTCACCATCGTACTGATCCATTACGGTCTGCGCGCATTTGTGCAGATTGCGGGCGCGGGCATAGTAGCCGAGGCCGCTCCAGTGGGCCAACACTTGTTCCAGGGGCGCGTGGGCGAGGGCTTCCAGGGTGGGGAAGCTGTTCATAAAGCGCGCAAAATAGGGAACCACTGCGCTGACCTGGGTCTGTTGCAGCATGATTTCCGAGACCCAGACACGGTAGGGGGTGATGCCCTGTTGCCAGGGCAGATCCTTGCGTCCGTGTTTGTGAAACCACTTGAGAATGGCGTTTTGGAACTGTTTTGGTGTCATGAATTACTGTGCGGTTGGGCGGAGTGAGTGCCTGGCGTGCGCACCGGGTGGGGCCCGGTGCGGTTGCAATCAGCGACCGAAGAGATTTTTCAGTTTTTCTTTCAGTTCGTCGACCTTTTCTTCCACCTTATCACCGTATTTCTTTTTGGCCTTGTACTTCAGCTCTTCGCGCAATAGATCGTCCAGGCGACGGCTGTCGGGTTTGCAGGTGCCGATATCAATATCGTCGAATTGGCCCTTGCAGCGCAGTGGCAACGGGCGATTGCGCAAGCGCTGATTTTTTACCGCACAGCCGTCAGCGGAAGTGCTTTGGCCCACCAGGGCGAGGCCCAGGGCGAAATCGAAGTTCTGTCTTTTCAGGTTTACTTTGCCGTCGCCGGTCAAGGCAATATTCTCAATGCCGGCGAGTATATCGTCCACTTTCACCTCCTGCCCTTTGATCGTGATAGTAGCGCGCAGGTTCTGCAGCTGGGTTTTGGCGGGCCAGTCCCGGTTCGGTATCGGGGTGTTTTCTGCATAGCTGAAAAGCTGGCACAGGCCCTTTTCCAGATTGAATGGTGCAATGGACAGCTCCCTGCTGGAGAGAACCGCAGAGGCGCGCAGGTTGTGCTGCAGACTTCTGCTGGTTTTGCCCTTCGTGAGTGCGTCCCAGTTGAGGCTGGCTGCGCCGGCCAGCTGCACTTTCCTGGCGGGGAAGAGTGCCTGCTGTACCTTGTCGAGATCCACCCCGGTGAGGCCGCCGTGCATCTGAGCTTCGGCGGACTGTGCGCGGGCATTGAGCTCACCATTGGTGCTGAGTTGGCCGCCGTAAATATTGGCGCTGAGTTTCTGAAGCCGGTAGAGACCGTTGTCCACCGTGAGTTGCAGCTCGGGGCTGTCCAGTTGCAGACCGGCGGCATGCAACTGGTCGAGGGCCAGGCTGATATTGGCGGTAAAGCCGCGCAGGGCGCTGAAAGGCAGGGGCTCTGCGGAACCCTGCCGGGTTCCTTTTCCGGTGTTGGCTGACTCAGCTGGCTGTACCGTGCGAGTCTCAGGGGCGGGCTGAATTGGTTTGGTCGGCCGGGAAGCCTCGGCCGGCTGTGTCTCCCCGGCATTTTCTTCTGGGGAGGATGGCAGGTAGTTATCCAGGTTAAAAGTTCCGCCGCGCAGGCTCAGGTCGAGTCCCGGCAGTTCGGCATTGCGCACCTGAGCACTGCCACTGAAAGCAGTGCCGTCAAGCTGCAGTTGTAGGGGCGTCAGGTCCAGTTTCTGTTCCGAGCCCTCGATACTGGTTTCGAGGTTGAGTTTTTGCAGCACGGTATCGTCACGGGGGGCAAATTCAGCTCCGGCCAACGCCAGCCAGGGGCGCAGGGGGTCGGCGCTGGCGTTGAGGTTCATTTGCACCCGCCAGGGCTGGTTGGTGTTGTCGCGGCGCAAGTAACCGCGCAAGTGTACCGTGGCTTTGGCACCGTTGTCGGCGGCAAAACCCAACTGCAGGGGTTGCAGGCGCAGTCCGTTGAGGCCCTCATCCAAGGCGAGGGTGCTCTCCAGTTGCAACTTCAACGGAGCTTGCAGGCTGCTGCTGCGCACCTCGGCGTCGGCGTTGAGTTGTCCCGGCCCACCCCCGGGGATTAGGTTGTCGGCAGCGACGTGCAAATCTGCCACTTTGAATTCCCTGCCCGTGCGGGCATCGTGATAGGCGAGGAGGCCCTGCTGGATGCGCAGTTTTTCGAGGCTGAATTGTATCCTCTGCTGGGCGGGCTGCTGTGTAGGTTTGGGGATATCCAGCTTGGGCGGCAGCTTGCGCTGCGCCTCTATCGCCTGGCTGACCCGCTGCCAGTTACTGCGTCCTTCGCTGTCCACGGAGAACTCGATTTGCGGTGCCACCAGCACAACTTCCCGGGCCTCTATGCGGCGCTGCAGAAGGGGTTTAAGGGCGACACCCACGGCAATACGCTCTGCACGCACCAGTGTCTCCCGGGGAAGTTGCAGGGGGGCCAGTTGTACCTTGCTCAGTTGCAGGCCCAGCTGCGGCCAAAGCTGCCAGCTGATATCCCCGTCGAGCCTGAGGGCGATGCCCTGTTTGGCGGCGAGCTTCTCAAATTGTGGCTTGTATTGGTTCACATCGAGTCCCACCAGCAGCCAGGCGACTGCGCCGGCGAGTAACAGGAAAATGATCAAAAGAGCGATAAAGGTGCGCTTGATCCAGGCCATGGAGAGGGGTGTCCCTGTTTGTTCAGTAGAAGGCGGGTCGCGTGTACCAACCGTGCGGGTGTTGCGGCGTTGGCTCGGGGTTCCCGCGCCCTCTGCAAAGAGCTTATGCGGGAAGTGTAGGAGATACAGCCCCGCGGGGCTGAGCGCGCCGCAGGGCCATTGAAGCAGTTGTCTTTTAGAAAATAAACCGCACGCCCGCTTCAAAGCTGCGGCCCGCAGCTGGCGCGTAGTCCCGCAACAGGGAGGTGGAGTACCGTATTTCCTCATCGAGCAGGTTGCGCGCGTTGGCAAAGAATACCGCATCGCTGCCGCCGATAGTGAAATTGTAATGGGTGCTCAGGTCCATACGGGTGTAGCCATCGGTAGGCTCCTCGAAGGCGCCAACACGATCCTGGTCGGCGGCCTGTACTGTGCGCCATTCCCAGCCCCACCGGTCGTAGTCCGCACCCAGGGCCAGCCCGGCCCGCAGAGGTGGCATGCGCGGCACATAGGAACTCTCGCCGGCAATAGTGTTGTCAAAGCGGGCACGCACCATATCGCCGAACAGGGTCAGGTAGAGTGTCTCCCGCAGGGGTAATGTGGCAGACACCTCTGCGCCGTAAAAAATTGCATCGCGGTTGGTGTATTCGTAGATCGGTAACCCCTCTTCGCTATCCACTCCCCCAGTGTTCTGCGCGTAGATGTAATCACCGATACGGTTGTAAAAAAGATTGGCCTCAAACCGTAGGGCATGCCAGCCGTTGGCTTGTTCATTGTGGTGGTGGTAGCCCAGTTCAAGGTTGACTGCAGCCTCTTTGTCCAGGTCGCTATTGCCCAACACATACTGACCTGCGGCCAGGTGGGCGCCGTTGGCGAACAGTTCTTCTGCTACCGGTGCGCGCTCCGAATGGGTGGCACCGAAACTGAGGTGCTGGTGTTCGGCGAAGAAGTATTGAAGCGTGCTGCTGGCGCTCAGCAGCGTGTAGTCGCGCTCACTGGCGGCCTTCGGGTCGATGTCCACCCGCTCCAGGCGCGCGCCCAGGTCCAGGTGCCAGTTGCCCCAGGCGCGCTCCTTCATTGCGAAGGCGCCGGCACTGCGGGTGCGTGAAGGCTGGATAAATGCCTCGTCACCCACGGCGGCAAAATCTTTGTCCAGCAGTTGCAGCCCGTAGGCGCCGCGCCATTCGCCGTCGCTGTCGTGGGTCAGTTCCACGCGCCCCTCCCAGGCCTGGTTGGTAAAGCGGGTGCCGGGCGCACCGTCCTCCAGTTCCGTGTGTTGGTAGTCGTTGTAGCCGACACGCACGCGCAGCTTGTCCCAGTAATCACTGTCGAAACGGTGCTCCCCTTTCAGGTCGTAGCGGGTCTGCGCCAGATCGATACGCACCGATTCCGGTCCGCTGTGCTCGTCGTGCCCCTCAAGTGCGTCGTGATCCTCGCCCTCGTGCTCCTCCTCTTCTTCGTGGTGCTCGTGGGTGCCGAGCGGGATGCCATAGTTGTTTCTGAGGCGGTTTACCGACAGGCCGATATAGCCGCTGTCGGTGATGCGGGAGACACCGCCGCTGTAACTGTGGGCGCGGGCATTGGTATTGCCCACAAATCCGTCGGTATTGAACTCCTCCTCGTGCTCGCCTTCTTCATGCTCACCCTCTTCGTGCTCCTCATGGGCATCGCCGTGCTCGAGAATAGCAAGGCCGGGAATCTCCGTATCGCCATTTTCCCGGTAAACCCCATCCAGATACCAGGCCAGCTGCCCGGCACCGCCACCCAGGCGAAAGACGGAGGCATCCTGGCTGTCGGCAGTGTTGTGGCGCAGTTCCAGCGCACCCTCAAGTTCCTGGGGTACCACTGTGGGGATACGTCCGTCGATAACATTCACCACACCGCCGATCGCACCACTGCCATAGCGCAGGGCGGCGGGACCGCGCAGGATTTCGATACGCTCAGCCAGTAGGGGCTCGATACTGGCGGCGTGGTCGGAGCTGGTGTTGGAGGCGTCCGCCACATCCAGGTTATCGCTGAGGATCTTCACCCGGTTGGCGCTCTGGCCACGGATCACCGGCAGCCCCACGCCGCTGCCAAAGGAGGCATTTGCCACTCCGAGTTGGTCCTGCAGGGTCTGGCCCAGTGTGGCGGAAGCGGCACTGCGCAGGGCGTTGCCCGAGAGGATGGAGACCGGCGCTGCCACGGCATCTGCGGGCTTGTCCAGTGGGGACACGGTAACATTGACCTCTTCCAGGGGGGCACTGTTTTCTTGTGCGGCATAAACCGCGGGCGTAGCGAGGCTGGCGATAGCCAGGGCCAAAGTATTGAACTTCATCATTGGTTTTATTCCTGTCACTGGAGGATGCTGCTGCACACGGCAGAGGGTGCCTCCGTCAAGCAAAGTAAGCGGTGAACTTGGTTGATTAGCTGAGCGACAGGAAGGGGGGTGGGGCGCGTGCGTTCTGGTGCTCCGGCTGGCGATTTTGTGGCATTGCCAGAGAGGGCTGGCTATCGTGGCTTTCGGGCTTTGCCTGAATGGGTGCGAACTCGCTGGCAAGTGCTGCGGGCATTTGCATACAGCACAGGTCACACACCTCTACCTGGCTGTTATCCAGGTGAAAATGTTCCGCCCACAGCGGCTGCGCTGCCACCAAAGCGAGTAGCAGAAACAGGCTGGCCCAGTAAGGGGAGTGTTGGCGTTTGTGAAAAACCATGGGGCCTATGATATTGGGACGGCGCTGTGAATCAAGTTTCATTTGTCACCAGTGGGCCACAGAGGTCGTCATTCGTCCTATAATTTGCCCCCTTCGTCTTAACGCTCAAAATAGGATCGCCCTCAATGCGCAAGGCAAGCGTCACCCGTGACACCCTGGAAACCAAAATACGAGTCAACCTGAATCTGGATGGCCAGGGCCACGGCCGGTTTGTCACCGGGGTTCCCTTCCTGGAGCATATGCTCGATCAAATTGCCCGCCACGGAATGGTTGACCTGGACATCACCTGTGACGGCGATACGCATATTGACGATCACCATACGGTGGAGGATATCGGTATCACCCTCGGCAAGGCCGTTACCGAGGCGTTGGGGGACAAAAAAGGCATTACCCGCTATGGCCACAGTTATGTGCCTCTGGACGAGGCCCTCTCAAGGGTGGTGATCGACTTTTCCGGGCGTCCCGGTCTGGTGATGGAGGTACCTTTTACCCAGGGACGTATTGGTCATTTCGACACGGAACTGTTTTACGAATTTTTCCAGGGGTTTGTAAACCACGCCCTGGCGACGGTACATATTGACTGTCTGCGTGGTCATAATGCCCACCACCAGGTGGAAACGGTGTTTAAGGCCTTTGGCCGCGCCCTGCGCATGGCGCTGACCCCGGACCCGCGCATGGCCGGCACCCTGCCCTCAACCAAGGGCGTGTTGTGATGGGGAAAGTTGCGATACTCGATTACGGCATGGGCAACCTGCACTCGGTGGCCAGTGCCCTGAATAAAGTGGCACCGGATACCGAGGTGGTGCTGGCAACCACACCCGAACAGGCTCGGGGTGCCGGGCACCTGCTGGTGCCCGGTGTGGGGGCCATCCGCGACTGCATGGCAGGATTCGAGGAAGCGGGTTTTGCGCCCCTGTTGAAAGATGCCATCTGTGCCGGTAAACCGGTGCTGGGTATCTGTGTGGGTATGCAAATCATGATGCGTCACAGCGAGGAAAATAGCGGGGTTGACTGCCTGGATATTTTTTCGCAACCGGTAAGATTTTTCGGCAGCGACCTGCCGGAGATTCCGGAGGGGGGGCATGTCAAGATCCCGCATATGGGCTGGAACCGCGTGCAGCAAATCCGCAAGCACCCGCTGTGGGAAGGCATTGTCGACTGCAGTCGCTTTTATTTTGTGCACAGTTACTATGTGCCCGCAGTGGATAACTCGGATATTGCCGGGCAAACGGAGTACGGTATCCCCCTGGCTGCTGCCGTGGCGCGGGGAAATATCTTTGCGACCCAGTTCCACCCGGAAAAGAGCGCCGACGACGGCCTGCAACTGCTGAAGAATTTTGTCAACTGGGATGGCCGGGCCTGACAGCCACGGCTTTTTTCGGACCACCAACAACGACTGCCGATGTAAAGACAGAACATGATTGTAATTCCCGCGATTGACTTGAAGGATGGCCAGTGCGTGCGCCTGCGCCAGGGTGAAATGGATTGTGCCACGGTATTTTCTGAGGACCCTCTGGCCACTGCGCAGCACTGGGTAAACGAGGGGGCGCGGCGTTTACATCTCGTGGACCTGAATGGTGCCTTTGCCGGTAATCCGGTCAACGGAGAAGCTGTCACCGCCATTGCCAGCCAGTTCCCAGATCTGCCGGTGCAGATTGGCGGTGGTATCCGCGATCTGCATACCATAGAGCGGTACCTGGATGCCGGGGTCAACTGGACCATTATCGGCACTGCCGCGGTGAAAAACCCCAAACTGGTACAGGAGGCCTGCCGCGAGTTTGAGGGGCATATTATTGTTGGCCTCGATGCCAAAGATGGCCTGGTGGCCACTGAGGGTTGGGCCGAGGTATCCGGGCTGCAGGCCGTCGAGCTGGCCAGGCGTTTTGCCAATTCCGGTGTCAGCTCGATCGTGTACACGGATATCGCCCGCGATGGCATGATGCAGGGTGTCAATATCAAGGCCACTCTGGAGGTGGCGCACGCGGTACAGGTGCCGGTCATTGCCTCCGGCGGTGTCAGCAGCCTTGAGGACATCCAGCAACTGCTGGATGTGGGGGAGATCTACGGTGCAATTACCGGTCGTGCCATCTATGAAGGCAAGCTCAACCTGTGCGAGGCGCAGCGGCTCTGCAATCGGGGGGAATAACAGTGGCACTGACGAAACGCATAATCCCCTGTCTCGATGTCGATGCGGGCCGTGTGGTCAAGGGGGTGAACTTTGTCGATATCCGCGATGCCGGCGATCCGGTGGAAATCGCCCGCCGCTACAATGCGGCCGGCGCCGATGAAATCACTTTTCTGGACATTACCGCTACCCATGAGCGGCGCGATACCCTTCTATACACGGTGGAGAGGATAGCCCGCGAAATCTTTATTCCACTGACGGTTGGCGGTGGGGTTCGCACCTTGCAGGATATCCGCAACCTGCTCAATGCCGGTGCTGACAAAACCGCGATTAATTCCGCTGCGGTGCGCAACCCCGAATTTGTGCGCGAGGCTGCCGAGCGCTTCGGCAGCCAGTGTGTAGTGGTTGCTATCGACGCTAAGCAGGTGGGTGACTCTCGCTGGGAGATCTTCACCCATGGCGGCCGCCGGCCCACGGGTATTGATGTAGTGGACTGGGCACGGCAGATGGCGCACTTTGGTGCCGGGGAGATACTGCTCACCAGTATGGACAGGGATGGCACTAAAAACGGTTTCGATTTGTCGCTGACCCGGGCGGTCACCGAGGTTGTGCCTGTGCCGGTGATCGCTTCGGGTGGTGTGGGCAGCCTGGATCATTTGGTGGAGGGGGTGTTGTACGGCGGTGCCGATGCAGTGCTGGCAGCGAGTATCTTTCACTTTGGCAGATACAGTATCGCTGAGGCCAAAGCGTTTATGCGGGACGCAGGGATAGAAGTGCGGCTGTGACCCTGTCGCCCGTCGGGAGTAGTCACCGGGGCTTTTTTCTGCTTGCCGCGCCCGTTACGGCCTTCCGTCTGCACGGGCAATACGCGCGCGCAGAGCCCTGTCCTGGTGCGCGTAGAGATTCAGGCCCTTGAGCAGGTTGAGCGCCTCAAAGATCTGGTTGTCACGGTCCAGCCAGCTATCGCCTGCGTCTTCGCTGCGGGCGCGCTCTTCGGCATTGCGATCGGCACCGCCGTTGCCATTGCCCAGGTGTCGGGCCAGATCCGCCTCGGTCGGGCGTGCCGTATCCTCCAAGCGGGTCACTTTGACCCGCTCTACGACAATGTCGGGGGTGATCCCCTGGGCCTGGATAGAGCGGCCATTGGGGGTGTAATAGAGCGCGGTGGTCAGTTTGATGGCGCGTTCGCTGTTAATGGGGATCACGGTTTGTACCGAGCCCTTGCCGAAACTGCCTGTCCCCATGATCACTGCGCGGCGGTGATCCTGCAGGGCACCGGCAACAATTTCCGCCGCCGAGGCGGAGCCGGCATTGATCAGTACCACCAGCGGCGTGCCTTCGGTCAGATCGCCGGGTTCGGCAGAGTAACTCAGGCTGGCGGCCTCGCTGCGACCCTCTGTGTAGACTACCAGGCCCTCTTCCAGGAAGGCATCGGCCACCTCCACCGAAGATTGCAGCACACCGCCGGGGTTGTTGCGCAGGTCGATAATCAAGCCTTTGAGCTTGCCCTTGTTTTGCAGTTTGATCAGTGCTTCCGCCACATCCGTACCAGTATCCAGTTGGAACTGGCTGATACGCAGGTAGCCGTAGCCCTCATCGAGGATTTTGCTGCGCACACTGCGCACGCGCACGGTATCCCGTTTGAGAGTGATGTCAAAAGGCGTTCTGTGGCCCTTGCGTGCGATCGTCAGGGTGACGCTGCTGCCTTTGGGGCCGCGCATCCACTCCACTGCTTCGTCGAGACTGATGCCTTTCATGGATTTGCCGGACAGGCGCAGGATCACATCACCGGCCTTGAGACCGGCCCGCGAAGCGGGGGTATTGTCCATCGGGGTCACAACGGTGATGTGGTCGTTCTCAATGCCCACCTCAATGCCGAGGCCGGCAAACTCACCGGTGGTATTGACTTGCAGGTCGTCGAAGGAGCGGCGATCCAGATAGGAGGAGTGTGGGTCCAAGCCTTGTAACATGCCTTTAATGGCGTGCTCCAGCAGGGTGCGATCATCCACCTCCTCGATATACCCCTGGCGAATTTGTTCGAAGACCTTGGCGAAGCTGCGCAGGTCCTCGAGAGGCAGGCGTGCCGCATTCTCGGCAGTAATTTTGTTTTGGGTATCGGGCTCACACAGCCCCATCAAAGGCAGAACGGTGAGGGTGGCCGTGCAGAGAAACGTGGTCAGCGCCTTGGGGGTGGACATATTGTTGTGACCTCTGCCTTGTTTCTTCGCCGCTTTGCGAAAGTGTAGACTGCAGATGTTGGCGGGTATTCCAAGTGGGCGCCAAATTCTACTGTGCCAGGGGATTAGTCGCGATGCGTCCAACTGCCTTACAGGGAGCCTTGAGCGCAGTGGCGTCAGCTGCGACACCAACCAGTGGGGTCCAGCGCTTTGCCGCGATAGCGGATTTCGAAGTAGAGGCCGCTGTGGGCGTTACCGCCGCTGTTGCCTACCCGAGCAATAGTGTCACCATTTTCGACCCACTCCCCAAGGCTGCGGGTGAGGGACTGGTTGTGAGCATAGAGGCTCATATAGCCATTGCCGTGATCGAGAATCACCAGCATGCCCTGGCCGCGCAGATAGTCCGAGAACACCACGCGGCCCCGGTGTACGGCGCGAACAGGCTCGCCCTCGGCGGCGCGAATGGTGACCCCTTTCCAGGTAATGCCGTTGGTGCGGCGCCCGCCAAAATTGTTGGTGCGATGCCCTTTTACTGGCCAGCGCATCCTGCCGCGCTGGCGCGCAAACGGCTTTTGCTCACCGGGGCTGACCAGAGAGGCGATGGCGCGGCCCACCTCGTTGATCAACTTCTGCAGTCTTGCGCGGTCGCCCTGTAGTTGCGTCATCTCGCCGTCGCCATCGGCGATCCTTGCTGCCAGTTTGTCCAGAGTGCGTTTGCGGTTTTGCTGGGCACTGCGCAGCCTGCGCTGGCGTTCCTGCAACTGCTTGCGTTTTGCATCCAGGGTCGCCCGCGCGCGCTCGATATCACCGGCTACCGCCTTGAGGGCGGTGAGGGTTTGCAGATAGGTATCGATGATGCGGGTGCGTTCTTGGAGGAAGTAATCGTGGTAGTGAAGTTGGCGGGCGACGTTTTGTGGGTCGTGCTGGTTGAGGAGGAGCTTGATCTGCTCCTGCCGGCCCAGTCGGTAAGCGGCGGCGATCTCCTGCTCGACCCGCCGCTGCATACTTCGTCGGGTCTCCTGCAGTTGCAGCTGCTCTCGCTGGAGTTCGCGCAGCTTGTCCGAGCGACTGCGTAACTCCCGTTTGATCTGGTCTATGCGCTGATGGAATCCGGAAATGCTTTTTTCGTTTTCTTCCAGGTCCTTGAGCAACTGGTCGCGCTGGTCACGCACCTGGTTGAGTTCCTGTTGCAGGGACTTGATGCGCTGCTTGATTTCCGCGAGACGTGTCTGCTGATCCCCCTGTGCCTGGCACCAGGCGGGCAGTGACAGCAGGGCGATCAGAAAGAGGGCGAGTGTTTTCATCAGTCCATTTTTACCAGGCTGCGGCCAGTCATTTCCGCCGGCTGTGGCAGACCCATCAACGCTAACATGGTTGGCGCTACATCCGCCAGACTGCCGCCGTCACAGAGTTGTACATTGCGTGCGCCGATATAGACAAGCGGTACAGGCAGGGTGGAGTGCTGGGTGCTCACCTGTCCCGAGTCAGCGTCGAACATCACCTCTACATTGCCGTGGTCGGCGGTGATCAGCACCTCGCTACCGGCGGCCAGAGCCGCATCCACAACCCGGCCAATACATTGGTCAAGCGCCTCCACCGCCTTCACTGCGGCTTCGAAGACACCGGTGTGGCCCACCATATCGCCATTGGCATAGTTACAGATAATGGCGTCAACCCCTTCACTCTGGATCGCCGCCACCAGTTTGTCGGTCACTTCCGGTGCGCTCATTTCCGGCTGCAGGTCGTAGGTAGCCACATTCGGGGACTTGATCAACTCGCGGGTCTCGCCGGGGTAGGGCTCCTCGCGACCGCCGCTGAAAAAGAAAGTCACATGGGCGTATTTTTCCGTCTCGGCGATACGCAGCTGGGTTTTACCCCGGGCGGAAAGGTATTCGCCTAGGGAATTCACCAGTTTCTCCGGTGGGAAGGCACAGCTAGCATGGATGTCAGAAGCGTATTCGGTGGTCATAACAAAGTCTGCCAGTACCGGTCTGGCTTTGCGCTCGAAGCCGTTGAAGTCTTTATCGGTAAAGGCGCGGGTCAGCTGGCGGGCGCGGTCCGGACGGAAATTCATAAAGATCAACGCGTCGCCAGGACTGATGGGGGCCGGCTCGCCAATACGTGTGGGGGAGACAAACTCATCGTTCTCACCGCGCGCATAGGCGGCGCTCAGCCCCGCCAGGGCATCACTGGCCTTGTGTTCTGCGGTGCCCAGGGTCAGCATGTCGTAGACCGATTCGGTGCGTTCCCAGCGCTGGTCGCGGTCCATGGCATAGTAGCGCCCGGCCAGGGTGGCCAGGCGCGCATTGCCGAGGGTGTCACAGACCTGCATCAGGCGCGCAATAGACGATTCGGCACTGCGCGGCGGTGTATCGCGGCCATCGAGGAAGGCGTGCACGTAAATGGCTCGGGCACCGCGCTGGGCGGCCAGGGTCACCATGGCGACGATGTGGTCCTCGTGGCTGTGCACGCCGCCCTCTGAGAGCAGGCCCATAATATGTACGGCGCCGTCGCTGGCAATGGCCTTGTCCACCGCTCCGGTATAGGCACTGTTGCGAAAGAATTCGCCGTCCTTGATGGCCTTGTTGATACGGGTGTAACTCTGATAGACCACGCGGCCTGCACCCAGGGTCATATGGCCCACTTCGGAGTTGCCCATTTGCCCATCCGGTAGACCCACAGCCATGCCCGAGGTCTGGATCAGTGTCTTGGGACGGTTCTCCCAGAGATTGTCCCATACCGGCGTATGAGCGGCGTGAATCGCATTGTGCCGGGGATTGTCGCTGTGGCCGAAGCCGTCCAGAATCAGCAGGACTAGAGGGCGCTTTTGCGGAGCTTGCGAAACGGCCATAGCGACGGGTTTCCTGTTCTGAAAATTTGCACTGTGGGCGCGGATTTTAACCTGTTCGGACCGCCTTTCACTATGTCAATTTGCGCAAGTATGACTTTGTAAAGTCTATGTGAGGGCAGCAGTAATACCGTTTAGCTGGTTAGAATTTCGCCAGGATCGTGTATACTCCCGCCACCCTTGGCGCTGGCGCGCCATCTCGATAACTACCTTTAAGGATTTTGGGGGCGAAGTGGACTTTTTCGTCTTTTTGAGTGAACAATGGCTGCTGGTTGGCCTGCTTGTGGCACTGCTCTACGCACTGGCCGTAAGCGAGCGCTTCAGGGCTGGCGTACCGGTGTCACTGCACGAAGTGACCAGACTGATTAACAGTGATGGGGCGCGGGTGTTGGATGTGCGTGATCACAGTGAATTTATCGGCGGTCATATCGTCGATGCCGTGCATATCCCACACGGAGAGCTTTCCGATCGCCTCGGCGAATTGGCACCTTTGAAGGACAAGATGCTGATTGTAACGGACAAGCTGGGCCAGCACGCGGGTCCCGCGGGGCGTCTTTTGAAACAAAAGGGCTTCCAGGTGCGCCGCCTGCAGGGTGGCATGAGCGAGTGGAGCAACCAAAACCTGCCCCTGGTCAAGGGCCAGGACTAGGGCTAGGTCGGCGCGTGGCATTGATGACATTTGATGGAATTCAGTGATGCAAGAAGTAGTCATCTATACAACCCATTTCTGCCCCTATTGCATCCGCGCCAAGCGATTGCTGAGCGGCAAGGGTGTGACCTATCGCGAGATTGCTGTGGATAACAAACCAAACTTGCGTGCACAGATGGCGGCCATGGCCGGGCGACGCTCGGTGCCGCAGATCTGGATCGGTGATTGCCACGTGGGTGGTTGCGATGATCTGATGGCCCTTGAACGCGGACGCAAGCTCGACGACCTGCTTAAAGCCGCCAGTTGACAAAGGCTGGCGCCGCCCGCCACTTGCACCCGCCAGTGTTTGCTTATTATCCATTCCGGGGCTTGAAACGGTATTTGCAGGCCCCATCTGGAGGCTTACTTACACGGAGTCTTTCTCATGGAAGGCATCAATAATTTTTATATAAAGAACAGGCGGTAACATGGCTGAAGAACTAAATGGCGCGGCGGCAAATGCAGAGGCTCCGAAAGTGCAATTCGCGATGCAACGCATCTACCTGAAAGACCTCTCCTTCGAGACCCCAATGGGTGTTGAGGTGTTCAAAAAGCAATGGAAGCCACAGGTTAACCAGGAACTGAACACCAAGACCGCCAAGATTGATGAAGACCTGTACGAAGTGGCGCTGACCCTCACTATTACCGTCAAACTGGAGGAGGAGACTGCCTTTCTGGTGGAGGTGAAGCAGGCTGGCCTGTTTGGTATCAAAGGACTGGAAGGCCAGCAACTGGCTCAGGCACTGAATACCGCCTGCCCGCAAATTCTGTTCCCCTACGCCCGTGAAGTGATCGACAACACCGTCGTTAAAGGCTCTTTCCCGGCTCTGATGCTGCCGCCGGTCAACTTCGATGCGCTGTTCGCAACAGCTTTGAACCAGGCGCAAAAGCAGGCTGAGGGCACCCAGGCGCAAGCGGATGCTTAACGGCTGATGGCATGATAAAAAGGCCCTGAGGGGCCTTTTTTTATATCCGTTATTCGTTTTAATCAGGGGAAAAGCCCAGTGGGATACTTTCTCCACTGCCTCAGTCTCACGATCAAGCGAGTTTCTTGTGGAGTAAATAATTGCTGATAATGAGTCGGGAGTTGCCTGTGCAATGGGATTTACCGAACCCCTTTGTGCGAAAAGTGCTTGTGGGCGCACACCATGTGGATGGTCTGCGCCATGCCAACAACGCTGAGTACGTGCACTGGTGTGAGGCCACCGCCTGGGCCCACAGCGCAGCACTGGGGCTGGATGTCACGAATTACCAGGAACTCGACCGCGGAATGGCCATCCGTCATAGTGAGTATGATTATATACTGGCGGCGAGAGAGGGGGATGCACTGGTATTTGGCACTTGGTTAACCGATGTAGACGGGGGGCTGAGGGTGATCCGCCGCTTTCAGGTCTTTCGCGCCGCCGATGGGGCAGAGGTATTGCGGGCCCGGTGGCAGATGGTGTGCATTGCGCTGTCCAGTGGCAGGCCGAAGCGCATGCCGGCGATCTTCAAGAAAATCTACGGTTCCGTAGTGACTGCCCGGGAGGCTGAGAAAAGTGAGTGAAGAGTTTATTACCCTGACCGAGAACACAGGGACCCTGAGGGACAAGACCATTTTTATCACTGGTGCCAGCCGCGGCATAGGGCGCGCTATAGCGCTCAAGTGTGCTGCTGACGGCGCTAATATCGTGATTGCCGCCAAATCCGCACAGCCCCATCCCAAGTTGCCGGGTACCATCTACTCGGTGGCTCAGGAAGTGGAGAACGCTGGGGGTAAGGCCCTTGCCCTGCAAGTGGATGTACGCGATGTGCAGCGGGTAGAGGAAGCGATGGTAGAGGCTGCGGACAAGTTTGGCGGTATCGACGCGGTGGTCAACAACGCCGGCGCCATCAGCTTGACCAATGTGGCGTCCACTCCCCCTAAACGTTATGACCTGATGCAGAGCATCAACAGTCGCGCGGTGTACCTGACGGCACACCTGGCGCTACCCTATTTAAAAAAATCGGACAGCGCCCATATCCTCAGCCTGTGCCCGCCACTGAATCTTCAACCCAAATGGCTGGGCCCCTTTGCCCCCTACGCCCTGTCAAAGTTTGGCATGACGATTCTTAGCCTGGGCTTGGCGGAGGAGCTGCGCGAGACCGGTGTGAGTGTGACCACCCTGTGGCCGCGCACCCTGGTGGCCACCGCAGCTATTGAATTCGCTGTGGGCAACCGCGAGATGTTTGAGCAGAGCCGCAACCCCGCGATTATGGCGGATGCTGCCTACGAAGTACTAGCCACAAAAGACGCCGCACTCACAGGGCGTCAACTGATTGATGAAGAGTTACTGGCAGAGCGCGGTGTCAGGGATTTCGTTGACTATGCCCACAATCCGGCCAACGCGGACAGTTTGACCAGGGATTTGTTTCTCGATTGAGACTGGTGGGAGCTATTGTGTGAGCAGCGACAGCAAACTGTTTAAAGACGCCCTCGGTGAGCTTGGGGGTGTCCAGCCTCTGGTGCAGGAGTGCCGCGTTGTCCTGCGCAGGGAAAACATGCCCACGGAATTGGTGTCGCGGGAACGCCGCGCTGCCGCCACCCGCCAGACCGGGTGCGAAATGAACCCCCTCTCCGGCGAGTATCTCGAACCGGTGGCCCCCTGGGATCCACTGGCATTCAAACGAGATGGGGTGCAAAACGGGGTGTATCGCAATTTACGCCTGGGCAAATACACGGTGGACGCACGCCTCGACCTTCACCGCCACTCCGTGGAGATGGCGCGTACTGCCGTAGTGGAATTCGTGCGGGACTGTATCGAGGCAGATGTGCGTTGCGCTCTGATTACCCACGGCAAAGGTGAGGGCCGCAGGCAACCGGGCCTGCTGAAGAGCTGTATTAATCACTGGTTGCCTCAGTTGGAAGAAGTCTTGGCTTTTCACAGTGCCCAAAAGCAGCACGGTGGTATGGGGGCTAGCTACCTATTGCTGCGCAAAAGTACGCGCAAGCGACAGGAAAATCTGGAAAGACATCAGCGGCGCTGCTGATGTTTTCTTTGTCATTTATTTGTCACTTTCGCCGATTAAGATACTGAGGCAAGGCTCCCCTTATGTGCTTGCTTCTCTTTTTGTTACCTCTTGATTGTGTATTGACGACCCACTGGGTCGTTTTTTTTGGCCGTTGCCCGCACACAAGGCCGATAGGGTAACCTAACGCATAATGTCCTCGACGCGCTCGAATTCGAGCAATGTGGTCTTGTCGCCGTTGCGCAGGATCAACTGGTCGCCCACCACTTCGAGAAAACGGGTTTTTCGCAGTGCCCGCAAATAATCGGCTTCCAGCGTGTCACTGGGATAGACTTTGCCTATGCGCGAGATGTCCGGGAGGCGCGGCCAGGACAGTTCGCCATGGCTTGCAAGAGAGAACCGGCCCAGATAGGGATTGATACCGCCACTGCCACGCACATACCCAAAGCGGTCACAGGTAAAGAAGGGGCGGTCCCGCCAAAATTTTCTCCATAGAAGCCGGTACTGATAGGTGTGCTCGCCATCCATCATATTTGACAGAATCCACTCGTGATCGCATGCGGACCAGGCGGATTGCCCGAGGGCCTGTCCGGGATTGTCAGAGGTCATACACCCCGAAAATAAAAGGGGGAGCACTATTGTGAGGATAAGTTGCAGGCGCTTTGGGGATTGCAGCATAGGGGCGCTCTTATTTTTTAATGGCATTTAACCTCGAAAACTACCATCCGTCTGTGCGGATGTTCAAGGTCCGACATTGACATATTCTATGTAGGTTTCACCCGATACGTCGCGCAGAATCAAGCGCTTGCCCCGGGATTTTGTGAATGCCTGGCGCGTGCCGGCGAGTGCGCGTAAGTAGGTGTTCTCCTGTTGTAGCAACACTGCCGGACCGCTCATCTTGGTGGAAGCGAAGCTGGAGGTATCCCACAGGAGCTGGCCATTGTCGGTGACCTGTAATACCCCACGATAGGTATTGATGCCACTGCGGCCCACCACGTTGCCGTCGCGGTTACACACGAAAGTGAAATTTGCAGGCCCTTGTACTGCAATGGCAGTGCCGTTGATCCGGAGGCGCACAAGCTGCCACTTCTTACCGCATACTGCGTCCATATTACCTGTCGACTGGACGACCCTGGCTTCTTCCACACCACTTGTCAAGCATCCGCCAATAGACAGTAGGATTCCCAGCAGCCACAGTTGCACCAACCTGCGCATCGGCGATTGACTCCTTTATCGCTGACCCTGCCCCCGCTTTTCTTAGCTTAGTTGTTGCGCACTATGATGAGTCGATAAGGGTGACAAGCTATGCTTCCCCTGTGACGGGGAAAATTGCCCAATGAAGACGGTTTGGCATGAACAGACGCACAAAAATTGTCGCCACGCTCGGGCCTGCCACCGATAGGGCGGATATCTACCGCAAGGCTGGAGCGTTATCGAAGCCTGGGAGCGGCTTGATACCGAATGGCAATACTACGTGAAGCTGCTGCAACAGGAATGCCGGCACCTGATCGAAGCCATCGAAGAGGCGGCACCACCGCTCTAGCCAATCACCAAGAGGGGCAAACGCCCCTCGGGTTTAGCCGCCTGTCGGCGGCCAGGCGCTGGCGCGCCTGCGCGGCTAAACAGAAGGGGCCGTTGCCTCTGGAAAAACATCCGGCTGAGGTAAAATCCGCGTCGGGGCAAAAAAATGGTGAAGAGCCAGTGGTGCCGGGAAAAATGGTTGCTAACTCTTTGATTGCGCTAGGGAAAATGGAAAGTTAAGGTACGACTGGCCTCGGGGTGATGTCTTTGCACAAAAGGTGAATACAGTCGGCGGCAACTTTGAGAAATTGAAATGTTATTCCAATTTGTGCGCAATGCGCTCACAAACATTCACAACTCCAGATCAGATTGCAGAGCACCGGTCATTGAACAATATGCGTACCGCGGTAAAGACTACTTTATAAGCTTCATTTGGCGGTGGGGTAGGCGGGATTGCAGGCTCAATAATAGGTGGCGCGGTTACAGCTAAAGGAATCCTTATTGATACTCAAGTTGGTTATGCTTTGCAGGTAGGGGACACAATTATCCAGGAGGTTAGAGTTGATTTCGTAACAGCGTTCCACAATGATAGTGGTCTTGAGAACCTTATTATTACGGAAACTATAGTTAATGGTGAGGGGATTATCGTCAGAAGGCGGCAAGGTCCACCGGGATTTTAATTTAGTATGAAATCTGTATTATTTTATTTGAAAGAACTTTTTTCATATCGATTTTTCTTGAGTGATTTTTTGGGTTGGTAGCGTATTCAACCTATTTTTTAGAGTGGAATTGGGAAAGTTCGGCTGGGTTCCTCTCGTAATTTTGGTGGTGTGGGTAATCTCTAGCATAATTTTTTTGTAGCCAAAAAAGCAAAGTCTATGTGAAGCTTTGGAAGAGTCACAAAGGGCATGCAGATGCTGTGTGTCTGGGTACATCAAAAGGATCGAATCCGGTGCTATGCGATCATCCGAGCCCCACTTTATGGGTTGCAGTGATCCAGTCTTGTCGTTAGGTACGGGACAATTTCTTGATTGACAACAACAATACTGTGCCCTTTGGAGGTATATTTTCCAGCACAGGTAAAAAGGCCATAGAAGGCCCTTTTTCAACAGCCTGGTAAAGAGTTGGACCCTATGAGGAATGGGCAATTAGGCCTGCGCACCCAGCAGCGGTGAATCCCGGCTGGGCATTGGCAATTGCGGCAGGTTGCTGACGGCCTGCATCAGCCCCTCCTCATAAAGCTGTGCGGCTTTGTCCTTGTCCCCCAGTGCCCCGAGCAGGCGCGCCAGTTCCGCAGAGGTAACCGGGTCCTGGCGCAGTAGCAGACTCTTCTCGAAATACTGCTGGGCCCTACCCCACAGTTCGTTGCGCATACTCAAACGGCCGAGGCAAGTCAGCAGGTCTGCGCTTTCGCCGTACTCCTTGAGCCAGCCCTCGGCGGTGGAAAGCTGTGCTGCGGGATTGACCCCGGTGAGGCAGCCGTACAGGTCGCACAGCTCGGCATTCCATTCCCGGTTGAGCAGCCAGCGCAAATGCTTTTCCGCTTCGGTGTCGTCACCAATCTGGTGTAGCTGTCTCGCGTAGAGGCTGCGCAATGCCATATTGCGCTGCCAGCGTCCGTTCAGACTGTGCCAAATACTCAGGAGTCTGTCTCTGTCGTTACGACTGACAGCCTCATCCAATTGGTGTTGATAGATCTGCAATTCCAGCCGCTGCAGCTCGTCATTGCTCATACTGGCGTGCTTTTCCAGCTCCGGCAGCAGCTCGCGCAGGCTGCTCCAGTCCCCCAGCAGGTAGTAAGCCTGTTTGAGTAGCTGTAGCAGAGCCGGGTGTTTGGGTTCCAGTTGCTTGGCGCGCTTAAGACTGGCGATGCACTGTTCATAGTGCTTGTCCTGCAGCTGCATACGCGCTTGGTTCAGGGCCACGGCGAGGCGGGTATCTTCACTACAGGCCTCAGCTTTCGCCAACAGCTCATTGGCCTCTTCGCGAAAGCCCAATTCAAAAGCACTGCGTGCGGCTGCCAAATAATTGATCAGTGGCGCCTCTGAGCGGGGGGCACTTTTCAACAACTGGCGCCGTGCGCGGGACCAGTTGCCCTCCATAAACTCCACCAGTCCGCTGGTGAGACGCCGGCGCGCCACGCGCTGGCGGCCGAAGCGCAGGCGGTCAACACTGCCTTTGATTGCGCCCACCAGGCTGAGTACCAACCAGATCGCCAGGAACAGGGCGCACAGTATTGCCAGCAATGCAACGAAGGCAAACCAGAGGTTCATTTCGTAGCCCTTATTGAGTTCGCCACCAAACCCAATCACCAAATAGCCGGGGTAATTGTTACTGACTTGTGGAAACAGAGCGCCCAGTAGCAGTAGTACCAGGGCTGCAAAAAGAACTTTCCTCACTGGGCGCCCTCTCCCTGCGTATTGGCATCTTGGCCAGAGGTTTTGTGCAGTCGCTCAATGTAATTGTACAGTGCCACCTGTGAGGTATTCAGGTTGGGCATCTGCGCCTGGATGCGCTGCTCGCTGAGTTCGGCCAGTTGCCGGGCGAGGGTATCGCGTTGCGGGTTGGGCGTGCCATAGGTGAGCAGCAGCTCACGGGCGCTGCCCAGGGCATCCTTGTACACTGTGGTGTCGCCGCGCAGCAGTGCCAGCTGCGCCTGTTCCATATACAGGCGCAGGGTCTGGCGGAAACGCGCTTCGCTTTGTGGGGAAAGCATGACCGGGTTGATATCGCCATCAATGGGGCGCACTGAATCCCGCAGGAAGCGGGTAAATTTCTGCCAGCCCCGTTTCCAGGGGGGCAGGGGTGCCTCTTCGGGTTGCGCCTGCTCCCCCTTCTCCTCTGGCTGGGGTTGGGCCATATCAAACTCCGGCTGGATTCGGGCGCGGATCAGCGCGTCTTCCAAAGCGCGCAACCGCAGGAAGAGCCCCTCGCGGTCGATATTTTGAACCAGCTTGAGCGCGGTGATATCCTGGGCCAACTGCTGGCGCACACCGTACAAATCCGGCAGGTCCACTCCTCGCAGGATACTGTCCACTTCTTCCACCAGTCCCAAAGCGGCGCGGCTGTCATCCTCAAGCATCAAGCGTTGATTGGCCATGCGCAGCAGATAACCGGCCTCCGCCAGCTGCCAGTCCTTCCTGGTCACATTGCCCAACTCGTTCAAGCGGTTGCCCTGGGCGGTGACACTGCGCTGCAAACCGGCCAGCTTTTGTTGCAGTTCTGCGATTGTGCGGGCCTGTGACTGTATTTGGTTGCCCAGGTTGGCATCCGCCTGTTGATGCCGGTCGGGTTGCTGGTTCCGGGCCGGGGTTGCCGGTTGTGAGGGCGGCCGGGAGGACTGCGCAAGATCCGGCTCGGGTTCCGTTTGCGGTGGCTGTTCGGTTGGAGCCGCGGACACACGGGTGGCGTCTGCCTGTTCCCGAGCATCTGCGGCACTCTGGGTTGGTCCACCTTGTTTGGCGGGCGGCAAATCCAATTGGCTACTGATGCGGGTACGCAGTTGTGGCCAGCTGAACCAGGCAAAGGCAATCAGGGCGATCAGTAGCAGAAAGAACACCAGCCACCACCAGTGGCCGCTCCTTTTTCCGGACTTGGCAGGGTCTGGCAACTTCTTGCCCGCCGGGTTTGCCTGTGCTGCCTTGGCGAAGTTTTTTTTCTGCTCCGCCCTGTCTGTACAATCACTGGCCGGCGCGGTGGTTTTTGCGCGAGGGCTGTCCTTGGTTTTTTTGTCGGTCATGGCATAACAGCGCAGATGGAAATTGTCGTCGAATTATAGCGAGTGGCGCCAACCTTTATAGGAAGGGTGGCGCTCTTTGTAAGACTTTCATCCCAATACGGCGGAGAATTCGATAGCAATTCAATCCAGAGCACTGTGCAGTGCGTCCAACATGGCCTTGCCGCCGGCATTCTGGGCACCGTAAGGGCGTTTGAAACCCAGTGCGCGTGCCTGCTTGGCAACCCGCACACTGGGGCAAATAAGCGCAGCATACTGCAATTGCCCTCGCGCGGATTGCACAATACAGTGCGCCAAGTTTGCCAGGGCTTCACCACTGTGCACACTGATGGCATCCGGGGTTGCCGGATAGCTGGCCAGTGTATCTGGAGCGCCGGGGGGTAAAGTGCGCCGGTACAATTCACAATAGGTTACCATGGCGCCGCGGGCGCGGAGAGTATCGCCAATCAGAGTGCGTCCACCGACCCCGCTGAAAATCAGGATACGGTGTCCGGCCACCTGTTGCAGGGATGGCAGTGCGAGCAGGTCTTCGGATGTCATGTGCCCACTATCTTGCGCGCAGGGAATGCCGCGCTCCAGCAGGGCATTTGCCGTTGCGCTGCCAATCGCATAATAGCGCGGCCCCTGGGGTAATTGCGGCCAGTAGTCCTCCAGCCATTCCACGCCATAGTAGACGGCATTCTGAGACACAAAGATGGCTTCTTGCACCTGATCGAAACCGAGGGTATGGGTTTTGATGGCCTGCAACGCACTGGCCTCCCGGAGGGGTTCGATGGCCAGCATGGGAATATTGTCGACCTGTGCGCCGGCAGCCCGCAGCTGTGCGCACCAGTTGGCGGATTGGTGGGCCGGGCGTGTCGTGAGTATGCGTTTGCCGTGCAGTGAACCTGGCATGCTGGTATCAATCTCAGATAGCCGCGAGTATTTTGTCGGCGCCGTCGGCCAACAACTGCTTCGCCAGTTGTGTGCCGAGCACCGCACCGCTGCTGGCAGCACCGCGGCACTCTGCCCTTATCAGCGTGGAACCGTCCGGGCTGCCCACTAGGCCGCGCAGCCAAAGAGAACCATCCTGCAACTCGGCATAGCAGCCGATAGGTACCTGGCAGCCGCCGTTGAGGTGCTTGACCAGTGCGCGCTCTGCACTGAGGCGAGCGGCGGTTTTGGCACAGTGCAGAGGTTGCAGCAGGGCTTCCAAAGCCTTGTCGCGGCGGGATTCGATGCCCACCGCGCCCTGGCCGCCGGCGGGCAACAGTATATCGGTAGACAGGTAGCTGCGGATGCGCTCGCGCATATCCAGGCGCAGCAGGCCGGCCGCAGCCAGAATAATGGCGTGGTAATCCCCAGCATCGAGCTTTGCCAGCCGGGTGTTAACGTTGCCGCGCAGGAATTTGATCCGCAGGTCCGGACGACGTGCCAGCAGCTGGCACTGTCGCCGCAGGCTTGAGGTGCCCACTACGGCGCCCCGGGGTAGCTCTTCGAGGCTGGTATGCAGGTTGCTGACGAAGGCATCGCGGGGATCCTCACGCGCGCAGATCACGGGCAGGTGCAATCCTGCGGGGAACTCCATCGGGACATCCTTCATGGAGTGAACGGCGATGTCCGCGCGCCCGGCCAGCATGGCCACTTCCAGTTCTTTCACGAAAAGCCCCTTGCCGCCAATCTTGGCCAGGGGCATATCCAGAACCTGATCGCCACGACTGGTGAGAGGCAAGAGCTCAATCTGTAAGCCCGGGTGTTCCCCTTGCAGGCGGTCTTTCACGTAATTGGCCTGCCAGAGTGCCAGGGCGCTCTGGCGCGTAGCGATGCGGATACGAGAAATGGGCATTCTGCTCGATCATCTGTTTGAGTGGTGGGACAATTCTACCAAAGGGAGGGGTGTCGTGGCTTTTACAGACCGAGGGAAATATCAATTTGGAGACTGCCGCGCGCGCAGCCAGTCCTCCAGAATGATGCGTGCGGCGATCGAGTCCACCGGATCCCTGGCGTAATTACCGCGGTGACCACGCTCATGGGCTTCTTCCTTTGCGGCGCGGGTGCTGAGGCGCTCGTCGATAAATGCCACCGGCAACCCGGTGCGTCCGTGCAGGCGTTGGCCGAATTTGCGTGCTCGGGCGCTCAGTGCACTCTCGCTGCCATCCATATTCAGGGGCAGACCCACCAACAGGTAATGGGGTTGCCACTCTGCGATGAGGCGCTGCAAGTTTTCCCAATCCGGTTTGCCCTCCTTTGCCGGCAGGGGGGACAGTTCCCTGGCGCTTGCGGTCAGGCTCTGGCCAAACGCGAGGCCGATGGAGCAGGTACCAAAGTCAAAGGCAAGGGCAGTAATGGGTTTACTCATGGGGTGGATATGCTTGGATTGGTGTGCGCTGGCTAGGCGTGGCCGGTCTGTGAGCCGAGCCCGGACAGGTTGATGCCGTGGCGCGCGGCAGCATTCTGCCAGCGTTTCTCTACCGGTGTAGCGAACAGGATCTCTGGTTCTGCCGGTAGCGTCAACCAGGCGTTGTCGACCAGTTCCTGTTCCAGTTGCCCAGGTTCCCAACCGGCGTAGCCAAGTGCGAGCAGCACGTCGTCGGGGCCGTGTCCGCCGGCGAGGGATTCGAGGATATCCTTGGAGGCGGTGAGGCTGATCTCCGTATTGATCTCAGTCGTTGAGTCGAACTGTATACCGGCCCCGTGCAGGACAAAGCCCTGTTCCGGGGAAATGGGGCCGCCCAGCAGCACCGTCTCGCCTCCGCGCTGACTGGAGTCCTGCAAGGACAACTGTTCGAATACCTCTTTCCAATGGACCTTGCTGGGGGCATTAATCACTATACCCATAGCCCCCTCATCACTGTGTTCCACAAGCAGGGCTACGGTCTGCTTGAAGCGGGGGTCTTCCATACCGGGCATGGCCAGCAGGAACTGGCCGCGCAGGCTGGCGTGGGTCAAGTCACTGTCGATGTTCGATCTGGGCATAGCTTGATTCTAGGTCGCCTGAGTGAAAGGCAAGTTTAGCCCCGCCTGGGCGGGTCACCTGCGGAGGTGGAAAACCCGGTCATTTCGAAACGCCAGGTACGTATAATTTCCAGCCTGTCGGCCTCCTTGCGGATCTGAGCTGGAAAGGGCGCAAAGGGTGCCGCGAGGTGCATGATCTGTTGGGCCGCATCATCGAGAATGCGCTCGCCGGAGGATTCGAGAATGACCACTTCCTCCACGGCGCCGCTGGGCAGCAGGCGCACCATCATCCGCAGGCTGCCGGTGATCTGTTGTTGCAGGGCCTCCTCGGGAAAGTTGTCGCTGCCCACGGCCTCCACCTTTTGTCGCCATTCGTGCAGGTAGGCGGCATCTGCAGAGGCTTTAGTCGCCACTGAGGTGAGGCGCCTCACCCTCGGGCGCCGGGCAATGGTTTGCCGGATTTTATCCAGGCGCGCCTGCAGGCTGGTAACTTTCGGATTGGTTCGGTCCAGGTCACTGGGGGCGTCGCCGCGCTTTTCCTCTGAGCGCTTATCTTCTGCGGGCAGCTCGGGCGCCTGCAGCGGACTATCGCCAATGGTGGTGACCAACTGGCGTCGCTGGTCTGCCGGGCGCTCTGCCTGTTGCTGCGGCAGTGGATTCACGTCGTGAATCTGTGTATCGGCAAACTCCGCGCGGCGGTTGCTGGACAGTTCTTTGGGGGTATCCGAGATGCCGCTGGCCTGCTGGTTGTGCTGAGCCAGGTAGTCGGCATCCACCGGTGCCTGTGCCGAGCGGTGCTGGGCCAGGGTTACCTCCAGTGTGGGGGATGACTGGCTGCCCTCGGGCGCGGCAAAAGCCACTCCAAAAATAATCAGAGCGTGGATGGCGCCGGCGAGAAACAGGGAGAATACAAAGCGTTCGCGCTGGGCAGCGTTAAATGATGCCGTGTTGGCGGTGGAGTTCATCGTGTGCGGTCTTTACTACCTGTTGCGCCAAGCCCTTTAACTGGTTGTCCGTTTGGTCTACCTGCTGGCAAGCAGCCTGGGTTGAATTTGAAGTGTCCCAGTTTACCCTTTTTGTGCCAGGCGGTGTGTGATTGCGCGCATCAGTCGCGCACCGATTTTGGTGTCATAGGCTGCATCGATTTCGCGTACGCAGGTTGGGCTGGTGACATTGATTTCGGTGAGGTAATCCCCGATGACGTCCAGACCGACAAACAGCAGTCCTTTCTCTTTCAGCGTGGGCGCGACCTGCTCGACAATCCAGCGATCGCGATCGTTCAGAGGGCGCGCTTCACCACGCCCACCCGCGGCCAGGTTACCGCGCGTTTCTCCGGCTACAGGAATGCGGGCAAGACAATAGGGTACCGCCTGTCCATCAACGACCAGAATACGCTTGTCGCCATCCTTGATTTCCGGGATATAGCGCTGCGCCATAATTTGCCGGCAGCCGTGTTTGGTGAGCATCTCCAGTATCGCCCCGAGGTTGGCGCCGTCGGGTTTACAATGGAAAATCCCCGCCCCACCCATGCCGTCCAGGGGTTTGAAGATAACGTTCCTGTGTGTCTGGTGAAACTGTCGCAATCTGAGCATATCCCGGCTTACCAGTACTGGCGGGGAGCACTGTGGAAAACTGGTTGCGAAAATTTTTTCGTTGCAGTCGCGCAGGGATTGGGGCTTGTTGACCACCAGTGCGCCCTCGCGTTCTGCCGCCTCGAGGATGTAAGTGGAATAGATATACTCGTTATCAAAAGGGGGGTCGACACGCATCAGAAGGGTGTCCAGCTCTCCCAGATGTATCTCTCTGGATTCCCCCAGAGCAAACCAGCGTTCGGCGTGGTCAAAAACCTGCAGTGGCCGTCCACAGCCAATGGCGCGGCCGTTATCCAGGTACAGACTGGTCTGCTCGAAATAAAATAGCTGGAAACCACTGTCTTGTGCGGCCTGTAACAGTGCAAGTGTTGTATCTTTTTTAACATTGATCTGGGCGATGGGGTCCATCACCACACCGAGGGAGAAATTCATAGGGATTTCCGTTTCTGGCGGGATAGCTTTACCCCGCGCTGTGGTGGTTGTGGCTCAGTGTAGGCTGCCACCCCCGACTTGGTAGGATGGATAAGGTAAAAGCAGCTTCACCAGGATGCAACTTTAACACGCTGGACTGGGTTCGAGCGCAAAGTGATGATAATTTGAACCGTATCGCCAGGGGTTTGTCGAGTCTGGTAGATTAACCTGGGGTTCTGTGATAAAAGTTCCTCCAGTGTGCGATCTTGGCTAGGCGAGACACCCAGACCCCCTATGCGGTTCACCAAGGGTGCAAGTAAACGCTTTCACGTGTCCGACAATAAGTAAACAGGGGAGTCAAAAAAACTATGGAGCTTAACTGGGAAAGTCTGACTGTTATGGTGATCGACGACAGTAAGACAATTCGCCGCACTGCCGAAACGCTGTTGCAGAAAGCGGGCTGTACGGTTGTTACCGCAACGGACGGCTTTGATGCGTTGGCGAAAATCGCAGACTCCCGCCCGGATGTTATTTTCGTCGATATCATGATGCCGCGCCTGGATGGTTATCAAACCTGCGCTCTGATCAAAAATAACAGCGAATTTCGCTCTACTCCTGTCGTTATGTTGTCGAGTAAGGATGGTTTGTTCGATAAGGCAAAGGGGCGTGTTGTCGGTTGCGATCAATATTTAACCAAGCCGTTTAGCAAAAGTGAATTATTGGGTGCGATCTCTGCCCATGCCAAGCCACATCACGCAGCCTGAAAATTGTGGCTAACAAAAAAAGTGTGTGGCTGGCTCCGGGAGCTTGGCACCCGGGAACTAAGACAGTAACGATCCTAAGTGGCGCACATATCCCCTTGTCTGTGGGAGTCTGGGAAATGGTTTGGCCGAGAAGTAGCTGATAGTCAGTGCAAACTGGACATGCTAACAAGAAAGTAACAAGCAAACCGCCAAGTTCGATCGTGGTTGCGCAGCTGCCGATTAGCTGATTATAAGATGTCATGGGGAAAATGATGGCAAAAGTACTAATAGTGGATGACTCTCCTACTGAAACACACAAATTGACCACAATTTTGGAAAAAAACGGACATGTGGTAATCACAGCGCCCAATGGCGAAAACGGTGTTGAGGTGGCGCGCGCGCAGTGCCCGGATCTTATTCTGATGGATATTGTAATGCCCGGTCTGAATGGCTTCCAGGCCACCCGCCAGTTGAGCAAGGACAGCAGCACAGCGGGAATCCCAATTATTATTGTGACGACCAAAGACCAGGACACAGACCGTGTCTGGGGCATGCGCCAGGGAGCCAGGGCTTATCTGACCAAGCCTGTAGACGAGGGCAAGTTGTTGAGTGCGATCGGGGAGGTGTTGGCCTGACGGCCAGCTGCTCAGTGTGCAGTCAACAATACCCTATTTGGCCCTGATTGATATTGCGCGGCGTGCCAAGGCGCAGTCCACCGGCCTGCCTGCGCGCCGGGAAATCAAGCCGTACTGGAGTGGGATCGGCTTCTCCCTTCTCGAGCATAATTTCGTCGCCTCCATGGATGATGTTGTGGAACTGCTCGAAGTGCCGCAATACACTTTCATTCCCGGTGTCCAGCCCTGGGTGAAAGGCGTATCCAACGTACGTGGCCGCCTGTTACCTTTGATTGATCTCGCCGCATTTTACGGTGGCCACCTTAGCGGCCCGCGACAGCAGCGCCGAGTGTTGGCGCTTGAACGTGAAAAAACCTATGTGGGCCTGATTGTGGACAGATTACACGGGATGCAACACCTGGCGTATGAATATGCCCGGGAAGCGCCAACAGATTTGATTGAGTCATTTACACCCATGGTGCAGGGCCAGTTTATTTTGCAGAGGGACCGTTGGCTGGTGTTCGATATGCGGGCCCTGCTCAAAGATGGCCGTTTTATGGATGCCGCCCTTCAATAGAAAATCCAAGCCCATTTTTATCGGCGCTTCACTTTATTGATAGTGTCGGGAGTGGCCTGCAGGCGGTGCTGGAATGAACGTGCTGGGTGAAGGCGATTGTTGTTTAAGTGTTAGAAGTCAAGTGGTACTAAATCCGGCCTGATACCTGGGCCCGCTAGGAGTGAACTATGAAAACAGGCTCCCAGAGTTCCTTTTCCGCGTTGCGCAGTAACCCTGCCGCGCTGGGTTTGGGCCTGCTGGTACTCGCCGTATTGGCGGGACTGGTCGTCAGTATCTATCTGGTACAGACCCGCAGCGACCGCGATAAAGAGTACCTGCAGCAAGCGGCGGAATTGCGTGCGCTCTCTTATCAGGTCGTTTCCTACGCACCGGCGGCCACCTCAGGAGATGAGGAAGCATTTGTCGAGCTGGAAAAAGTGTCCAGGCAAATGGCCAACGCCTGGAACCAGTTGCAGCAAATGGATGCAGGCAGCCGCCGCACACTCGACGCCGAGTTGGCTGCCTATGGGCAGGTTTGGCGCAATCTGCGCGAGCAGATGGACACCATTCTCGGCAATGAGGAAACCATTATCTTCCTGAATGACGTTGCCACCACCCTGAGCGCTTCTCTTCCCGAGCTGCAGGCGGAGCACAACAATATCGTTGAGATCCTGCTGGCCAACACCGCCCCGGCCAATCAGGTGGAGCAGGCATTACTGCAAGTTTGGCGCGCGGAACGGATAGGCCGGAATATCGACAAGATGCTGCAGGGGGGTGATGATGCTGAAGCCGCTGCGGATCAGTTCAATACCGATGCGAGTCTTTTCGGTAAGGTCGTGGACGGTATGAAAAGCGGTGACGTGGTGATGGGCATTTCCCGTGTTAGCGATGATGAAGCGCGCCGTTCCCTGGATGAAATTACGGAATTGTTTGAGTTTGTAAGCTCCTCTGTGCGCGAAATCTTTGAGGCGACCCCGGCCCTATTTGCCACGCGCCAGGCCTCAGACGGCATTATTGCCTCCTCACCGCAGTTACTCGAAGCCCTGAGCGCGCTGAATGATCGAATCGTGAATCTCGCGGACGAACGCCAGCCAAACAATATGACGATTACTATCCTGGCAGCGGCCTTCGTACTGCTGATTTTCGTCATGATGGGAATGGTTATCTCCGGTACGCGCCGCAACCTGTTGCAGGAGGCGGATACCAACGAGCGCAACCAGCAGGCCATTATGCAGTTGCTGGATGAGCTGGCGGATCTCGCCGATGGGGACTTGACTACCTCTGCCACGGTAACCGAGGCATTTACCGGTGCGATTGCCGATTCTATCAACTTTACTATTGACCAACTGCGCGTGCTGGTATCGCGGATTAACGGTGCTGCTCAGGAAGTATCCGGCCTGTCCCAGGAAACCCAGCAGACCGCTCTGCATCTCGCCGAGGCCTCTGAGCACCAGGCGCAGGAAATTGCCGGGGCCTCCGCTGCGGTGAATGAAATGGCGGTTACCATTGACCAGGTGTCTGCCAATGCCTCCGAATCTGCCCAGGTTGCGGAGCGCTCGGTACATATCGCGAGCAATGGTGCCAAGGTGGTACAGAACACCATCAAGGGTATGGACAACATCCGTGAGCAGATCCAGGATACCTCCAAGCGAATCAAGCGGCTGGGGGAATCCTCCCAGGAGATTGGCGATATTGTAAGCCTGATTAATGACATTGCCGACCAGACCAACATCCTCGCATTAAACGCCGCCATCCAGGCGAGTATGGCCGGTGACGCAGGCCGGGGCTTCGCGGTGGTTGCCGATGAAGTACAGCGACTGGCGGAGCGTTCCGCCGCTGCAACCAAACAGATAGAAGGCCTGGTGAAAGCAATTCAGTCGGACACCAATGAAGCGGTCATCTCCATGGAGCAAACCACAACGGAGGTGGTGCGTGGAGCCCGCCTGGCCCAGGACGCGGGGGTTGCCCTGGAGGAGATCGAAAACGTATCCGGCAGCCTGGCCTCTCTGATTCAGAACATCTCCAACGCCGCGCGCCAGCAGGCCTCTTCTGCTGGGCATATTTCCAATACGATGAACGTGATTCAGGAAATTACCTCCCAGACCTCGGCAGGTACCCAGGCAACGGCACAGTCTATTGGTAATCTGGCACAAACGGCCAATGCACTGCGCGATTCCGTTGCCGGCTTCAAACTGCCTCAGGATGAAAGCCTCAAGGCCGACAGTGATTCCTTTGACGTGGAATTACCGGAAATGGACGTGGACAGTTTCACCATCGAAAGTGAAGAGCCCGCAGCTTTGGGCTCTCGCGAAGGCCGGGCTCTGGCCTGACCCAAATACAATCTGGCGTCATTTTAAGATGACCGGGTGGAGAGGGGCGCGCGGAAGACTTTCGGGAAACCCGTGTAAGTCGGCTCGCATCGGGGTATAGCGCCTGCATAGAGAATGAAATATTGGGGACTTGGCGTGAACCACGACAATCCAAACTTCATGGCCCTGGATTGGCTGATCGGTGAAATTAACGAGACGATGGCGCAGGCGCGTCAACTTCTCGAGACATTCTCTGATGATCCAGATGCCGGTGCACCGCTGTTGCAAAACTGCCTGTCTCTGGTCCATCAGGTACATGGCAGCCTGCATATGGCACAGCTTTCCGGTGCGGCCATGCTGGCTGAGGAGATGGAACAACTGGTTCAGGCGCTGGCCAGTGGCGGTGTCGAAAATACCGAAGAGACCCGAGAGTTTCTTATGCGCGCGCTGTTGGAGTTGCCTCTCTACCTGGAAAAAGTCTCTTTTCAGCGTCGGGACAATGCAGTCCTCCTGTTGCCTCTTCTCAACGATTTGCGTGCTGTGCGTCGTGAACGCCTGATCACAGAAGGTGCACTTTTTTCTCCCGACCTTTCCTCTCTGGAGCAGGTCACCGGCAAGCGCCAGCCGCTGACTGCGGATAATGCGAGACTGCAGGAGCTGGTCACCAAGCTGAGAAAGATGTACCACGTCGCCGCGGCAGGCCTGATCCGGGATGTGAACAGCGGTGAGAGCCTTGCCTATTTGAACAAAATTGTTGAAAAGATGCAGTTGCTCTACAACGGCAGCGCGCGTAAGCCCCTGTGGGAGGTACTGCTGGGCATCTTTGAAGCCATCGGTGCACATCGCCTCAGTGTACAGCCCGCCCTGCGCCACCTGCTGCGTAGGATAGATGTGGAGTTCCGCCTGCTGCAGGGGCGCGGCGCCAGGGTACTGGATGCACGCCTTGATGCAGATTTCCTACGCAATTTGCTTTTCTACGTCTACTTGGCCGGCCCCAACGGCTCGCGCTGCCACGACCTGTACCAGCGCTTTGGCCTGGGCAGAGCAGTACCGGGCACACCGCGCCCCGATACCGAGGATGTGCTGGCGATGGGTCCCGAGGCCCTCGGCACTGCGATCACCGCTCTGAGCGAAGAGCTTCAATGGGTGCGCGAGGCCCTGGAACCGAGTAGCGCTGTGAGCGAACAGCCGCCACTGAGCGAAACTGCAGCGGTGGTCAAACGGGTTGCGGATACGCTCGGCGTGCTCGGGCTTGAGACACAGCGCGCCCGCGCCCGCGGCATTTATGAATATTTGCGCGATGCCTCCCGTGGCAGCGATGTCGAAGAATATCTGATGCGTGCCGCCGGCGAGTTGGTACAACTGAATTCTGCCCTGGCAGCCAATATTGATCGCAATAAACGGGTTGACGAAGAGCAACCGATTATGGGTGATGCCAAGGATTCCGTTCGACGCGAGGCGCACCTGGGGTTGGAGGCAGTTAAAGAGGCGGTGATGGAGTATGTCGCCAGCCACTGGGATATCAGCTACCTGAGCCGGGTCCCACAGCGCCTGCAGGAGGTCTGCGGTGGCCTGGAAATGGTGGGCTATCGGCGCGCCAGCGAAATAATCGCCGCTTGCAAACACTATATCGACAAGTCCCTGATCGAGAAGGCGGAGCAACCCGAATGGCGCATGCTGGATACCCTGGCCGATGCCATTACCAGTGTTGAATATTACCTGGAGCGCCGCTGCGAAGGTCTTGAGGATGCCGAGATGCTACTGGCATTGGCCGAAGACAGTGTCGCCGATCTGGGCTTTCCCCTCAGGGGAGAGAGGCGGGAGCTCTCCGGTACCGCCGCTTCCACAACTGACCGGGTGCCGGAGGGTGAAACCCTTCGTGCGAATAGAGAGGGCTTTACGCTATTTGACCCCAAATTTGCCGGGACTGGAAAAGTCGAAGGTGAAATGGGGCATCAATCCACCCCTGCAGCCAAGTCTGTAGGGGGGACGCCAGTCACATTTGCTGAGTTGGAGGGCGCGAAAACCCCTACAGCTGAGCCCCTGGGATTCAGTGAACAGGTTGAAGTGCCGAAAAGGGACCCTATTGCGGCTGACAATGACATTGAGGTTGCGCGTGCCCTCTCTGCCGACGATAGGGTGCCGGATACGGAAAAGGAGCATGGGTTTCCAAGCGATGAGCATGCTGCAAAATGTATACACGCAACGGCTCCGGCAATGGAAAATGCGGTGGGTGAACCGGCAGAAACGGCTGAAGGGACCGCCATCGCACCGGAAGCGGATACCCAGACCGAGTTGGCCTGGGAGAAGCCTGAGAAACCGCTTGGGACACGGGCAGTGATTGATGGTGACGAGCGTCTGATCGACGATGAGATTGTAGAAATCTTTCTCGAAGAAGCCGGTGAAGTCCTCGTCCATATTCGCAACTACTTCCCAGATTGGGCGGCCGATTTTGCCAATGTTGGTGCCCTGGAGGAATTCCGCCGCGGTTTCCACACCCTGAAGGGGTCGGGTCGTATGGTCGAGGCGCTGGATATCGGCGAGCTGGCCTGGGCGGTGGAAAACATGCTCAACCGCATTATCGACGACAGCGTGAAACCCCAGAGTGCTCACGTAGGGTTGATTGAGCGGGTCTGTGAGAAATTGCCCTCCATGATCGAGGCTTTCCGCTGTGGTCGGGGTGATCCGGATCAGCAGCAAACCTTGCAGTTGCAAGCCTGGGCTGAGCAGCTCAGCCGCGGGCATATGCCTGCGGTACTGGAGACGCAAAGCGCAGGTAGGGCGACGCAGGCCACTGTGGAGGAAGACAACGGGGAGGACCGGGCACAACTGTGGGAGATCTTTGCCCAGGAGGCTGAGACGCACCTGGCGGTAGTGGCTGAATTCCTTGAGGACATGCGCGCTGCCGCGCCGGTTTACGGCGTGCCCAGCGACCCCTTGCACCGAGCGCTGCACACCCTGAAAGGTTCCGCCCATATGGCGGAAGTCAAGGTGGTCGCCGAAATGATGGCGCCGCTGGAGCGATTTGCCAAAGAGCTGCGTATCTACCAAGTGCCGATTGACGTCGACATCCTTGATCTGATCGGTGATGGGGCCAGCTATGTGCATCAGGCGTTGGCCCAGATCCGCACTGGAAAACCGCTTGGCATTGGAAGATCTGAGCAGTTCCTCGCCCGTGTGACCGAGCTGCAGGAGCGCTCTGTGGGCCACTTGATCCGCGAGCGCGAGGCCAGTGAGCCCAAGGCGGTGGACCCGCAACTGCTCGAAGTGCTGATGGCTGACGGAATGCGTGTTTTATTGGATGCCGACCAAGTGCTGAATCATTGGCGCATCAATCCCGCCGACAAGTCCCAGGTTACCCTCGTTGCCGAAGAGCTTGTGGTTTTACACAAAGCCGCCAGTCACGCACAACTGCAGACTTTGGCGGAGTTGTCTCAGTTACTTCTGGATGTCTACCACAAGGTGCTTGCCGGTCAGCTTGAGGGAGAGCCGGCGCTGTGGGCATCCCTTGAGCAGGGGCACAACGAACTGCTGGATCTGGTTGATGCTGTCGCCGCTGCCCAGGACTTGCCGGAGGTGAGTGAGGCTGTTGAGGAGGCGCTGCGTTACCTGGCGCAAGGTGTGGCAGTCGCCGAAGTGTTTGAAGAGGATTACGATCTGGGTGAACTGGGTATCAACGGCCCAGAATTCGGTGTTGTGCAGACCCCGAAGCAGCTCAGCGATACTGCCGTTGAACGTGAGCCTGTGCACAGAGCTGAAAATGCGGGAGCAGACAGCGCCAGTGAAGGAATACAAAAAGCGCCCGCTGCGCTCTCAGGGCTACAGGTGGCAGCGGTGCCAGAGCATGGGCCGCAAAAGTCTGTAGATACCACACTCCGGGTACGTACAGCGGAGACAAGCAATTCTGAGGCAACACCTGCTGAGTCATCATCGGTGGCGTTAGCCAGCGCTGCCAGGTACCGCCAGGATACGTTTGCCGAGGGAGAAAAACTGCTTGCGGAAATCGATTCCGATGTTGTTGAGGTCTTTTTGGAGGAAGCGGTCGATCTTACCGACGAGTTGGAGGCATTGATCCAAAACTGGGAAGACGCGCCGGAAAGCCGAGAGCAGGCGGAAGCACTCAAGCGGGTGCTGCATACCTTTAAAGGCGGTGCACGTATGGCTGGCCTTCTGGGGCTTGGCGAAGTGGCCCACCGTTTTGAAACCGTGATCGAGCAAATGCGGAATGACACCCGGCCCTCCCGGCAGTTTTTTGCCGATGCCCACGGTATCCACGACCGTATCGCCGACGGCATTGAAACTGTGCGCGCCTGGATGTCCGACGAACAACCGGAAGCCTTTGTGCAATTGCTGGCCGCCGACTGGGCCGATCAAGGTGCCCGGGAGAGTACTGCAGAAACAACCGAGAGCAAGACTGTGGTTCTGCCGGAGGCGATGGAAGTTGTCGAGGGCACTACCGCTGACACACAGGCAGGGGTGAGTGTGTCGGAATCCCTACCCACAGTGGAAAGCCTGAGGGAAAAAGGGACCGAGACCCCTGACCGTCCACCGCAGCCGGAAGTGGCCCAGAACAGTGGCAACATACTGCCGTTTATCCGCAAGTCAGAGGGCTCGGATGAGTTGGCGGGTTCCGCCAGAAACCAGCCCCAGGAAATGGTTCGTGTGGCCGCTGAGCTGCTGGAAGAGCTTGTTAACCTCGCCGGTGAGACCGCCATTTCACGCGGTCGCCTCGAAGAGCAGATGAGTGAGTTCGGTCTTGCGCTCGACGAAATGGATTCAACCCTGGTGAGGCTCAACGAACAGTTGCGCCGCCTGGATAGAGAGACCGAGGCACAGATCCTGTTCCGGCACGAACAGCTGGCTGAGCAGGACGGCAACTTCGACCCGCTGGAAATGGACCGCTACTCGTCTATCCAACAATTGTCCCGCTCCCTGCTGGAATCCACTTCCGACCTGATGGAGCTTCGCTCCACACTTGATAACAAAGCGCGGGATACCGAGACCCTGCTACTGCAACAGTCGCGGGTGCATACGGAACTGCAGGAGGGGCTGATGCGCAGCCGCATGGTGCCCTTCTCCCGTTTGGTACCGCGTCTTCGCAGGATCGTGCGACAGGTGAGTGCAGAGCTGGGCAAGCAGGTGGATCTGGTGTTCTCCAACGTCGAGGGGGAGCTGGACAGATCCATGCTTGAGCGCATGGTGGCGCCGTTGGAACATATGCTGCGCAACGCGGTAGACCACGGCATCGAAATGCCAAAAGCACGTCTCGCTGCGGGCAAGCCCGAGCGCGGTCGTATCCATGTCGCTATGGCGCGCGAGGGCAGCGAGGTGGTGCTGACCATCCGCGACGATGGCGCCGGCGTCAACCTGATAAAGGTGCGGGAAAAAGCCGTGGAAAATGGCCTGATGCGCCCGGACGCAGAGTTGTCCAATAACGAGATATTGCAGTTTATTCTGCAGGCGGGCTTTACCACGGCGGAAAAAGTGACCCAGATTTCCGGTCGCGGGGTGGGTATGGATGTGGTCTCCGCAGAGCTGAAGCAGATTGGTGGCGGCGTGCATATCAATTCTCAGGCGGGGGCTGGTACCGAGTTTGTCGTGCGCCTGCCGTTTACCGTGTCGGTCAATCGCGCCCTGATGGTTAAAATCGGCGAGGATCTGTTTGCCCTGCCTCTGAATACCATTGAGGGCATCGTACGCCTCAGCCCCTTCGAACTGGAGCATTACTATCGTACCGGCGATGCCCGCTTTGAGTACGCCGGTGAACGCTATGAGGTCTGCTACTTCGGCACTCTGCTCAAGTCGGGTGCCCAGCCAAAACTCAGTGTCGATGATATGCAACTGCCGGTTCTGCTGGTGCGCTCCGAGGGCCATGCCATGGCGCTGCAGGTGGATGCTATCCGCGGCAGCCGCGAGATCGTGGTGAAGAGTATGGGGCCGCAGTTCGCCGGTGTGCAGGGGGTATCCGGGGCGACAGTAACCGGCGATGGCACTGTGGTAGTGATCCTCGATGCCCACGCCCTGCTGCGCCGCCAGGCGACCCAGCTGGCGCGACCGACAATGCCTCAACTACCGTTGCAAACGGCGCCGAAGCGAGAGCTGGAAGAGCACCAGCAAACGGTGATGGTGGTGGATGATTCAGTCACTGTGCGCAAGGTGACGACCCGTTTCCTCGAGCGCGAAGGCTACCTTGTCAGTACCGCCAAGGATGGCCAGGATGCGGTGATCCAGTTGCAGGACAAGATCCCGGATCTCATCCTGCTGGATATTGAAATGCCGCGTATGGACGGTTTCGAGGTGGCGCGGCACATTCGCTCCAGCAGCCGCCTGCGGGATATCCCTATTGTGATGGTCACATCCCGTACCGGTAGCAAGCATCGCGACCACGCCATGTCACTGGGTGTGAACCACTATCTGGGCAAGCCCTACCAGGAAGACGTATTGCTCGAAACCATTCGCGAATATGCGGGCACCTCAGCTGTCGGTAGTTGAGGTTGCCGGCACCCAATAGAGAGCCTAAACACAAGAGGTAGCAATGCGTGAAGTTGAAGCCCTACCGGTAGATGTCCCCCCAGAGGTGAGCAGTCTGTTACTGCCCCTGCAGCAGGGGCAGATGCTGGTACCTGTAGACAGTCTCTCTGAAATCATCGCGATGCAGACTCCGGTGGCTGTGTGCGATGCGCCCGAATGGTATCTGGGGGACCTGATCTGGCGTGAGCAGCGCCTGCCGCTGTTGTCTTTTGATGTGATGCGCGGTGACTCCCCTGGCGATATCCCGGAGAATGGGCGCATCGCTATTCTGAGCAGTGGCAATCCCGATGGCGACCTGCCATATTTCGCGCTTGTACTACGGGGAACGCCACGCCTGGTGCGCGTAACCCCCGAAGAGCTGGCGCTGCGTGAGCAACGCTTGAACCCCGGCGAACTAATGCATGTTGCGCTCTCTGGTGAGGAAGCTGTCATTCCCGATTTACAGGGGCTGGAGTGCGCCTGTGTGAAATACCGCAGGACAGATTGAAGGGGTGTCCAGTTTAGACGGGCGGGGCCCTGTCCCCGGCCACACACGTTTCCTGCCAAACCGTTTTTGAGGTCCTTGGTATCCTTGCAGGCTGAATGCATTTGTGGCCTAGCGGGTGAGGCAATGGTGCGCCGGCTTGCGCTCTGGGCATCACGCCGATTATTACCGTGCCTTTCTGACCGACCTCAATGGCAATAACCTAAAAGCCGTATGTCTCCTGCCTGACCGCGCAAACTCACCGGGGAACATCCAGCAATAAGCACAGATAGTCGGGTCCCTTTTTCATGAGATTACCCAGCCGCCAAGAGGTGCCCTGGGGCGGGGTTAAAACAGTTCCTCGGGCAGGGATTCAACCGGTCGTTCCCGTCCGGGCATATCCCTATCCTCGTCGGTATACCTGGATCGGTAGGGGTTATAAACCTCCCGCCTGGGTACGCGATTGGTGCGGAAAATCTCGAACATACCACCATAGGAGGTGCGCAGGCCATTCTTGGGGTTGATACGCACGGTCATTATACCGTCGGGTTGGGGCAGATGGCGCTCCGGTAGACCCTCCAGGGCTGCGGACATAAATTCGATCCAGATAGGCAGCGCTGCGGAACCACCGTATTCATTCTTGCCGAGTTCCCCATAGGAGTCGAAGCCCACCCAGGCACTGGTGGCCAGGTATGGACTGTAGCCGGAGAACCAGGCATCGCGGGGACCATTGGTAGTGCCGGTCTTACCGGCGATATCGCCGCGTTTCATCACGAGAGCGCGGCGCCCGGTTCCTTTCTTGATCACGTCCTTGAGGATGGAATCCATGATGTAGGTGGTTTCCACCGTCATGGCGCGCGGGGCCAGAGGACGCGCCTGGTTCTTTGCAGGGTCCAGCGGCCCTACCGGCAACACGTTTAACTTAACGGGCCCCTTGCCCTGGTCAGGGCCTTCCTCAGCCTGCTGCCAGGCGGCCAGGTTAACCGGCTCCTCAATGAAGCCCTGGGAATCGATACCGGGTTCGGGACAGTCATTGCACACAGTGAGGGGCAGTGCCTGGTAGAGCGCCTCGCCATTGACATCCAGCACTCGGTCCACCAGATAGGGTTCCACCCGGTAGCCGCCGTTGGCAAAGGCGGCATAGCCGCGCACCATGTCCAGGGGGGTGAGCGCAGAGCTGCCCAAGGCAATGGTCAGGTTGCGCGCGAGCTTGCTGCGCTCGAAACCGAAGCCTTCGATAAAACCCAGCGCATAGTCGAGCCCGAGGGCCTGTAACAGGCGGATGGAAACCATGTTGCGCGATTTATACAGTGCCGTACGTAAGCGGGTTGGCCCGAGAAAGGTGCCGCCATCATTCTCGGGTCGCCACACATCCTGTAGGTTGGTCTCCTCAAAAATAATCGGCGCATCGTTGATCACACTGGCCGCCGTGTAACCCCGCTCAATGGCGGAGGCGTAGATAAAGGGCTTGAAGCTGGAGCCCGGCTGTCGCGCTGCCTGGGTTACCCGATTGAAGTGGCTCTGGCGGAAATCGTAGCCGCCAACCAGAGCGCGTATGGCACCGTCTTTGGGATCGATGGAAACCAGTGCTCCCTGCGCTGCCGGTACCTGGGCCAATGCCCACTCTTCGGCGACCTGCGCTTGTGAGGGTTTTGAATCGCTTTCATCGGGGTCGGCAAATGGATCGGGCTTGGGTACTTCCTCGCCGGTTGAGGCCGGGGAGGCATGGCTGGCGCCTTCGCGAGGGGCCAAGACAACCTGGCGCAGGCGCACCACATCGCCCGGTGCAAACATTTTTTCCGCAGTTTGCAGCCGCGGGCCCCGGGCACTCTCGGAGATGTAGGGACGAATGGCATTGAGCCCGTTGCGCCAGGGAACCTCCACCACCCGTCGATCCCGCAGCTGTACCTGCAGCTGTTTGGGTTCGACTGCAGTGACCACACCGGGCTCGAGGTCCCCCAGTACAGGAATTTCATTGAGAAGATCAATCAGTTGGTCGCTGTCGTGCAATAGTTCCGGTGGCAACCGCTGCTCGGGACCGCGGTAGCCGTGGCGGGTATCGTAGGTTTCGAGCCCGTGTTGCAAGGCCTTGCGCGCCGCATCCTGAAGGCGGCTATCCACGGTTGTAATCACCTGATAGCCGTCGGTATAGGCGCTATCGCCAAACAGCGCCACAGCCTCCCTTCGAGCCATTTCGGCAATGTAAGGGGCATCCAGGTCCAGGTCGCGGCTGTGATAGCGGGCAGTGACCGGGGCGGTAATGGAGTGTTTGTACGCATCCTGGTCGATATAGTCCAGGTCCAGCATGCGCTTTAGAATCCAGTTGCGCCGCACCAGTGCGCGGGTTGGATTGGCAATGGGGTTGAAGGTTGAGGGGGCCTTGGGCAGCCCCGCCATCATGGCCCACTGGGCCAGGTTGAGCGCTTTGATATTGCGGCCATAGTAGACTTGTGCGGCAGCCTGGAAACCGTAGGCGCGGTTACCCAGGAATATCTTATTGATGTACAGCGTCAGGATCTCGTCTTTCGTAAGCTCGCGCTCTATCTGTAGGGAAAGCAGGATTTCATTGAACTTGCGCACAAAGCGCTGTTCGCGGCTCAAGAAGAAGTTGCGCGCCACCTGCATCGTCAGGGTACTGCCACCGGACTGAATGGCGCCGGTTTGTATCAGTTGGGAGGCGGCCCGGATCAGCCCCTTGATGGAGACGCCATTGTGGGAGTAAAAGCTTGCATCCTCAGCGGCGAGAATGGCCTGGATAAAGGGCTCGGGCGTTTGCTCGATGGTAATCGGGCTGCGCCGTTTTTCTCCGAACTCGCCAAGCAGTTTCATGTCCTGTGAATAGACCCGCAGGGGTGTTTGCAGGCGGATATCCCGCAAACTTTCAATGGAGGGCAGCCCCGGCTTCAGGTAGAGGTAAATGCTGGCGAGCACCATGGCGGTAGCGGCCAGGCCGGCGAGGAAGAGCCAGAACAGCGCCAGCAGGCGATTTTGGACTTTTGCAGTCATGAAACGGCTTCTGTGTACTTCATTTGTAGGATCCGATGAATAATTATACGAATATTGTGCGCTATTACCTATGCAAATGCCGCTTGAAGCGGTAATTTAAAGTGCTATAACATCAACCTCTCATAACCCACGGAAAAGATAAGAAAAATGGGGATTTTCCCTTTTCTGAATAAAGGCCAAAAGGCCATGTTGGGGCTCGATATTAGCTCTACTGCGGTGAAATTGCTGGAGCTGAGTCGCAATGGCGATAAATATCGTGTGGAGGGTTACGCCGTGGAGCCTCTGCCCCCCAATGCGGTGGTGGACAAAAACATCAATGATGTCGGGGCTGCGGCCGAGGCTATCCGCAAGGTGGTGCGCCGTTCCAAAACCCGCTTGCGTCAAGCCGCTGTGGCTGTTTCCGGCTCGGCGGTGATTACCAAGACGCTGGAAATGCCTGCGGATCTCTCCGATGAAGACTTGGAGGCACGGATTGCGCTGGAGGCGGACCAGTATATTCCCTATCCCCTGGAAGAAGTGAGCCTGGATTTTGAAGTGCAGGGCCCATCGGAGAAAGGGGAGGATCAGGTGGAGGTGCTGCTTGCGGCATGCCGAAGCGAAAATATCGATCAGCGCGTTTCCGCACTGGCAGAAGCCGAATTGGAAGCGGGCGTGGTCGATGTGGAAGCCTATGCCATAGAGCGCATCTACACTCTTTTGGAGGGGCAATTGCCGGCACAGGAGCAACTGACTGTCGCTGTTGTGGATATTGGTGCCACCATGAGTGCCTTGTCCATTTTGGTGGATGGCAAGACGGTTTACACCCGCGAGCAACTTTTCGGCGGGCGTCAACTCACCGATGAAATACAGCGCCGCTACGGCCTTTCAGCGGAAGAGGCCGCCCTGGCGAAGCACCAGGGTGGCAGCGGATTGCCTGACGATTACCACGCTGAGGTGCTGGAACCCTTCCGGGATGCGGTGATTCAGCAGATTACCCGTTCACTGCAGTTCTTTTACTCTTCTACCTCCTACAGTGATGTCGATTACATCCTGCTCAGCGGCGGTGTTGCGGCCATGGAAGGGTTGTCCGAGCTGATCGGTGAGAAACTGGGAAAGCCCACTTTGGTCGCCAACCCGTTTGCGGGGATGAGTATTTCCTCCAGGGTCAATCACAAGGCGCTGGGCAAAGAGGCGCCGGCCCTGTTGATTGCCGCGGGTCTGGCGATGCGGGAAAAGGAGTACTGATATGGCCAAGATTAACCTGCTGCCCTGGCGCCAGGAATACCGGGCCCAGAAGCAAAAAGAGTTTCAGCAGATCGCCCTGCTGGTTGTGATGGCGGCAGCGGTGTCTGTATTTCTTTGGATGGAAACTGTGGGTCAGCAGGTTGATCGCCAGAAAGCGCGCAACCAAATTCTACAGGTGAGGATCAATGCGCTGGATAAACAGGTCGCGGAAATCAAAGAGCTGAAAAAACACCGCCAGGAGCTGATTGATCGCATGCGGGTAATCCAGGAGCTGCAGGGCAACCGCCCCCTGGCTGTGCGCTATTTCGATGAGCTGGTGCAGGCCACACCAGAGGGGTTATGGCTGACCTCTCTTGTGCGTAAGGGAAACAGTCTGGCCCTATCCGGTGTCGCTGAATCCAACAATCGGGTTTCATCCTTTATGCGCAACCTGGACCAGTCTGACTGGTATGACTCCCCGATCCTCACTGATGTCACGGCAAGTCCTGCATTTGGGGAGCAGGCGAGTGCTTTCCAGCTCGGAATCAATATGAGTGGGCGTAAAAAAGACAGTGAACATGCCGATGCAGACAATTAAAGGAACCTGATCATGGCATTGGGAGATACCCTAGAGCAACTGAAAAATCTCGATATCAATGATATCGACTTCAGTCGTGTAGGCGTCTGGCCGCTGGCTGGACGCGTTGCGCTTTTGAGCCTGGTTGCGGCGGTGCTGGTTGGGCTTGGGTACTATTGGCAGATTGGCGACCTGTACAGCAAACTGGAAATCGCTGCAAAAAAAGAACACGAGTTATTTTCTCAATTCGAGCACAAGCAGTTTGAAGCGCAAAACCTGGAAGCCTATCGCGCACAGCTTGTCGAAATCAAACAGAATTTCGGTGCCCTGCTCAAGCAGCTGCCCCAGGATACCGAGGTTCCGGGCCTGTTGGAGGACATTGACGAATACGGCCGCGGCAGTGGTCTCACCATTGAAAAAGTGGCACTGGAAGACGAATTGGTGGGCGAATTCTATGTGGAACTCCCAATCCGTATAGAGGTTCAAGGCGGCTACCATGAATTTGGTGCCTTTGTCAGTGGTATTGCCGGCATGCCGCGCATCGTGACATTACACGATTATGAAATTACCACCAATCGAGACGGGGCAGGCCTTCTGAATATGGTCATCAACGCCAAGACATATCGCTATAAAGATCAGGAGGAAGAGGGGTGATTAGGTATATCGTCCTCACTGTTAACCTCCTGGTGGTTTCGAGCTGTAGTCTGAATACGGACCACAGCGACTTGCGCGAGAGAATGGCCGAAGTGGAGCAGAAGCCCCGGGGCCAGATGGAGCCGATTCCGGCCTTTACGCCCTATAGTCCCTATGTGTACAGCACGGCAGCCCGGCGCAGCCCTTTTGTGCGCCCGGTGCTGGAGTCGGAGCAGCGGCTGGTGGGGCGCAAGCTCGATATCGCACCGGATATGCATCGACAGCGGGAGCTGTTGGAAAGAGTCAACTTCGATGCCCTGTCGATGGTGGGCACCCTGTCCGGCGACGGACAGCTCTGGGCTTTGATTGATGATGGTGCCGGCGGTATCCACCGGATTACCGTCGGCAACTACATGGGTAAGAACCATGGGCGCGTAGTGAATGCCACCGCTTCACAAGTCGACGTACTGGAAATTGTACCGGATGGTACCGGTGGCTGGATTGAGAGGCCGCGGGCACTGACGTTGAAAGAGAGGGACAACGGATAATGATCAATAAGCAGTTCGCCAATTTCTTGGCTCCCTATCAGCTACTACTGCTCGGATTGCTGATGCTCCCTGCTGCCGCGCAGGCCCAAATGAATCAACTGAATGATATTCAGTTTTCCGAGCTACCCGGAAGCCGGGTGCAATTGCGCCTGACTTTTAGCGACACACCCCCCGAGCCCACAGGATACACGATTGAGCAACCGGCGCGCATCGTGATGGACTTCGTCGGTGTTGAGAGTGTATTGCCGCGAAAAAAATTTCCCTTGGGGATAGGGGGTGCCCGTAGCGCGGTGATCGTCTCCAGTGAGGGCCGCACGCGCTTGATTGTCAACCTGGACCAGTTACCGGTGTATACCAGCGCGCGCGAGGGCAATCAGCTGGTACTGGACATCGGCGCCGACTCGGCGACTGGGGCCATGGTATCTGCGCCGACCACCCAAGCCTCCCATGCTCGCGGCGCCAATTTGAGTGGCGATCAACAGTTCCTCAGTACTGGAGGGGTGGTCATCAGCAATATCGATTTTCGCCGCGGCGAGACCGGCGAGGGGAAAGTGATTATCAGCCTGTCTGACCCTGGCGTGAATATTGATGTTGAACGCACCAAAGGCAAAATATATCTGACGTTCCTCAATGCCGAGTTACCGGACTCTTTGCGCCAGCGCCTGGATGTAACGGATTTCGCAACCCCGGTGAATTCAATTACGGTTGATCACGATGGACGAAATACCGTCATTGCCATTGATCCGGCGGATGTCGAGTATGATTATCTTGCCTACCAGGCGGATACTGAGTATGTGCTCAGTGTGAAACCGCTATCGGCTGCTGAAGTTCGTGAAAAAGAAAAGGCGTTTGAGTTTTCCGGCAAGAAAATGTCATTGAGTTTTCAGGATATAGAAGTACGTTCGGTTCTGCAGATCTTTGCCGATTTCACCGACCTCAATCTGGTAGCGAGCGACACCGTGCAGGGGCGCATCACCCTGCGCCTGGATGGTGTCCCCTGGGATCAGGCCCTGGACCTGATTTTGAAAGCAAAAGGTCTGGACAAGCGCCAGGAGGGCAGTGTCATTATGGTGGCGCCGGCCGCGGAGATTGCCGAGCGGGAGCGCCAGGAGCTCGAGACACGCAGGCAGTTACGGGAGTTGGCACCGCTACGCACAGAGTATATCCATGTCCGCTATGCCGATGCCGGTGAGCTCTTCAAGTTGTTTTCCGGCGGGCAAGGGGATAGTCAGGGGCAGGGGGGCTTTGCCGGTGGCAACAGTGATGATAGCAATAAAGCCAGTATATTGTCCTCGCGCGGCAGTGCGATTGTCGATGAGCGTACTAACACGATCATTCTCACGGACACAGAAGATAAGATCGCACAATTTCGCGAATTGATTGAGGCCATCGATGTCCCGATCCGCCAGGTAATGATCGAGGCCCGTATTGTCACGGCAAACAGTGATTTTACCCGTCAGTTAGGGGTCAAGTGGGATTATGTGGGTGGTCAAGAAATCAGTGATGATGCTTTTGGGGCTAGCTCTGGCAGCTTGGGATTAAAGGACGAAACCACCCTTGGTGCCCTAGAAGGAGACTTTGATCCACTACTGGTGGATTTGGGGGTAAGCAATCCCGCAGGTAGCATCGCTTACGCCATCCTAAAAAGAGACTTCTATCTTGGCTTGGAATTGTCTGCCCTGGAAGAGGCGGGTATGGCTGAGATTGTCTCCCAGCCAAAGGTGGTGACGGGAGACAAACAGGAAGCCAATCTTCAATCGGGCGTTGAGATTCCCTATCAGGAAGCAACCTCTTCAGGGGCAGCCTCTATCACCTTTCGCGAGGCGGTGCTGCATTTGAAAGTTGTGCCGCAAATCACGCCGGACAACAATATTATTATGGCATTGAGAATTGATCAGAACAGTGTTGGTGAGCTTGTTGCCGTGAGCGGCGGTGGTCAGGTGCCCTCGATCAATGTTAACTCCCTGGAGACAAAGGTGTTGGTCCGCAATGGCGAGACGATAGTCTTGGGTGGGATTTTCGAGAGTAATGTGATTGAGGGAGAAACCAAGGTTCCTTTCCTGGGGGACATCCCCTACCTGGGTAATTTGTTCAAGAGGACTATTCGGACAGATGACAAACGCGAAATACTGATGTTCATTACCCCGCGCATTATGGAAGACGAGACGTTTTTTGCTAAGTGATCAACCGCTCCATTTTTTTAGTCGGCCCCATGGGGGCGGGCAAATCCACTATCGGTAAATTGCTGGCAGCTCAATTGCGGCTGCCGTTTGCCGATACCGACAAGGTGCTGGAAGAGCGCACCGGGGCGGATATTCCCTGGATCTTCGATGTGGAAGGAGAGGCGGGATTTCGTCGGCGGGAAAGTGACGTGCTCAAGGAGCTGTGTCATGGGGATTGCCAGGTGATTGGCACTGGTGGCGGTATAGTACTACTGGCGGAAAACCGGCGGATGCTGAAAAAATGCGGCCACGTTGCCTATCTGCAGGCCGGTGTGGAGCAACTGCTCGAACGCACTTCAAAAAATGCCAATCGCCCGCTCCTGTATGTCCCCGATCCACGCAAGCGTATCGAAGAGATACTGCAGGAGCGCGAGCCCCTCTATCGTGAGGTGGCAGACGTGATCTGCACTACCGACCATCTCAATCCCAAACAGGCTTCCGTTCTGGTGGCCGAACGCCTGCAGGACTTTCTCTGCCAATAACGCCGCGGGCACTCTGTGCTAAAGTGCGCTTCATTTAATTCCCCTTTACGGTGTCAGACTCGAACTGACGGGAAAGAGAGCACCATGCACAGCCTGAATGTAGCCCTGGGGGCGCGCAGCTACCCCATTATCATCGGACCGAAACTCCTTGGAGATGCACAGTATTTGCTGCCCTCAATTCGCGGGCGTCAGGTCTGTGTGGTGACTAATGAGACTGTTGCGCCCCTTTATCTGGCTCGGCTGCTCAAAGGCCTGCCTGGCTTCGATAAGGTGGATGTTGTCGAGTTGCCCGATGGTGAATCCTACAAGACCCTGAATACGGTTAACCGCATCTTCGATGCTCTTCTGGAGAAACGCCACAATCGCACCACCACCCTGATTGCCCTTGGCGGCGGTGTGGTTGGGGATATGTGTGGTTTTGCCGCCGCCTGTTATCAGCGCGGGGTGGATTTTATCCAGATACCCACGACCCTGCTCGCGCTTGTGGATTCCTCAGTTGGTGGTAAGACCGGTGTCAATCACCCGTTGGGGAAGAATATGATCGGCGCTTTTTACCAGCCTCGCCTGGTACTGGCGGATACGGATACCCTGACCACCCTGCCCGGCAGGGAGTTTTCCGCCGGTATTGCCGAGGTTATCAAATATGGTTTGATCTGTGACGCGCCGTTTTTTCTTTGGCTCGAGGCTAATATGGATGCTCTGTTGCAACGCGATACAGCTATCCTCGCTTATGCCGTTGATCGATGCTGCCGGGATAAGGCGGCAGTGGTCGCCAGTGACGAGCGCGAGTCCGGACGCCGTGCCATATTGAATTTTGGCCATACCTTTGGCCACGCGATCGAGACGGTGCAGGGCTACGGCGCCTGGCTTCACGGTGAGGCGGTCGCGGCTGGCATGGTCCTGGCACTGGAGCTGTCGCGATTGTGTGGCAGTGTCGATAACAACCTGCTCGGGCGGTTGCGAAGTCTTCTGCGCAAGGCCCGGCTCCCACAGCGGCCCCCCGCGGGGATGACCGTTACGGACTTTCTGCAAGCCATGGCGCTAGACAAAAAAGTGGTGAATGGGAGGCTGCGCCTAGTGGTGCTGAAGGCGCTTGGCGAAGCCAGGGTGGCAGAAGACACACCGAGGGAAAAAGTGATAGATGCGCTAAAAAACTGCGGGGTGAGGTGATGATTCCCCCGATATGGCCCACAGCAGAGAGGTGAATAACAGAAAATGATCTCAATAGGAGATAAGTCTGTCTTGATTTAACTTGGCAGATTAATAATCTGCATAATATTGAAAATACAGTGCCATGGAAGTACTATTGCGCGCCCCATGAAGAATGGTTGGGTAAAAAAACCGCCATAAAGAAGAAAAAAAGAAAGCCCCAGCAGAGGGCTTTTTTTATCTTGGGATCTTCTACCTGGGGATTGCAGGAGAGCGCAGCGGGATTCAAGCGCATTTTTTTGCCCATGACAGGTCTGGAGTCGTCCGTTCCTGTGGTTCCGTAATCGATAGTGACGAGGAGTTCTATGGGTAGCAGTCTGTATCAGTTGGATGAATTCAAAGACAACTGCGGTTTTGGCCTGATTGCGCATTTGCATGGCTTGGCGAGTCATCAGTTAGTGCAAACAGCCATCCAATCCCTCACCTGCATGACCCATCGGGGCGGTATTGCCGCCGATGGCAAAACTGGCGATGGCTGTGGACTGTTGCTGCAAAAACCGGATGCCTTCCTGCGCGGCGAGGCCCGCGCCCTTTTTGGTACCGAACTGACCGATACCTATGCGGTGGGCTCGGTGATGTTGCCCGTTGATGAGCATGACGCTCGGTCCGCCCGGCAAATTTTGCAGGAGGCGCTGGAAGCGCAGAACATGCACATTGTCGGTTGGCGCACAGTGCCCACCAACCCGGAATGTTTAGGTCCCATTGCCCATGCTTGCCAGCCGCGCTTTGAGCAACTGCTGATCAATGATGCCGAGGAGCCGCTGGGACAGGCGAAGTTTAATGCGCGCCTCTATGTGGCGCGGCGCAAGGCGGAAAAACAACTGGGTAGCTCTGTATATATCGCCAGTCTCTCCACCAGCGTGCTCTCATACAAGGGCCTGATGATCCCAGCAGACCTGCCGAAGTTCTTCCCGGAATTGGCCGACCCCCGCTTGCAGTCCGCCATCTGTGTCTTTCACCAGCGCTTTTCGACCAATACCATGCCGCGTTGGCCGTTGGCCCAACCGTTTCGTCTGCTGGCCCACAATGGCGAGATCAACACCATCACTGGCAACCGCAACTGGTCTGTGGCGCGCACTAATAAGTTTGTCACCGGCCTGATTCCCGAGTTGGATGAACTGGTACCGCTGGTCAACAGCGAGGGCTCCGACTCTTCCAGCCTGGATAATATGTTGGAAATGCTGCTCGCTGGCGGCATGGAACTGCACCGGGCGGTACGCATGCTGGTACCGCCAGCCTGGCAGAATGTCGAGGGCATGGATGCGGACCTGCGCGCTTTTTATGAATATATCTCCATGCATATGGAGCCCTGGGATGGCCCCGCCGGCCTGGTGATGACCGATGGTCGCCACGCTGTTTGTACCCTCGATCGCAACGGTTTGCGCCCATCCCGGTGGGTGATTACCAAAGATGACATCATCACCGTGGCCTCTGAGGTGGGTGTTCATGGCTATGCAGCAGAGGACGTGGTGGCCAAGGGGCGCCTGGGGCCCGGGCAGATGCTCTCCGTGGATACCCTGGAGGGTAAGCTGTACTACACCGCGGATATCGACAACATGCTCAAGCGGGCCCAGCCATACAAACGCTGGCTAAAGGAAAAAGCGCGGCGTATCCGCTCCACCTTGGTCACCGCACCGGTGGACAATAATTTCTCCCACCAGCAATTCAAGGTTTACCAGAAGCTGTTCAGTTCCTCCCTGGAAGAGCGCGACAAGGTGGTGCGCCCCATGGCGGAGGCCGGCCAGGAAGCGGTGGGCTCCATGGGGGATGACACCCCGATGGCGGTTTTGTCCCGCTACAATCGCGCCCTTTACGATTACTTCCGCCAACAGTTTGCCCAGGTGACCAATCCGCCTATTGACCCCTTGCGGGAGACGGTGGTGATGTCTCTGGAGACCTGCCTGGGGCGCGAGAAATCCGTGTTCGAGGAAACACCGGAACACGCTGACCGTGTGATCCTATCCTCTCCGGTTCTGTCCCATATGAAATACACCGCATTGTTATCGCTGGATCGCCCCGGTTTCGATGCCGAAATCTTCGACCTGAATTACGATCCGGCGGAACTGGACCTGAAAATCGCCATCGAGAGATTGTGTGCCCGGGTCGAGGCCGCAGTGCGTGCCGGCACTGTGATCGTGGTACTTTCAGACCGGGATATTTGCCAGAGTCTCCTGCCTATTGAGGCATTGCTTGCCACCGGTGCGGTACACCATCATCTGGTCCATGCGGGCCTGCGTTGTGATTCCAATATCGTGGTGGATACTGCCAGTGCGCGGGACGCCCACCAACTCGCCTGCCTGGTGGGCGTTGGTGCCACTGCCGTACATCCCTACTTCTCCTACAGCATCATCAATCATTTGATCGATACCGGCGAACTGCTGTTGGATGCGGCGGAAGCGCAGAAAAATTATCGCAACGGCGTGATCAAGGGGTTGTTGAAGATCCTGTCGAAAATGGGGATTTCCACGGTGGCCTCCTACCGCGGTGCCCTGTTATTCGAATTGGTGGGGCTTTCCAAAGACGTTGTGGACTTGTGTTTTCCCGGTGCCCCTACCCGCATAGAAGGTGCCGGTTTTGCCGAACTGGAGGCAGATATGGCCTCCCGCGCCGATATTGCCTGGAAGGCGCGCAAGCCGGTCTCTCCCGGTGGACTGCACAAGTATGTGCACGGCCAGGAATATCACACCTTTAACCCGGATGTGGTGACCGCCCTGCGCCGTGCCGCCAGTAGCGGCGATTACACAGCCTGGTGCGATTACACAGCCCTGGTGAATCGGCGTCCGGTAGCGACCCTGCGGGATCTGCTCGGCTTCAAGGAGTCTATCAACCCGATACCCTTGCAGGAAGTGGAGCCTGTTGCACAGATCGTGCGCCGCTTTGACACCGCCGCCATGTCCCTCGGTGCGCTGTCGCCAGAGGCGCACGAATCCCTGGCCCAGGCGATGAATCGCCTGGGGGGCCGCTCCAACAGTGGGGAGGGCGGTGAAGATCCGGCCCGCTTCGGCACCGACAAGGTTTCCAAGATCAAGCAGATTGCTTCCGGCCGTTTCGGGGTGACGCCGCATTATCTGGTGAATGCGGAAGTACTACAGATCAAGGTGGCCCAGGGAGCCAAGCCCGGTGAGGGTGGCCAGCTGCCGGGCGGCAAGGTGAATGCGCTGATCGCGCGTCTGCGCTACTCCGTCCCCGGTGTGACCCTGATTTCACCGCCACCGCATCACGATATCTATTCCATCGAGGACCTGGCCCAGTTGATCTTCGACCTGAAACAGGTCAATCCCGATGCGCTGGTATCGGTGAAACTGGTTTCGCGCCCCGGCGTCGGCACTATCGCCGCGGGAGTGGCCAAGGCCTATGCGGACCTGATCACCATTTCCGGCTACGATGGTGGCACTGCCGCCAGCCCCATTACCTCTATCCGCTACGCCGGTTCACCCTGGGAGCTGGGGTTGGCGGAAACCCACCAGACCCTGCGCGCCAATGACCTGCGCGACAAGGTGCGGGTGCAGACCGATGGTGGCCTGAAGACTGGTCTCGATGTGATCAAGGCGGCCATTCTTGGCGCTGAGAGCTTTGGTTTTGGTACCGCGCCCATGGTGGCCATCGGCTGTAAATACCTGCGTATCTGCCACCTGAATAACTGTGCCACTGGTATCGCCACCCAGCGTAAGAGCCTGCGCGACGAGCACTATATCGGCACTGCCGAAATGGCCGTGAACTTCTTCCGCTTCGTCGCCGAAGAAACCCGTGAGTGGATGGCGCAGCTCGGGGTGCGCAGCCTGGAGGCGCTGGTCGGTCGCGTGGATCTGCTGCGTGTACTGGAGGGGGAAACCGACAAGCAGAGAAAGCTCGACCTGTCGCCGCTGTTGCACACCGATGCGCACCTCGACAGCAAACCGCAAACCTGCCAGTCCACCAGGAATGCGCCCTGGGACAAGGGCGCGCTGGCCGAGCGTATGGTGGCGGAAATTCTGCCCACCATAGAAAGTCTGGCCGGGGGTACATTCAGTTACGAGATATCCAACCGCGACCGCTCCCTGGGCGCGCGCCTGTCCGGTGAGATCGCCAAGCGCTATGGCAACCAGGGCATGGTGGAAGTGCCGGTCAAACTGCGTCTCAAGGGCGTTGCCGGGCAGTCGTTCGGCGTCTGGAACGCCGGCGGCCTGGAAATGTATCTGGAAGGGGATGCCAACGATTATGTGGGCAAAGGCATGGCCGGCGGCAAGCTGGTGATCCGCCCGCCCGAAGACAGCGTCTTTGCCTCTCGGGAAACCAGTATTGTCGGTAACACCTGCCTGTACGGTGCCACCGGCGGCAAACTGTTTGCCGCGGGCCGCGCCGGCGAGCGCTTCGCCGTGCGCAATTCCGGCGCCTTTGCCGTAGTGGAGGGCGCGGGTGACCACTGCTGTGAATATATGACCGGCGGTATGGTCGCAGTACTGGGTCGCACCGGTTACAACTTCGGTGCCGGCATGACCGGTGGATTTGCCTATGTACTGGATCTGGAGCGGGATTTCTTCGACCGCTGCAACCATGAGCTGATTGAGCTGCGCCGTATCAGCAGCGAGATCCTGGAGCCGCACCAGAGCCATTTGCGCGCAGTGATTGAGGAGAGCACCGCGGAGACCAGCAGTGCCTGGGGTATGGAGTTGTTGGAAAACTTTGACGAACACCTGAGCCGTTTCTGGTTGGTGAAACCCAAGGCGGCAAGCCTTGCGGATCTTCTTTCTGACGTGCGCAAGCGCGGCGAATAAAGCGGGGACAGGGAGACAGTATGAAAGACAGGCTGAACAACGATTTCCAGTTTATCGATGTGGCGCGTATCGATCCACCGAAGAAGAATATCATCACCCGCACCAACGAATTTGTGGAGATCTACCAGCCTTTCAGTAACAGCCAAGTGGCGAGCCAGGCGCACCGCTGCCTGGACTGTGGCAACCCCTATTGCGAGTGGAAGTGCCCGGTGCACAACTATATCCCCAACTGGTTGCAGCTGATCAGCGAGGGAAATGTGATCGAAGCGGCGGAACTCTGTCACGAGACCAATACCCTGCCGGAAGTCTGTGGTCGCGTGTGTCCACAGGACCGCCTGTGCGAGGGCGCCTGTACCCTTAACGATGGTTTTGGTGCTGTGACCATCGGCAATGCGGAAAAATATATTACCGATACCGCCTTTGCCCTGGGCTGGCGCCCGGACCTGAGCCATGTCACAAAGAGCGGCAAAAAGGTTGCGATCATCGGCGCCGGCCCCGCCGGACTGGGCTGTGCCGATATCCTGGTACGCAGCGGTGTGCAACCGGTGGTGTTCGACAAGCACCCGGAGATCGGCGGCCTGATCACCTTTGGTATCCCGGAGTTCAAGCTGGAAAAATCCGTGATGCAGAAGCGTCGCGCGGTGTTTGAGGAAATGGGGGTGGAGTTCCGCCTCAATACCGAAGTGGGCAGGGATATCCGCTTTGGTGAGCTACTCAACGACCACAATGCTGTCTTCCTGGGCATGGGCACCTACAGCTATATGAAAGGGGGTTTTCCCGGCGAGGATTTGCCCGGCGTGCATGATGCCCTGCCGTTTTTGGTGGCCAATGTGAACCGCAATATGGGCTGGGAGAAGGACCCAGCGGAGTTCGTAGCGGTGGAGGGCAAGCGTGTGATAGTGCTTGGTGGCGGCGATACTGCCATGGACTGCAACCGCAGTGCCATCCGCCTGGGTGCCAAGAGTGTGACCTGTGTCTACCGCCGCGATAAGGAGAATATGCCCGGTTCCCGCCGCGAGGTGGCCAATGCCGGGGAGGAGGGGGTGCAGTTCCTGTTCAATCGTCAGCCGGTGGAAATCGTTGGCGAGGGCAAGGTCTTCGGGGTCAGAATGGTGACTACCGAATTGGGTGAACCCGATGAGAACGGCCGCCGCCGGCCCCAGGTGCTGACCGATTCTGAGGAGGTGGTCCCGGCGGATATCGTTCTGGTGGCTTTCGGCTTTCGCCCGAGCCCCGCCGAGTGGTTTGCCGAGTATGATATCGAGGTCGCGGATTGGGGCGGCGTTGTCGCGTCACAAGAACAGAAATACAAATTCCAGACCGCCAACGAGAAGGTCTTTGCCGGCGGTGATATGGTACGCGGTTCCGATCTGGTAGTGACCGCCATCTGGGAAGGGCGCCAGGCCGGCGAGGGTATTCTCGATTACTTGGGCATCTAATCGGCTCCAGCTGTTCGCAGGGGACCGCTCCCCCCACTATCGCCCTTTTATTGCGCTTCCCTACCCATTCCAGGCTGCACTCCGCTATATTTTTGCCACCCTGTTTATCGTGGCCCTGCCCCCGGTACAATGGCGCTTTTTTAACCCATTCAGTGTGCCTATGTCTGATACCAAATTGCCCGAATTAAAAAATGACCGTTTCCTCCGCGCCCTGCTGCGCCTGCCCGTGGATCGAACGCCGGTGTGGATGATGCGCCAGGCGGGCCGCTATCTGCCGGAGTATCGCGCCAGCCGCGCCGAAGCCGGTAGCTTTATGGACCTGTGCCGTAATACCGAGCTGGCCTGTGAAGTAACCCTGCAGCCACTGGAGCGTTATCCCCTGGATGCGGCGATCCTGTTCTCCGATATCCTCACCATTCCCGATGCCATGGGCCTCGGCCTCTATTTTGCCGAGGGCGAAGGGCCCAAATTCCACAAGCCCCTGCGCAGTGCTGCGGATATCGAGAACCTGGAAGTGTTGAACAGTGCGCGCGATCTGGACTATGTGATGAACGCCGTGACCAGCATTCGCCGCGAACTGAACGGGCGCGTACCGCTGATTGGCTTCTCCGGCAGCCCCTGGACCCTGGCTACTTACATGATTGAGGGCGGCTCCAGCAGGGATTTTGCCCGCTGTAAAGAAATGCTCTACAACCGTCCTGAATTGATGCACCGGCTGCTGTCAGTACTGGCCGACTCTGTCACTGATTACCTGAACGCACAGATTCGTGCAGGAGCCCAGGCTGTACAAATTTTTGATACCTGGGGGGGGACTTTGAGCCACAGGGCCTATCGCGAGTTTTCCCTGCAATATATGGCGCGTATCCTGCGTGGCTTGATCAAGGAGAGCGAGGGTCGCCGCGTGCCTGCCATCCTGTTCACCAAGGGCGGTGGCCAGTGGTTGGAGGCGATGGCGGAAACCGGTGCAGAGGCCCTGGGTCTTGATTGGACCACCGATATCGGCAACGCCCGCGCCCGCGTGGGCGGACGGGTGGCTCTGCAGGGTAACCTGGACCCGTCGGTCCTCTTTGCCGGACCCGAGCGCATCCGCCGGGAAGTCGCGCTAATCCTGGAGGCGTTCGGTCACGGCAGCGGCCACGTTTTCAACCTCGGTCATGGTATTACCCCGAAAGTCGACCCGGTCCACGCCGGCGCCATGATTGAGGCAGTGGTGACGCTTTCGGCAAAATACCATGCATAACGGTGGCAACCAGTGTCTGAGTCTGTGAGCGCAGTCCCACTTTTGGCGGGTGCTCGTCAATATCTCTCCATGATATAAAGAGACGCTTGCCCAGAGTGTTCCGGCTGTTGCGCCCTGGCGGTTCTTCTGGGCGCGTTACAGCCAATTTTCACAGTGGTCGGCATCTCTCCAAGTGGCAATCGAACAGGTAAAAATTTCCGTCGGTGACCTCCAGCGCGGCATGTTTGTTTCCAGGCTCGACAGGCCCTGGGCCCGAACGCCCTTTGCTCTGCAGGGTTTTTATATTCGCGATCTGGAGGAGATTCGCCAGCTGCAAAAATACTGCCGCTATGTCTATGTGGATGTGCACAAGACCGTAGGCAGTGCCGGTGCCACTCTTCGCCGTCTCCTAGGCGGCAGTTGCGGCAGGCAAGACCGGGCCGCTTCCCGTGTTGTTATCCCCTGTCGCCCTGTGGCTATTGCGCACGGGGCCTACCCACCGCCGCAACCGGCCCGGCGCGAGGCCGGCAGTGCGCGCAAACTGTACGGGCAAATTCTGCAGGGTATGGGGGAAGTGATGGCACTGGTGGTCAGCAATCGCCCACTACCGCTGAGGCAGGTAAACCGGGTGGTGGAAGACCTGGTCGAGAGCGTGTTGCGCAGCCCGGATGCCTTCACCTGGCTGGCGCGGGTGCGGCATAGGGATGAACACACCTATAGCCACTCGGTGCGCGCCAGCATCTGGGCGGTAGTGTTTGGCCGCCATATCGGCCTGGCGCGGCGGGCGCTGGTAAGGCTGGGTGTGGCCACGCTGCTCAAGGACGTGGGTAAGCTGTCTATCGCCAGAGAAATACTGCAAATGCAGCAACGGAATCCCCGCAGCGAACTGGAATACCGCAAATTTGTTCAACACAGTGTGCAATTGCTGGCCACAGATGCGCAAATAGATCCTGAGGTGGTCCGTGTTGTGCAGGGTCATTGCGAGCGCCACGACGGCAGCGGCTACCCCGCCGGCTTGCGCGGCGACAAGATTCCGGTACTGTCGCGCCTGTGCGGGATCGTGACCTTCTACGATGAGGCCACCAACCCGCGCGGTGCCGGCCAGTCCATAGCGCCGTCCTGCGCGGTGGCGCAACTCTACGATTTGCGTGGCATCGCTTATCAGGAGCAGCTGGTGGTCGAGTTTATCCAGGCGATCGGGCTATACCCCACCGGCACCCAGGTGGAGCTTTCCACTGGAGAGGTTGGCGTGGTGGTGGAGCAAAATTACGGCCGGCGCCTCAGACCCAAGGTGATGATTATTCTGGATGGCCACAAGCGCCAGCTGAGCAAGCCGCGCCTGTTTGACCTGGCTGCCGCCGAAGACCGCGCAGAGAAGCTGATTGAGCGGGGCAAAATGGGTGCCCGGGAAAAAATTCGTATTTTGCGGGATATAGAACCCGGTGCTTATCCCCAGGTGGATACCGCTGCTGTGCGGGACCACTACCTGTTCAAGGGCGGCGGGCAACTGTCCCGGCTGATCTCGCGCCTGGCAAACTAGCCGGGCTTTTTACAGCCTGTGTAGGCCATATTGGCGAGAGCAACCTCCCGTTTACAAAGCCCGCTCCTTGTGGGTGACAAGGTTGCCGAAATGCGCACCCATATGCACCAGAGACTCTGCTTCCAGAGTGTCTAGCCAGCACACCCGGTCTGCACCGAACAGCATGATGACTGTCGAGCCCAGCTTAAAGCGCCCCATCTCCTGGCCTTTTTCCAGGTGGATTGGTGCATTGTTGAGATAGTTGCTGTTGCGAACATCGCGCCTGTGCGGGGTTACCTGGCCCGCCCACACGGTCTCGATGCCGGCGACGATCATGGCACCCACCAGGATCATGGCCATGGGGCCGGCGGCGGTATCGAATAGACACACCAGGCGCTCATTGCGGGCAAACAGGCGCGGTACGTTTTCTGCGGTCACTGTGTTGACTGAGAACAGCTGGCCCGGCACATAGGTCATGCTGCGTAGGGTACCGGCAATCGGCATATGTACTCGGTGGTAATCCTTGGGCGACAGGTAAACCGTAGCGAAATGACCGTGGTTAAATTGCGCCGCCAGCTCCGGGTCCCCACCCACCAGTTCCAGCAGGCTGTAATCGTGTCCCTTGGCCTGGAATATGCGGTCATCGTGAATACTGCCCAGCTGACTGATGGCGCCATCTACCGGGCAGGCGAGACTGTGTTCGCCAGTGACAATAGGGCGTGCGTCTTCTTTCAATGCGCGGGTGAAGAAATCGTTAAAGGTGCGATAGGCGGTGCAGTCGGTTTCCTTCGCCTCCCGCATATTGACGCCGTACTTTTCCACGAACCAGCGGGTAAAAGGGTCTTTGATCAATTTGATTTCGGTGTCTGCCAGCCAGCCGGCAGCGCGGGACAGGGCGTGCTGCGGGGTCAGGTACTGCAGTGTGGCAAAGAGTTTTGGATGCATAGAATGACAAGGGTTCCCGGTGATGTTTACGTTTCTATCGGTGTATCGGGCAAATTGCCCCACTCGCTCCAGGAACCGGGATAGGCACGGATATCCAGGCCCAGGGATGTGCCTACCAGCCAGGTAAAGCCGGAACGGTGGTGACTCTGGCAGTGGGTGACAATTGTGTGTTTGTTATCGATCCCCAGCTTCGCGAGAAACGCCCGCGCATCGGTACGGATACGCAGATCGCGCTGGGAGTCCATCAACTGGGTCCACTCGCAGTTGATGGCGCCGGGAATATGCCCGCCTTTCCTGGCCAGGACCCGCTCGCCACGGTACTCCTGCGGCGAGCGTGCATCCCACACGAGGAAGTCAGGGTTGCCCAGTTGTGCTTGAATCTGTTGGGCATCCATGGTCGCGGCGGTGTTGATCGAGAGATCGATTTCACTGGGCGTGACCTGCGGCTTCTCGGTGGCAAGGGGCAGGCCGGCGCCGCGCCAGGCGCGCATGCCACCGTTCAAATAGCTGTAGTTGTGATGGCCGATGACTTCCAGGGTCCACAGGAAGCGCCCGGCCCAGCCACCGCCTTCGTCATCGCAGGCCACCACATGCGTTTCGGGGCGTAGACCAATGGCGCGAAATACACGGGTCAGTTGATTCAGGTCCGGCAGTTTGCCCGGTGCCGGCGGCGTGCCGGCCATCAGGGCCTGGAATGACAGGTGCAGGGCACCGGGGATATGGCCGTTCAGGTAGTTCTGGGGGGCACTGAGATCGACGACCAGCAGCGCCTCGTGCGCCAGCTCAACGGCGAGGTCTTCCGCCTCTATTATCAGGTTCAACATTTATTCTCCGATGCCAGGCTGTTGCGCAGGTGCAAAAAACTGTTCATACGCCGCTCGCTAATCTCCCCATTGGCCAGTGCGGCGCGGATAGCGCAGTCGGGTTCTCCCTGGTGACGGCAGTCGCGAAAGCGGCAATGGCCGATAAAGGGGCGGAACTCAACGAATCCCTCCAATAATGCCGCCTCTTCCAGGTGCCAGAGACCAAACTCGCGGATACCGGGGGAGTCTATCAGATTGCCGCCACTGGGCAGGTGAAACAATTCCGCCGCGGTGGTGGTGTGGGTGCCCTTCTGGGTGGCTTCTGAGAGCATGCCAGTGTGTGCGCCGGCGCCAGGGAGCAGTGCATTCACCAGTGATGACTTCCCAACGCCGGACTGGCCCACAAAAACACTGCTACCTTGAGCCAGGGCCTCCAGTAACCGGGGCAGGCCTTCGCCAGTTTTGGTGGAGAGTCCCAGCACCGGGTAGCCCAGGTCGGGGTAGGGTGCCAGCAGTGCTTCCAAGGGCTCGCGGTTGCTGCCGTCGATCAGGTCGATCTTGTTCAGCAGCAGAATGGGCGCAATGCCAGTGGTTTCCGCAGCGACCAGGTAGCGGTCGATGGCATTGGCGAAGGGCTCGGGATAGGGCGCTATCACAATGACAATACGATCGATATTGGCGGCTATGGTTTTCAGGTCGCCATAGCGATCCGGGCGTTGCAATTCTGATGTGCGTGGCAGGCACGCGCCGACAACGCCGCAGCCGCTATCGCTACTGGCCGGGCGCCAGGCGACTCGGTCCCCGGTCACCAGGGTGTCGATGTTGGCGCGCAGGTGGCAGCGTTGGCGCAGAGACGGATTACTGTCGCTCTCCACCAGGATCTGGGTGCCGTAATTGACAATCACCAGGCCGGTTTGCTCCGGGCCCAGGCGATCGTGCTCCAGGGCCTGCTCCGCGGACTGACCGCGCTTGTGCGCGCGCGCTTCGCGCTCCTGTTGGGCCTTGGCAATGCGCCACTGCTGGCGCCGGTTCAATTTGCGTTTACTCATGCACTGGTACCTGGGGATCAGCGGCGGATTATAGCTATTGGCGGGTAGGTAGGGTAACTTGCGCGGAAAGTTTGAGGAGACCCCTGTGGATCAGAACAACCTGATCTGGATTGATCTGGAGATGACCGGCCTCGATCCGGAGAGAGAGCGTATTATCGAGATCGCGACCATTGTGACCGATGCGCGGCTCAAAATTCTCGCTGAGGGCCCGGCCCTGGTGGTTCACCAGAGCGATGCGCTGCTGGAGGCCATGGATGAGTGGAATACCGAGCAGCACGGCGGCTCCGGCCTGATGGCGCGGGTTAAGGCGTCGACGATTTGCGAGCGGGAGGCGGAGCGGGAAACCCTAGAATTCCTGCGCCACTGGGTGCCGGAGGGCGCCTCGCCCATGTGCGGTAATTCCATCGGCCAGGATCGCCGCTTTCTGGTCAAATATATGCCGCAGCTGGAATCCTATTTTCACTATCGCAATTTGGATGTCAGTTCGGTGAAAGAGTTGGCCAGGCGCTGGCGTCCGGATGTGCTCGAGGGCATAAAAAAGCACAGCAGCCACCTGGCTCTCGATGATATTCGCGATTCCATCGAGGAACTGCGCCACTACCGCGAGACTTTTTTCCGCCTCTAGCCCTGTGTACCGCAGCGCGTTTTGTCAGGGTGCGCGCTTGATTTTGCGTTTGCGCCTACGCCCGCTGCGCAACCGCGCCAGGGCCCAGTCGATATGCTCCAGTACCAGTGGCGTGGCGGTTTTTCGCGCCTGCTCCAGAACACCAACCACTGCAACGCTGGATTCTCCATTGCCCAGGGCCACCGCCAGGTTGCGCTGCCAGCGCTCGTAACCGATACGACGAATGGGGGAGCCTTCGGTCTTGCGCAGGAACTCCGCCTCCGTCCAGACAAACAGCTTGAGCAGTTCGCCGTTATCCAGGCCGTGGCGCGGGTGGAAGTCCCGCTCGGCGGTGGGCTTGGCGAACTTGTTCCAGGGGCAGATCGTCTGGCAGTCGTCACAGCCGAACACCCGATTGCCCATTGGTTCGCGAAGTGCCTCCGGTATCGGTCCCCCATTCTCAATGGTCAGGTAAGAAATGCAGCGGCGCGCATCCAGCGTGCGGGGGCCGATAAAGGCATCGGTGGGACACACCTTGAGGCAGGCGACACAGTCTCCGCACTGGTCGTCCTCACCGCTGGTATCCACCGGCAGTGGCAGGTTGGTATAGATCTCGCCGAGAAAGAAAAAGGAGCCTGCTTTGGGGTTGATAATCAGGCAGTTCTTGCCCACCCAGCCGAGGCCGGCCTTCCTGGCCAGGGCGCGCTCCATCACCGGGGCACTGTCGGTAAAGGCGCGCCCCTTGGAGTCGATACCCTGTTCGGCGCAGAAAGAATCGATTTTCCTAGCCAGGGTGGCCAGGCGCTTGCGAATCAGTTTGTGGTAATCGCGGCCATTGGCGTAGCGGGAGACGTAGGCCTTGCTGGAATCCCTGAGCACTTCAATCGGCCGTGTATCCGGAGGCAGGTAGTCGAGGCGGGCGCAGATGACACGTAAGGTGCCCGCCTCCAATAACTCCGGACGCCAGCGCTTTTCACCATGGGCACCCATCCACGCCATATCCCCATGGTAGCCCGCGTCTATCCAGGCGCGCAGGCGCTCGCCGTCTTCCTCAAGCTGGCAATCGGTGATGCCAATTTGCTGAAAGCCCAACTCCCGCCCCCAGCGTTTGATCAGGTTGGCAAGTTCAAGGAGCAGTGATTCGGTCATAAATTAAAGTGGCTCGATATCTCGTGCAAGCACACCGCCTGGCCGGGGCGGTATACTTTGCTGTCAGGGCGAGTGACGGCGATGTAATCGCCTATTTTGCCACAGATTAAATCTTGACCACTATTGCGGGAGTCGCATGGACACGCCTCAACCTCTTTACAGTGCCGAATCGGTTCGGGAACTCGACCGACAGGCGATGGCTGCACTGGGGATCCCCTCCATCCAATTGATGAAGCGCGCCGGTCGCGCTGCGTTTACCCATTTGCTGGCACGCTGGCCGGATATCGGTCGCATACAGGTCTACTGTGGCGGTGGCAACAATGGTGGCGATGGCTATGTCATTGCGGCACTGGCCGCGCAGAAGAATATTCCCGTCACCGTTTTTGCCTGCACCAACCCCGGGCGCCTTGGCGGCGATGCCCGAGAAGCCCATGACTACGCCTGTCGCGAGGGCGTGCGGATAGTGACCGCTCTCACCCAGATGGACAGTGCCGATGGCGATACCCTGACCGTGGACGCCCTGCTCGGCACCGGCTTCAGCGGCGTACTGCGGCCCCCGGTAGCGCACGCCATAGAGCGTATGCGCAAGAGCAGGGGACCGGTGCTCGCCGTGGATATCCCCTCGGGGCTCGATGCCGATACCGGCAGTGCAGAGCTGGCGGTGTGTGCAGAGATGACGGTCACTTTTATTGGCCGCAAGCTGGGTCTTTATTATGGCCGCGGACCGGCGCTTTGCGGTGAGGTGATCTTTGCAGGGCTCGGCGTGCCAGAGCCAGCATACGACGCGGTGCGACCACTGGTGCAACGCTATGGGAGTGCCAGTATCAAACGCTTACCGCCGCGCCCTGCCGACAGCTTCAAAAACCAGTTCGGTCATATTCTGATTGTGGGTGGCGACAGCGGTTTTGGCGGCGCGGCGTTAATGGCGGCACAGTCTTCGGCACGCGCCGGTGCTGGCCTGATCTCCCTTGCAACGCGCCCCGGGCACCTGGGTGCGGCACTGACCCGCTGCCCAGAGGTGATGGCGCACCCTGTGGTTTCTGGACAGGAACTGGAGCCGCTGCTCACAGGCCCCGACGTGATAGCGGTGGGGCCGGGGCTTGGACGCTCGCCTTGGAGTGAGCAGCTGCTGGCACGTGTTGGTCGTACAGGCAGTCCGCTGGTGGTGGATGCCGATGCCCTGAATATTCTCGCGCAGGGGCGGGTGCTGGCCGGGGTCAAGCGGGGCGACTGGGTGCTGACCCCCCATGTGGGGGAGGCTGCGCGTCTGCTCGGCTGCGATACCGCCGAAGTGTGTGCCGATCCCCGTGCGGCGGCAGTGGCTGTTCAGCAGAAATTCAGTGGCGTGGTGATACTGAAAGGGGCTGGTACGCTGATTGCCCACGACGGTGGTGTTGACCTGATCAACAGCGGTAACCCGGGAATGGCCTCCGGCGGCATGGGCGACCTGCTCACCGGCATTGTTGCGGCGCTGATCGGTCAGCATCTGCCGCTTGTGGAAGCGGCGCGCCTGGCGGTGTGGCTGCACGGTGAAGCGGGTAATCGCGCCGCCGCGGATGGCCAGCGCGGTTTGCTCGCCACGGATTTGTTGCCCTGGATTCGCCGGCTGGTGGATTGATTGTGGGTGAACTGAAATTGCATCTGGCGGACGAGGCGGCAACGGTGGCCGGCGGTGAAGTATTGGGTCGCGCCTGCCTTGCCAGTGGTTTGCAGCAGGGGTTGACCCTGTACCTGAACGGCCAGCTGGGTGCCGGTAAAACCACCTTTTGCCGGGGTGTGCTGCGTGCATTTGGCCATAACGGTGCGGTGAAAAGCCCCACCTATACCCTGGTCGAGCCCTATGAGCTGGGCGCCCAGCGTATCTATCATTTCGACCTCTACCGGCTCGGTGATGCCGAGGAGCTGGAATTTATGGGGGTGCGGGATTATTTCGTCGCACACAGCCTGGCTCTGGTGGAGTGGCCTGAGCGCGGTGCCGGTGTATTGCCGGAGCCGGACCTGCAGGTAGAGCTGGGAGTACGGGATAACGGCCGTCTGCTGTATTTAACCGCTCACTCCAAACAGGGTGAGCGGGTCATGGGTTTGCTGGGAAAATTGCGACGGGAACACGGAAAGGAATTGGATACAGGGCAGTAGATATCAGATGAGCCGTGAGGGTTGGTAGTTAATGGAATTGAGGTGGCGATGGCTGATGGCCCCGGTGTGCGTGCTGGCAATGGCGCTGCCGGTTGCGGCGGCGGAAGTAGAGGGGGTGCGCCTGTGGCGTGCGCCGGATCACACACGTCTGGTTTTTGACTTGAGTGCCCCGGCAGAGCACAAACTCTTTACCCTGAGTAGACCACACCGGGTAGTGGTGGATATTACTGATACCAAATTGAAGGCCCAGTTAGATGCACTGGATTTAAAAGATACTCCAATATCTCAGGTACGCCACGCGCAACATAATAAGAAAGATCTGCGTGTGGTGCTCGATCTCAAACAGCAGATTAAGCCGCGCAGTTTTTCCCTGCGTCGCCACGAGAAATTACCGGATCGCCTGGTAATCGATCTTTACGACAAAGTTGAAAATCAAGAAAAGACTCTACAACAAGTAAGTAGTGAGCGAGATATCGTTATTGCTGTAAATGCTGGTCACGGGGGCGAGGATCCAGGAGCTCTAGGTCCTAGCGGTCTACGGGAGAAGGATGTCGTGCTGGCAATTGCGCGCAAACTTCAACGGGAGCTTGATCGAGAGCGGGGATTTAGCGCGAAATTGGTAAGAACAGGCGATTATTTTATTCCCTTGAGACAGAGAGTAAAAAAAGGGCGTAAAATGCGTGCTGATTTGTATGTTTCGATTCACGCCGATGCCTTTACCCGAAAGGAGGCTCGTGGTGCTGGGGTCTATGCAGTTTCCTCTCGAGGAGCGACCAGTGAGACGGCACGCTTCTTGGCTCAGCGAGAAAATGAGTCTGACTTAATTGGGGGAGCGGGAGACCTGAGTCTGGATGACAAGGATGATACTCTTGCCGGGGTATTATTGGACCTGTCGATGACTGCAACTATGAATGCGAGTCTCGATATTGGTGCCAGCGTATTGAGCTCCCTGGGTAGTTTTACCCGTTTGCACAAAAAGAAAGTGGAGCAGGCAAATTTCTCAGAGCTGCGCAACCCGGATGTACCTTCGATCCTTGTAGAAACAGGCTTTATCACTAATCCTTATGAGTCTCGGCGCCTCAGCGACCCTAAATTCCAACAGCTCATGGCAGAAAAACTCAGCGAAGGTATAGTGGGCTATTTCAACCGTCGTCCGCCGGCAGGCACTTGGCTAGCAACCAACCAGAGCACCAGGTCGCGGCGCCATATAATTGCCCGAGGTGAGACTTTATCTGGGATAGCTGCGCAGTATAATATCTCTGTTTCAGCCCTAATGAGGGCTAATGGCATTAAAAACTCAGTGATTCGTGTGGGTCAAACTCTGAGTATTCCCTCGAGGTAATATCGAATTCTGAAGCCTTTCGGGCCGGTCAAATAAGTGTTAACAGGCCAGAGTCATGCACGAACGTATCCAGCAATTATCGCCCCGCCTTGCCAACCAAATCGCTGCCGGTGAAGTGGTAGAGCGCCCGGCCTCAGTTATTAAGGAACTGCTGGAGAACAGTCTCGATGCCGGTGCCACACGCCTGGATGTGGATATAGAGAAGGGCGGTATCAAGCGAATGAAGGTGCGTGATAACGGCAAGGGGATTGACCAGGATGACCTGGCGCTGGCGCTCGCACGCCACGCCACCTCGAAAATCCATGCGTTGGAAGATCTGGATGCAGTGGCAACCCTGGGCTTTCGCGGTGAGGCTTTGGCCAGTATTTCCTCGGTGGCACGCCTGACCCTGACCAGCAGCCGCAACGAGCATGGCAAGGGCTGGCAGGTGAGTGCCGAGGGTCGCGAAATGCGGGCCCAGTTGACGCCGGCAGCCCATCCGCGGGGCACCACAGTGGATGCGCGCGACCTGTTTTTCAATACGCCGCCGCGGCGCAAGTTTCTGCGCACAGAGAAGACTGAATTCAACCGTATTGACGAGACGATCAAGCGCCTGGCCCTGTCCCGCTTTGATGTCTCCATCAGTCTGCGCCACAACGGCAAGGGTGTTCTCAGCCTGCGTGCCGGTAGCAATCGCGTGGAGATGGAGCGTCGTGTAGCTCAGATCTGCGGTTCGGCGTTTATGCACAACGCCCTGCATATCGAGGTGGAACGCAGCGGACTGCGCCTGTGGGGCTGGGTGGCCGAGCCGGCCTTCTCCCGGTCCCAGGCGGACCTGCAGTTTTTCTATGTCAATGGCCGTGCCATTCGCGACAAGGTCGTGAGCCATGCGGTGCGCCGTGCCTTTGCCGATGTGCTCCACCACGGTCGCCATCCCGCCTTTGTGCTCTACCTGGAACTGGACCCGGCGTCGGTGGATGTCAATGTGCACCCGACCAAGCACGAAGTGCGCTTTCGCGACAGTCGCCTGGTGCATGATTTCCTGTTTGGCAGTCTGCACCGGGCCCTGGCGGATGCGCGCCCAGGACAGCGGGAAAAAGCTGCAGAGGGCGCGGTGACCGAAGTTGCCGAAACTGTGGGTATGGGAAAAGCGACCGGCATCCGGGGCGGGGAATTTGCCGGGCAACAGAAGATGCCACTGAGCAATCGGCCATCTCCGGGGAACCTGCAGCAGCAGATACATGCCTACGGTACCCTGCACCAGCCCTACCAGGAGGGTGCAGGGGTTGCGGAGCCCCTAACTGAAGGTTCCGCTGGCGTAGCTGCGGTGGCGCCACTGCCTATGGGTGGTGAAGCGGCCTCCGGAGAAGGGGTACCGCCGTTGGGGTTCGCCATTGCCCAATTGCACGGAATTTATATTCTCGCGCAGAACGAGCAGGGCATGATCATAGTGGATATGCATGCCGCCCACGAGCGCATCGTCTATGAACAGATGAAGGTGGCTCACGCTGCCGGAGGTATCCAGGCACAGCCGCTGCTGGTGCCGGTGAGCCTGGTAGTGAGCCAGGGCGAGGCAGATTGCTTTGAGGAGCGCAGTGAAGTTTTTACCTCCCTCGGTTTTTTGCTACAGCGCGCCGGGCCCGAGACTTTATTGGTGCGCCAGGTGCCCACCATGCTGCACGGTGCTGAGGTGGAGCAACTGGTGCGGGATGTGCTCTCTGACTTGCTGGGACAGGGGGATAGTGAGCGTATCGGTGAGCGTATTAACGAGATTCTTGGCACCATGGCCTGCCATGGCTCGGTGCGTGCTAACCGACGCTTGACGGTACCGGAAATGAACGCCTTGCTGCGGGATATGGAGCACACCGAACGCAGCGGCCAGTGCAATCACGGCCGCCCCACCTGGACGCAGGTTAAGCTGGCTGAGATGGACAAGTGGTTTATGCGCGGTCAATAACCGCGAATTGGAAGTAGGTGGCGATTTGACCGAGCGCACTTCGGGCGACAAACCCCGCGCAATATTCCTTATGGGGCCCACTGCATCGGGCAAGACGGATCTGGCCATGGCTATTGCCGACCGTTTACCGGTGGCCCTGATCAGTGTTGATTCCGCGCTGGTCTACCGTGGCCTGGATCTGGGTTCGGCCAAACCAACGGCGCAGGAATTGGTCCGTTACCCCCACTGCCTGATCGATATCTGCGAGCCCAGTGAATCCTATTCCGCTGGGCGCTTTTACGCGGATGCCCTTCTGGCTATGGATGAAATCAGTGCAGCCGGTAAAATTCCTTTACTGGTTGGCGGAACTATGTTGTATTTCCGCGCTCTCTTGCAAGGATTGGCAGCATTGCCCAGGGCCGATACGCAAGTGCGCGCTGACATCGAGGCGCGTGCCGAGCGCGAGGGCTGGCCGGCGCTGCACGCGGAGCTGGTCCGGGTCGACCCGGAACTGGCGGCAGAATTGCACCCCAATCACTCGGCGCGTATTGAGCGGGGATTGGAAGTCTACCGCCTCACCGGCGTGCCGTTGTCTCGACTGCGCCGCGAACAGACCGGTGGCGGGGTGCAGGAGCGCTACCAGCTGCACCAGTTGGCGATCATGCCGAGGGACAGGGCGCTGTTGCATCAGCGCATCGAAGTGCGTTTTAAACGAATGCTCAAGGCAGGGCTGGTTGAGGAAGTGCGGGGGCTGCGCGCGCGTGGCGACCTGCACGGGGATCTGCCGGCGATGCGTGCGGTGGGCTATCGCCAAGTGTGGCAATACCTGGAGGGGCACTGCGGTTACGATGAGATGGTTGCCGCGGGTATCGCCGCCACCCGCCAACTGGCCAAGCGCCAGTTGACCTGGCTGCGACGCTGGCCGGCGCTGGCGACTTTGTATACTCAGGATGCCGAGGGCAGGGAGCGCGCGCAGGAGGAAATAGTGGCGGAAGCCTTGAAATTTCTCGCCTGAGCAACCATAACGTGATTGGGCCAAAAAGCGACAGGCCCATTCAGTCAGTTTTCACAGAGTCCGGCCTTTTCCGGATCGCTACTACACTACTTACACGCGTATTCAACCTCAGTCGTTCTTTGATCCGCGCATTTCGCGGGTGTGATTGTGGCCTGCATACCGAATTCAGCTTTTTGACAAGGAGAAAAAAGATGTCAAAAGGGCATAGCTTACAAGACCCTTACCTCAACGTATTGCGCAAAGAGCGTATCCCGGTTTCTATCTATTTGGTCAACGGCATCAAGCTCCAGGGACAAATTGAATCTTTCGATCAGTTTGTGGTGTTACTGAAAAATACCGTCAGCCAAATGGTGTACAAGCATGCAATTTCCACTGTGGTTCCATCCCGCGCGGTGCGCGTACCGCTGCTGAACCCGGCGGCCCAACACGGCGGTGAAGGTCATGCAGAAAGCGGTGAGCACGAATCCTTCAGCTGAGTGGTCCGCGCGCTAAATTGACCTGTGCTCCGCTTGAGCGGGGCGCCCGCAGTTGAGTCAGCGCACAACGGCCTCGCCGGCTGCCACTTCCCGTCAGGGAGCCGGGCCGGCACCCGTTTTAGCAACAGAGAATTCCCATTGTTTTTCGATCGACCGGAATCCGGTGAACTGGCCGTGCTGGTGCACCTAGAACTCTCCGCTATCGACAGTCCCGATGACCCGCGTGAGTTTGAGGAACTGGCCCTCTCTGCGGGAGCAGATCCCGTCAGCTTCATCTTTGGGCAGCGTGCAACTCCGGACCCGAAAACCTTTGTCGGGCGTGGCAAGCTGGAGGAGATTGCTCAGGCGGTACAGGAACAGGGCGCGGAGCTTGTGATCTTCGATCACATCCTTTCCCCCAGCCAGGAGCGCAATATCGAGCGCGAACTGAAATGCCGGGTGCTGGACCGCACCGGTCTGATTTTGGACATATTTGCCCAGCGCGCACGCACCCATGAGGGCAAGCTACAAGTCGAGCTGGCACAGCTGCGCCATATGGCCACCAGGCTTGTGCGCGGCTGGACCCATCTGGAACGGCAGAAAGGCGGTATCGGCCTGCGCGGGCCGGGTGAAACCCAGTTGGAAACCGACCGCCGTCTGTTGCGCGCGCGTATCGACGCCATCGAGAAGCGTCTTGGAAAAGTCCGGCGCCAGCGGGAGCAGGGCCGGCGTGCGCGTTCCCGTGCGGAAGTGGCCACGGTGTCGCTGGTCGGCTACACCAACGCCGGCAAGTCCACCCTGTTCAACCGCCTCACCGACGCCGAAGTGTATGTGCGCGATCAGCTGTTCGCCACCCTCGACCCGACCATGCGCAGGGTTGAATTGCCCAATGTCGGCGCCATGGTATTGGCAGATACCGTGGGGTTTGTCTCGCACTTGCCACATAAACTGGTAGAAGCTTTTCGAGCCACGCTGGAGGAAGCTGCCAATGCAACCCTGCTGCTGCATGTTGTGGATGCCGCCGCGGAGGACCGCTTGCACCTGATGGAAGAGGTGCAGACGGTTCTCGGAGAAATTGATGCGTCAGACCTGCCGCAGCTGGTTGTGTATAACAAAATCGATTTACTCGCCGATTTTGCCCCACGTATGGATTGTGATAACCGGGGTGTGCCGCGTGCGGTTTGGCTATCCGCCGCTACCGGTGAAGGTTGCGAACTGTTGGTGGAGGCGATCGCCCGGCGCCTGGGTGAACAAATGGTGCGTGGCCGGTTGGTGGTGAGACCCCAGCAATCCCGCCTGCGCGCCCAGTTGTACCAGATCAACGCCATTCAGGGCGAGGCCTATCGCGACAATGGTGATTGCGAGCTGCAGCTACTGCTGCCGCGCAGGGACTTCCAGCGCCTACTGGCGCCATTTACTGCCGGCGACGAAGGCCCTGTTTGGCTGCCACTGGTGGACACGGGTGAGGGCAGCGGGCAGAGGGAACACTAATGGCCTCTGAGCAGGTGTGGGTATTGTTGTACAACCGCAATTGCGACAGACTTGCCTGCAGCTGAGTCCTGGCGGCAATATTTTTCCGGCGGTGATGCTAGAATCCGCCGGAGTCAAAGCGTTAATGATCAGAGTTGGAGTAATCTTGATGGCCTGGAATGAGCCGGGTGGTAATAACAAAGACCCCTGGGGTGGTGGTAATCGCAAGAACGATGGCCCGCCGGACCTGGACGAATTGTTCCGTAAAATTCAACAAAAACTCGGTGGCCTGTTCGGCGGCGGCAGCCCCGGTACCGGTACTGGTAATTTCCCCTGGATGTTGATCATTGTCCTTGGCGCATTGATTTACGCGGGCCTGGGGATTTATCAGGTCAATGCCAACGAGGCCGCGGTGGTGCTGCGCTTGGGCAAATACCACACCACGGAATCCGCCGGTCTGCACTGGAACCCGCCGCTGATCGACAGTGTCACCAAGGTCAATATGACCGAGGTGCGGACCGAGCGCACCACCGGGCAAATGCTCACGGAAGACGCCAATATTGTTGAAGTGGTGCTTACCGTACAGTGGCAGGTGGGCGATGCGGAATCCTATGTGCTGCGTGTGCGCGATCCGGTCAAGAGCCTGCAGGAGGCCACCGACAGTGCCCTGCGCCATGTGGTGGGTTCCCTGACCCTAAACGGCGTGATTTCCCAGAACCGAACCCAGGTGTCTACGGATACCCAGCAGCGCCTGCAGGAATATCTGGATCTCTACCAGACCGGTATTCTTATCGATGTGGTTAACCTGACCGAAGCCCAGGCGCCGCGTGAAGTGCAGGATGCGTTTGACGACGTCACCAAGGCTCGCGAGGACGAGGTGCGCTTGCAGAACGAAGCCCAGGCTTACGCCAACCAGGTAATCCCGGTAGCCCGTGGCCAGGCCCAGCGTATGATCGAAGAGGCGGAGGGCTACAAGGCCCGCGTGGTGGAGAGTGCCCGCGGTGAAGCGGTGCGCTTCGAAAAGCTGCTGGCCGAATACGAGCGCGCCCCGGAAGTCACCCGCGAGCGCCTCTATCTGGATGCGCTTCAGGAGGTGATGTCCGGTACTTCCAAGGTTATGGTGGATGTCGAAGGTGGCAACAACATCATGTACCTGCCGCTGGACAAGCTGGCCCAGGAAAGCGCGACGCCGGCGGCGCAACGCCAAGGCACCTCGCCGGTTGTGGTCGAGGAGGTCTACCAGCGCGTTGTTGAGCGGTTGCGCAACGATGCGGCCAACAGCCGCCGCAGCCAGACTGTGCGTTAGGAGGAGATGGAATGAATAACAGAACACTGGCCATTATCGCGGGCGTGCTGCTCGGCATACTGCTGATTTCCTCCAGCGCCTTTGTGGTGAAGGAAACGGAAAAGGCGGTGCTGCTGCGCTTCGGTGAACTGGTGCGTTCCTACTACGAGCCCGGGCTCTACTTCAAGTTTCCGTTTGCGGAGAAGCTGCGCAAGTTTGACGCGCGTATCCAGACGGTGGACTCCAGCCCGGTGCGTATGCTCAACAGCGAAAACAAGTTTATGATGGTTGATTCGTACGCCAAGTACCGTATCTCCGACGTGAGCAAGTTCTATATCGCCACCCGCGGCGACGAGCGCAACGCCGTGCGCCTGCTGTCCGAGCAGATCAATGACCGCCTGCGTAACCAGTTCGGTGTGCGCGACCTGCACGAAGTGGTGAGTGGTGAGCGCGACGAGCTAATGTCGGAGATCACCAAGAACCTGAACCTAGTGGCGCAGAAGAATTTGGGCGTGGAAGTTATCGATGTGCGCGTCAAGCGTATCGACCTACCGCCGGAGGTGTCCGAATCGGTGTTTCAGCGCATGCGCGCCGGCCGGGAGCTGGAAGCGCGGGATCACCGTGCCAAAGGTGAGGAAGCCAGCGAGCGTATCCGCGCCAATGCAGACCGCCAGGAGGTGGTGATTGTGTCCGAGGCTTACCGCCAGTCCGAGGAGCTGCGCGGTGGAGGTGATGCGGAAGCGGCCGCTATCTATGCCGCAGCCTACAACAAGAACCCCGAGTTCTACCGCTTTACCCGCAGCCTGCAGGCTTACAAGGAGTCCTTCAAGAGCAAGTCGGACATGCTGTTGGTGGAGCCGGACAGTGAATTTTTCCGCTACCTGAAGAACCCTAAAGGGGAGTAAGCGGGAAAAACCAATCGGCGCTTTACCTACGGGTCTGCGCGTCTCTTACGGGAGTCCCGGGCTGTCGCACCGACAGCCCCAAAAACCCTACCTTCCCGCCAGTACTTGATGCTAAAATCACACAAACCGGGCCTCGCCCGGTTTTTTTGTGGCAACTGCCGGCCATCCTGTTAACTTTGAAAAGTCCGTTTCACCATGACCCAAGCTGATCGCTGGATGTTGCCCGATGGCATCGCGGAAATTCTGCCTGCAGATGCCGTTCAGGTTGAAACCCTGCGCCGCCGACTGTTGGATCTCTACCACTGCTGGGGCTACGAACTGGTGATACCGCCGATGCTGGAATTCACCGAGTCCCTGTTGATTGGGATGGGGCGGGATGTGGATCTGAGTACCTTCAAAGTTACCGACCAGATCTCAGGCCGCACCTTGGGTATCCGCGCCGATATCACCCCGCAAGCCGCGCGTATCGATGCGCACAGTTTTCCGCGCGCCGGTGCCAACCGCCTGTGTTACGCCGGCCATGTTCTGTATACCCGACCGCGCACGGCCATGGGTTCCCGCGCCCCGTTCCAGGTCGGTGCAGAACTGTTTGGTGTCGACAACCTGAATGGGGATATCGAGGTCATTTCACTGATGCTGGAGAGCCTGCAGATTGCCGGGGTCGAACGCATTCACCTGGATCTCGGCCACGTTGCCATCTATCGCAGTCTGGCCGAGGCGGGGGGGCTGGACGAAGCACAGCGCGAGGCGCTGTCCGCCCTGCTACAGAGCAAAGCGAGCGCCGATGTGCGCAGTTGGGTGGCGGAAAATGTTGCCGACCCACAGACGGCCGCCTGGTTGCAGGTATTGCCCGGGTTGGCGGGGGGCGTGGAGTGCCTGGAGAGGGCTGACGCAATGCTCGCCGGTGCGCCGGCAGCGTTGCAGGGCGCGCTGACTGACCTGCGCAAGGCGGCAGATGCCCTGCGCGGACGCTACCCGGCGGTGGAACTGTTTTTTGATTTAAGTGAAGTGCGCGGTTACGACTATGAAACCGGGCTGGTGTTCGCCGCCTATACACCGGGGCACGGCCAGGCGCTTGCCAATGGTGGCCGCTATAACGGTATTGGTGCGGTCTTTGGGCGCAATCGCCCGGCCACCGGCTTCAGTAGCGACCTGGTAGTGCTCAATACCCTGGGCAATGGCCCGGCACCGGGCGCCGGAGCTATTCTCGCGCCGCAAGTCCATGGGTCGGATGACGCCGCCGGGTTTTGGCGCACCGTTGGCGAACTGCGCGCGCGGGGAGAGGTGGTGATTGCCGCGCTGTGCGGTGACACAGACAGCGATCTCCATACGCGCTGCGACCGCGAGCTGGTGCTCGACAGGGACTCCTGGGTGGTGAAGCCACGGGATTAAGGGATAGCGGCCACAGCGGTGCCGCACACTGTGCGGCAGAAATCCCTGATAGCCACTTTTGCCGGGGCTTACAGCTCCAACTAGAGAAAAACCTGAGTTTAGAGATTGATACAGATGGGCGAGAACCTGGTAGTGTTGGGAACCCAGTGGGGTGATGAAGGCAAGGGCAAGATTGTCGATTTGCTAACAGAGAAAGTCTCTCTGGTTGTGCGCTTTCAAGGTGGGCATAACGCCGGTCACACCCTGGTTATCGACGGTGAGAAAACCGTACTGCACCTGATTCCCTCCGGTATTCTGCGCCCAAGCGTAACCTGCCTGATTGGCAACGGCGTGGTACTGTCTCCCGAAGCACTGCTGGATGAGATGCAAGCGCTGGAAAAGAAAGGTGTGCCTGTCAGAGCGCGTCTGCGCCTGTCACCGGCCTGCCCATTGATCCTGCCTATACACGCAGCACTCGATGCAGCTCGTGAGACAGCCCGCGGCGATAAGGCGATAGGAACGACCAAACGCGGCATTGGCCCGGCCTATGAAGACAAGGTGGCTCGCCGTGGCCTGCGCCTGGGTGACCTGTGCAACTGGGATCACTTCTGCAGCCAACTCAAGGAGCTTATCGATTATCACAATTTTGCCCTGACCCGGTATTACAACGTGGAGCCGGTCAGTTATGAGGACACGCTGGAGAAGGCGAAGCACTGGCGTGAGCAGCTGGTGCCGATGATCACCGATGTAGCGGATCGCTTGCACAAGGCCCGTGAGCAGGGTGAACACATCCTGTTCGAAGGCGCCCAGGGCTCACTGCTGGATATCGACCACGGCACTTACCCGTTTGTAACCTCTTCCAACACGACTGCCGGCGGTACCGCCACTGGCTCCGGTTTTGGTCCGCTGTACCTGGATTATGTACTGGGCATCACCAAAGCCTATACCACCCGTGTTGGCAGTGGCCCCTTCCCGACCGAACTGGACTGTGAAGTCGGCCGCTATCTGGGTGAGAAAGGCCACGAATTTGGTGCAACGACCGGACGAGAGCGCCGCACAGGTTGGTTCGATGCCGTAGCCGTGCGCCATGCGATTCGTATCAACAGTATTTCGGGCCTGTGCCTGACCAAACTGGATGTGCTCGATGGCCTCGGGGAAGTGAAGATCTGTGTGGGCTACTGCAACAGCGCCGGTGAAGCCGTAGCAGTCCCCTTCGACGCCGCTGGCTGGGAGGGCGTGGAGCCGGTTTACGAGGTCATGCCCGGCTGGGGGGAGACCACCAAAGGCGTGCGCAGCGAGGCGGATCTGCCGCCTAATGCCAAGGCCTATATCGCCCGTATTGAGGCGCTGGTGGGAGTGCCTGTAGAGATAGTTTCCACAGGGCCGGATCGCAATGAAACCATTGTGCGGGCCTCTTCTGCACTCTGTAAAATGGGAATTCACAACGCCAGTGAGTAAGCTTTGGCGAGCGGGAAGTGAATCAATGGTCTGATGCAGTTCTTGCTATTTTCCATGGGGCCACTGATGATGGGGTTTGATCCATGCCGTTGGCCGAGCAGTTTTACGGGGCTCGAAACCTGAATTTGACCGGGTGAATCCATGCCTAGATCCGTATCCGTTACCAGTCGCTATAGCTTTGCCGAAGAGATTGCCAATAGCGTCACCCACGGTATCGGAGCGCTGCTCGCCATCGCAGGCCTGGGGGTTCTGAGCGGTTTTGCCGCCCTGCGCGGTGATGCCTGGCATATTGTCAGTGCCAGTGTCTATGCCTCGACCCTGATCCTGTGCTTTCTCGCCTCGACCCTGTACCATGCCGTGAGCCATATCGGGGCCAAGGCGGTATTGCGCACACTGGACCACTCCTCGATATTCCTGCTGATTGCAGGGACCTATACGCCGTTTACCCTGGTGACTCTGCGCGGCCCCTGGGGCTGGTGGCTGTTCGGGATTATCTGGGGGCTGGCCCTGTTGGGACTGATTATCCAGCTAACCCCGCTAAAGAGGATTCGTGCCCTTTCCATTACCCTCAGCGCGCTGATGGGTTGGGTGGTGATCGCCGCAATCAAGCCGCTGGCGGGCAGCCTTGAAACCGGTGGTCTCTGGTTGCTGATGATAGGTGGCCTCTGTTATACCGGCGGCATCGTTTTCTACCTATGGCGCGGCCTGCGCTTCCATCACGCCATCTGGCATCTGTTTGTTTTGGCCGGTGGGATCCTGCACTTCTTTGCCGTGCTGTTTTATGTGATCCCCTGAATGCCGTGCGCCCGCGGCGATTGCCGGCAAGCCGCCCCTGTGGCCGGTCACCGGTAAAAACCGCCTTTCAGATCAAGGGGACTCGGTCTACCCTTGAGCGAGCAGAATCCAGTATCAAGGGTACCGCAATGCGTCAACCGTACAGAACCCCCTCGCTGCCCTGTCTCCTCGCGCTCTTTGCGGCACTTTTCTGCACTGTTGCCCAGGCGGCCGATCAGCCCGACCCGGCTTTCGAGCAATGGGTGCGGGAATTTCGCCAGACAGCCATTAGTAATGGTATTTCCGCACAGGTTTACGATCAGGCATTTAAGGGCATTACCTCGCCGGACCAGTGGGTGTTGGACAGGGCCAGTTTCCAGCCGGAGTTCAAGGCGCCGGTATGGCAGTACTTTGATAACCGGGTGCAGCGCAGGGCGATTGAGCGGGGCAAACAGGAAAAGGAAAAAATAGCGCCCTGGCTCGACAAAATCGAGAAACGCTTTGGCGTGGACCCGGATATTCTCCTGGCGATCTGGTCGGTGGAGTCGAGCTTTGGCGGTATTCTCGGCAATGACAAGGTCTTGCGCAATGTGATCCGCTCCCTAGCGACCCTCGCCTATGCCGACCAAAAACGCAAAAAGTTCGGTCGCCAGCAGCTGCTCGCTGCCCTGAAGATACTGCAAGCCGGGGATATCGAAGACCGCTATCTGCTCGGTTCCTGGGCTGGTGCCATGGGCCATACCCAGTTTATTCCCACCAGCTACTTGGCTTACGCAGTGGATATCGATGGCGATGGCAAGCGCGATATCTGGAACTCCGTGCCCGATGCCCTGGCCACAGCGGCCAATCTGCTGTCGAGCAATGGCTGGCAGCGCGGCAAGCCTTGGGGGTATGAAGTGACTATCCCTCAGCGTAGACTGCCGGCGGGCAAACTCACTGTGGCGGAGTGGGAAAAACTCGGTGTCAAGCGCGCCAATGGCGACCCCTTCCCCAGTAAGGCGGCGGTGGCCGAACTGAAATTGCCGGATGGCCGCCAGGGCCCGGTCTTTCTGGTATTCAAAAACTTCTTTGTGTTGAAGCGCTATAACAACTCCGATCGCTACGCAATAGCCATCGGCCTGCTTGCCGATCGCATCGGTGGCGCTCCCCCGTTGGTCAAGGACTGGAATCGCCCCTTTACCCCCCTGCAAAGCGGCCAGGTGGAGGAACTGCAGAAACTGTTAAATCAGCAGGGCTTTTACAGTGGCGAAATCGATGGCAAGGCCGGCCCCGCTACCCGCAAGGCCATTCGGGCGTTCGAGGCGCGGGCTGGCGTTGCGGTCAAGGGCTATCCCAGCAAAGAGGTGCTTGAATTACTGCAGCGGCAGTAAGGTGCGATCAGAAGTTTTCATCCGGCAGCAGGCTGTCCTGCAGCAGCTCGAGGTTTTCCACCACTTCCTGCGGCTCGCGGAAATAGGCGATGTGGTACATCGCCTCGCCCTCCTGCACCAGGGGGATATTCTGTTGCCCGATAATAATGCCCACGCCGTTGCAACAGACCCGGTCGAGTGCATTGCCGAAAGGGTCGGCAATCGTTGCCAGCAGCTCCCCCTCGTGTACCTGATCTCCCAGGGACTTCATATAGTTGGCAATACCACTGTCACCGGCCCTCAGCCAGCCGCTGCGCCGCGCGACAAACGGCTCGATGGGGTTGTTCCTGCGTCCTTTCGGCAGCATATGCAGGTGCCGCAGGACATTGATCACCCCTTTTACGCCGGCGCGGATACAGAGCTCGTCAAAACGCAGGGCCTCCCCTGCTTCGTAGAGCAGGATCCTTACCCCAAGGTCCGCGGCCGCCTGGCGCAGGGAGCCGTCCCGGATGGAGGTGTTTAGCAGCACCGGCACACCGAAGGCTTTGGCCATAGCGCGGGTGGCTACGTCATCCAGGTTGGCGCGAATCTGTGGCAGGTTACTGCGATGGGCGGCGCCGGTGTGCAGGTCGATGCCATAGTCGCATTTGGTCACGACTTCGTTGAGGAACACATGGGCCATACGCGCCGCCAGCGACCCTTTGGCCGATCCGGGAAAGGAGCGGTTGAGGTCGCGCCGATCGGGTAGATAGCGGGTGTGTTGCAGTACGCCATACACATTGACCATCGGTACTGCGATCAAAGTACCGCGTAGCGACTGCAGCGCGCGCCTGCGGATCAGGCGGCTGATCACCTCAATGCCGTTTAACTCATCCCCGTGCACCGCAGCGCAGACAAAGAGGACCGGGCCGTCCCTTTTGCCGCGCTGTACATGGACGGGAATGGCCATCTCGGTGTTTGTATACAGGCTGACAACGGGCAGGTCGATGCGGCGGGACTCCCCTCTGGACACCGGAATATCGCCAATTTCAAAATCGGGCGTGGCTTTCATGGTTCAGCCGCACGATTGACCTGATTATCAGAGTGTAGAGGTTGGGCAGGAGGATGGCGTAAGCACCGCCGGTTGTCTTTGGACCCGGCGTCAAGTAGTGATCGACCCGTCTCGGAGCCCGCCCACTGCAGTGTCGGCAGTGCAGCGTGTAAAAACCCCAGGTCCGTTAAGCCAGATCCGCAACCCCGGGTGCCAGTATCCCAGGGGGTGATACCACAGGCCGGTCTCGGTATCGGCAATCAGGTTGATACCGCGCCAGGAACCGGGTTGCTGTCGATTACTGCTACCGGTATTTTCCCTTTTGCCGGGATCCTGGAGCCAACGCACTGCCCCTTTTGCATCGCAGATGGCCAGGGGCTTACCATCGGGACTGTTCAGGTAGTGCTCGCTGCCAGCGGATTTCCAGTGGCATAGAACGGTGCGGGTCAGAGGGTGGTGTATCCAGTGACCGGGACTGCGGGATTTTCCATCTATCTGCAGGGTTTCCGCCCAGATCCCCAGGCCACTCCAACGGGTAATCACCCGGCGCTGGCGCGTGGATTTGCGATGTGTAGAGGTTTTACTCAGACGCCGGCCAAAGGGATCGTAACGGAAGTAGGTTTTGAACTCAGCGCATTCTGCAGTGCCCATCAGTCCCCAGCCGTCGTAGTGATAGCGGAAATTCCTGTGCGCGGGCATGTCCCGCGCGCCGATGACATTGCCGCGTTTGTCCCGGTCTATTTCCACTCGGGCAGACCCCGTATGGCGGACAGAGGCGGTGAGTGGTAAAGGGGGCGGTTGTTCGAATTTCCAGGCCGGGGTCCCGCCGCTCTCCAGAGCGGACAAATGTCCGTACTGATACCTGTGAATACTGCGCACCTCCCCCTGCACCAAAAGGGTATCCCGGCCCTCTGCCTCGGTGCGTAGTATGGGCGCTCCGTTGGCGTCGATGCTATACAGGGATCCGCAGGGTGCGAAGGTGTAGATGAGGTCGAGATCATCCGAGCTGGCGCTGCGTAGCCAGCCACGGGAATCGTACTGATATTTCAGGCTGAAGTCGCGGACGTCGCTGCTGTTGTGATTTTCGGCGATCACCCGGCCGCGCTGATCGTACCGGAAGCGAACCGAGGCGTGCAGATTGTTGGCCTGGATCAGTCTCAGTTGGGTGTCGTAGTGAAACGCACTGCTCTGGCCGTTGTTGTTGCGAATCCCGGTAACAGCTCCGCGCTCGTTGTAGAGAAAATACCAGTGACAATCGTTGTCGCAGTACTCGCGCAAAGTGCCGTCGACGTCGTAGTGCCAGCGCAACTGGCGACCGCCCGGTGCCTGGTGGCAGACCAGTTGCCCGAGCGCATCGTATCGCCAACAGTAGTCGCCATTGGAGGTCCGTAGCTGCGCCAGCTGGCCGTGGGGCGTGCGCAGCAGTTCCCAGCTGTTGCCATCGGCAAAATGGATCTGACACGCCCGCCCGGCACTGTCGAACTCCCAATGGAGGCGCTGGTTGTTGCCGGCGTGAATTGCGCAGGGCAACCCGCGCCTTGCGTAGTCGAGGGTATAGTGGTGAAGACCCAGGCGGGCTTCGCGCACTTCACCGGCCGCCCCATAGCGCCACGCGCAACGGGCTTCGCCGCCTGTTACTATTGCGGTCACCCGCTGCCAGTGGTCGTACTCGAACCCCCACTGCTGTTCCCCGCAGCGCACGGTTTGCAGTTGCCCCTGTCCATCCCAGATAAAATCCACCTTGCCTCTCTCGGGGTCGATGATCTGCGTGAGCTGGCCCCGGTCGCTATACAGAAACTTCCACGCCTGCTTTTCGGGATCGATCACGGTCAGCGGCCGGCCGCTAGCACTGAACTGGTAGCGCCAGGCCTGCTCTCCAGCGATCAGTGCGGCCTGGGGAAAGCCCTGTTGATCGTATTGATAGCGGGTGCTGATACCACTGTGGGTGCGCCGAGTGCAGCGCCCGAAAGCATCGTGGCGGAAGAAGGTGCGCTGGCCCTGACAGTCGATGTGCTGGCACAGGTTGCCGTAGGTATCGTAGAGCCAACTGCGTTGGCGCTGTCCCTGGCGCTCGCAGGTCAGCTGGCCAAAACTATTAAAGCACAGCTGCTGCGGGTCCCTGTCCTGCGTCTCCACCCGACAAGTAGTGCGCTTGCGCTGCCAGCGCAATACGGTCTCTGACGTATCGAAGCGCACTTTTTGACAGCGCTGGCGGTGGTCGTATTCAAACTGGCAAGTACCAGACTGGTTGCTACTCAGTTCAATAAGGGCAAGGTTTTTATAGCGATACTGCTCTGAGCTTTGGGCACTACTGGCTTCGGTGAGAAGCTCACCGTGAAAGGCATAATGACAGAGGTCCCGCTGGTCTTCCGGGGCGTGATGATTGACCAGCTTATCGATCCGGCCGCCATGAACCTGAAATTCCACCACCCGTCCCCAGGAACTCACGATCTTTCTGGGCAGTCCTGCGCTGTAGTCAATGGTCAGGGTGTTGCCGCACAGATCGCGAATCTCGCTGAGCGGCAGTGTTTTGTTGACACCATCTGCACGAAAAATCTTGTGGGCTTGGTCAAATGCAGTGAGGCAATAGCTGTGCAGGCTTTGGCGCGATAGCAGCAGGCGTTCGAACCGGTTGTAGCAACCATGGCCTACTGCGGGCTGTTGGAAGCGGATCCTGCGCCCCTCGGCGGTCTGCAGTTCAACAAGGTTGTCTTGCACCAGCAATTGTTCGCTCAGGGAATGGCGCCAGCCGGCACCAATGCCCGAATCCTCACGAATAGAGGTGCGGTAGTAGCGTTTCCAATGAAAGGGCAGCGGACCCGGTATCGCCATATCGATCCGCTCAAAGGCCACCTCGCCATTGCTGCCAATGACCCGGTCACCTATCCGCCGGCATTGGCCCAGAGGCGGAACGGGGGTGCCCAGGTGGTTGACACCAGGGGTGTTGATAAAGTGAACCGGGCCGTCACCAATACCGGGCAAATGCCCGACCGCCGGCGCCATCGCAATAGTGTATTGATTGGTCGCTACCGATGGCGCTTGTGGCCAGAGCGGTGGTTCTCGATCGACAGGGCCGGGACTCGCAGATATACCCTGGATAGCGTTCAACCACTGGCAGGCGGCAGCCGGGTCTTGCTGTGAAAAAGTGACAGGTGGTGGGTTTAGGGTCTTGAGCAGGTCGGGTACGAGTTGGGCGGGATGTTCCGGTGTCATTCTTCAGCTTCCGGAAAATAGGTTAGCGTTGCGATTTACGCACAGTCACATCCAGTGACCTGGGCCTTTGGGTTACACTCTGTTCCTCTGTACGCATTTGCGGCAGGGGCCGGGAGGCGTATTCGAGGATGCCGGCGCTGATATTGTCCCGGCCCCCGAGTTTGTTGGCATCGTCGATAAACCGGTAAACGCACTCCAGCGCGGGGCGATGCGTCGCCAATACACGCTCAATCGCGTGGTCGTCCAGGTATTCTGTGAGTCCGTCACTGCACAGCAGCAAGAGCGCATTTTCTGTGAGTTTCCAGCTGTTAATTTCCGCTTCCGCGCTCGCGGATACGCCCAGTGCCCGGGTAATGTGATTGCGCACCCCGGATTGTTTGGCCTGCCCAGGGCTGATTTGGCCGCTGTCGAGCATTTCTTGCACCACACTGTGATCCCGCGTAAGGCGCTGTAAGCCGTAATTGTTCCAAAGGTACGCGCGGGAATCGCCAATGTGTGCGACGATAAGAAAATCGTGCCACATAACAGCCACAACCAGGGTCGTACCCATATTGGCAAGTTGTGGGTTGCGGGTTTTGGTATTGAGCAGCGCGGTATTGGCACTGTTGATGGCATCGATCAGGGTTGCGCGCAAAATCAATTGCTGCTGCTCCGGGCTACAGGTAATAAAGGTGTGTTTGAGCAGGTTGTCGAGATGGGTCTGAATGGTTTCCGCCGCCAGCTTGCTGGCCGTGGCACCCCCTGTATAGCCACCCATACCATCGGCCACCACGATATAGGCGAAGGGTTTATCCGCGCAGGCATACCAGCGAATACTGTCTTCATTTTCCTCGCGTACTTGACCAATGTCGGTGCGCCCGTTGACTGCCAGACTTATCTGATCCATGTCTGGTGCAATTCCCCTCTATTAAAACGCAATAAAATGCAGCGTAACATGATACAACCCATAACCGTCGGTAATGTTAACTTGCCCGCAGCTCAAGTTTGAATTTTTTTCTCAGAGTTTGCGATAATAAAACCCCTATTTATCATTATTAAAGGCACCGCGCCTGTTAAATGAAGGACACGTTGGCAAAATGCCCCGTTTGCCCAGACTCAATCTGAGAGATATTCCCCAGCATATAGTACAGGTGGGACACAATAACCTGCCCTGTTTTTTTGACGAGGAAGATTATCAATATTATTTGATTAGTTTGCGGAATGCTGCGGACCAATACAGTGTGGATGTGCACGCATACGTTTTGCTACCGAACATGGTCCAGATCATCGCCACGCCGAGGATTCCGGATGGCATCTCCTCTGTGATGCAGTCTCTGGGGCGACGCTACGTGCAGTTTGTCAATCATCGCTACAAGCGCTCCGGCACCCTCTGGCGAGGCCGCTATAAATCCAGCCTGATCGATTCGGAGGGCTACCTGCTCACCTGTTATCGATATGTTGAACTGCGGCCGTTATATCTGGGACTGGCGGATTCCCTGGCAAGTTACCCGTGGTCAAGCTTCAACCATCACGTAAACACAAAGCACGATAATCTGATTTGTGATCATCACCTCTACCTCGCCCTGGGGGAAAACGCCCAGGAACGCGCGCAGGCTTACAGAAAACTGTTTCGTTACAGCTTTGACCGCAGGCTGCTCGATTACATTGCCGAAACCATCAAACTGGGGCAGGTATTGGGTGGGGATGCCTTCAAGGACAAAATCGAGCAGATTGCCAATCAACGGGTTCGTCCACTCAGGCGAGGACGACCGAGAAAGTCAAAAAAAATCGAAAAAGAATCAGTAGAAACCCATTAGATAAAAACGCATGATGTGCTCAGGAAGCTATCGATAAAACGGCAATGGATATTTTGCCAACGGATAGTAGAGCGTGAGAAAAATTACCCGAACAGACTTTCCTATTTCAGGCGATGGTAAAAAGCAATGATAGCGACAGGCCCTGATATCCTGAAGGTTGCGATCCTTGGAGACTTCAGCGGGCGCGCCAGCCGCCGCCAGTGTGAGCCGGGCAGTATCGCTCAGCGCCGGGTCTATCTGCTAAATCGGGATACTTTCGAAGGGGTTTTTGCCGACCTGGGCGTGCGCCTGCAGCTGCCGGTGACAGAGGGGCCTCTGCCGCTGTCCTGTTTTGACGATTTACACCCGGATTACCTTTTCACTCGCCTGCCGCTGTTTAAAAAATTCATTGAACTAGAACGCCGGCTGCGGGATCCGCAGCAGTTCCGGCAGGCCGCCGAGGACATCCGGCAGTGGAAGCCGGAGCTACGCGAGGCTCCCCCCCAAACCGCGACTTCTGCCGGCCGGTCCATCCTCGATACAATGCTCGCTGCGGACCGCAAGCACCGGGCCAAAGAGTGCAGCAGTGCGTTTCAGGTTGAGCGGTTGATCCGGGATATTGTCGCCCCTTATGTGCAGAAGAATACCCACCCCCACCAGGGCGAATATTTGAACGCTCTTGCCGAGGCGACCTCCGATGCGATGCGTAAGATCATGCACCACAGTGACTTCCGCCAGTTGGAAGCGAGCTGGTACAGCCTGCAGTTTTTGTTGCGGCGTTGCGATGAGCACAGGAAACTGCAATTCTATTTGATCGATGTCAGTAAAGAGGAGTTGCTTTCAGATTTTGCCGGTGCGGAAAGTAATCTGGAGCAATCCCAGATCTTTAAACTGCTGGTGGAGCGTGAAACGGTTTCGGGCAACCGGCCCTACAATCTGGTCCTCGGTGACTTCTATATCACCGATGAGGAGCGCGATCTGCATTTGCTGATTGATCTCTCCACCATTGCGGAGGCGGCGGGCAGCGCCCTGCTGCTGGGCGGTGATACGAAGCTGGCCGGCTGCCCCAATCTAGCTGGTTCTGTCGATCCCGACGATTGGTATTACCCCATGAGTGAGCGCTTTGCCGAGAGCTGGCAGGCCGTACGGGAATATTCAGCGAGCGAATACGTCGCCTTGGCCGCACCCAGGTTTATGCTGCGCCTCCCGTTTGGCAGTGGGGCGGCCACCACCGAGCAGTTCGACTTTGAAGAACTGACAGCAGAGCAGGGGCACCAGTATTATCTGTGGGGCAACAGTGCCTACCTGCTCGCACTGGCGATTTGCCAGGCAGTTTCCGCGAACGGAAAATTGCAGGTACCGGTTTCCGCCAGTTATGAGGACCTGCCGTTGCACCTGCGCAAACTGCCCCAGGGACAGTGGGTGACTCCCTGTGCCGAAGCACTGCTGACCGATAGCGGTGCCACGCAGTTTATGCAGGCGGGGCTCAGTACCCTTCGTTCTGTGCAGGGGCGGGACCAGATTATTCTTCCCAGGTTGCACTCCCTCGCCGGCGGGGCCCTGAAGGGTCCCTGGGACTGAAACTGTCTGTGCGATGGATCTGGAGGACCGGCGGGTTTTGCAGGGCGCAAGGCCCGGTTTTGGGGATATGACCGGCAAAGCTGCCCCATGTTTGGCGATGCCGTACGCTGGTCAGAACGCTTTGCGGGTAAATGAAGTAAATCAATAGTATGAGTCAGGAAGACATGGACCTCATTTTCTCTGTATTGGCAGACCCCCCAGGGGCCAATATGCTCAAACACACCAAGCTGTTTACAAAAGCGGGTGGGAGCTTGGGCCGCTCGGCAGACAACGACTGGGTGCTGCCCGATCCCGACCGCGTTGTCTCTTCCAGACACGCGCAGATTTCCTTTAGTGGGAATCAATATTTCCTGACGGATACCAGTACCAACGGTACCTTTTACAATGGTGCCGAGGAAATGATCGGCAAGGGTAACCAGATGCCCCTGAAAGAGGGGGATATCATCCATATGGGGGAATACCGCCTCAAGGTGGCTCTGCGCCAGCCGCAGGTGGAAAGCCATCTGCCCAAGGGTCTTGGCAGTGCCGATTTTCTCGACACCTCAGACCGCACCACCTTTAGTTCCAGCACCAGAGCGAAGATACAGAGCCAGACCGATGCCGGGGAACTGGACAACTGGCTGGAACCCGGTAGTGGCGCCGATATCTCCCAGTCCGGGGAGTGGGGCTATATCGGCCCCGGGGCCCAGCAAACACCGTCCGGTGACAGCCTGTTGGGCGCCGATGCTGGCCCGCTGGATCCCCTCGCCGCTTTTGACCAGCCACAGGCGTTTGCTACGTCGGATGCCCCGGGTTTGGGGGCGTTGGATGGGTCGGTCAGCCAGGCCGGTTCGGGCCAGTGGTCCGATGAGGAGTGGTGGAAGGATGGCAGCGAGCAGGACCATGTGCCGGCGGATCAGCACGCAGTGCATATCGCCCCGGAGCCGCCCGTGGAAGCGCAGACAGCGGCCCAGCCGCAGGTAGCGCCACCCAGTCAGTATCAAAGACCCCCCGTGTCGTCACAGCCACCGCCCCCGCAGCCACAGGCCCCGCGGGGATTTTCGCCATCGTCGCCACCGATGGCACCTGCGCGAGCGCAGGAGCCTCCCCCCCAGTTGACGCCGCACGCTGCGCAGTCACCACCTCAGGATAATCCGTTTGCGGATTCTTTCGCCGCTGTACAGGGCCAACCGATGGCGGGCGCGCCGGGATTCGGTATGGGGCAGGCGCCCCCGTCCCGCCCTGCGGATTCTGTCGCTTCGGGGTACCCCTCCTCCCCGTTGCAATCGCAGACCCAACCGCCTATGGCGGGCCAACCGAGTCAGGTTGAACCCCCAGCACACCCGCTACAGGCACCGCCCGCAGAGTCATCAGCGGCCAGTGTTCTGGCGACAACGTTGGGTCTGAATATGAGCCCCGTGCAACAGCAGCAGGCGGATCAACAGGCGGCCGAGATCGTTCGCGAAACCGTCGTACGTCTGATAGACCTCTTGCGCGCGCGCACCAGTATTAAAAATGAGCTGCGTGTGCAGCGCACCATGATCCAGACAGAGGCCAATAACCCACTGAAATTCAGCGCAACCGAGCGAGATGCCCTGGAGGCCATGTTTGCGGGCAACAGTGCATTTATGCAGCCAAAAGAGGCAGTGCGGGACAGTTTTGAAGATCTTTCCGATCACCAGGTGGCCGTGCTCGCCGGCATGCGCGCGGGCTACAGTGCAATGCTCAGCTACTTCAACCCCGAAAATATCGAGCGGCGCCTGGGTGATATTTCCGGGGTCTTCGGCAATAAAAATGCGAAAAAGTGGCAGGGCTTTGACGCACTGTACCGCGAACTGGTTGGCGACCCCGAGGCTTGTTACCGCAAGCTGTTCGGTGATGAATTTGCTGTGACGTATGAAAATCAACTGTCAGAGTTAAAGAATGCCAGACAGCTGCAAAATGAATATATTGATCGAGGAAAAGGAGTTGGTCGTGTCGAAAAATAATTGGTTCCGTATCACTCTGCTTGGCTTTTTGCTGGTCTCCCTGGCAGCCTGCCAGACTACCAGGCGTACCTTGAACCTGGACACCAGTATCGAGCTGTCGATGGATGTCCGAGAGGACGTCAATCCCGATGGCGATGGGCGCGCGTCCCCCGTTGTGGTGCGCATTTTTATGTTGGCGGACGATCGTCAGTTTGCACGGGAGGAATTCCTGAATCTGTACGAAAATGCTGAATCCCGTCTGGGCAAGGACCTGCTGGATACCGTGATCCTGAAGGAGTTCGCTCCCGGTGAACAGCGAGTGGAAGCATTGGCACTGGACCCGGAGGTGAAATATATCGGCCTTCTGGCCGAGTTTGTGCAGTACCAGAGAGCCGATGCCCTGATGGTGCTGCCGATCATTGATCACAAAAAAAATGCGTACCAGATATCCCTGGCCGATACTCGCATCGGCACCCCCGACGAGATTGCCAAACGTCGTCGCGACAAAGCATCCGCCCTGTCGCGAAGGCGCGCTAGTGAGGCCCAGGACAAAACGATAACCATTTCCAGTGAGGACTATGAGTCGATGAAAAAGCGCCTCCGGGAAATGGAAAATTCTAAATAGCGCGCTGCGCAAAGCACGGGCAGGTTTTATTTCCAGCACTGGTCCATTTGGCTCGGGCGTTACAAGGAAGACTTATGTCGGCAAACAACAAGGTGATCTGGAGTGAGGGTATGTTTTTACGCCCCCAGCACTTCCAGCAGCAGGATCGCTATCTCGAACAGCTGGTCGAAGCGCGCACCGCTTCCCTGGGCCCCTACACCTGGGGTGTGGTTGAGCTGGCGATTGACAGCGAACCGCTTTCCATGGGCAAGGTCTCCGTATCCCGCCTGCGGGCGATTTTCCCAGACGGCACGCCAATCCTGGCGCCGGAAAATGAGCACCTGCCGGATGTGCTGGATGTGCCTGTGCATACCCGCGATGAAGTCGCCTATTTATGTATACCTCTGAAGCGCCCCGGCAGCCAGGAGTCCATCAGGGATCAGGAGGACTTTCCCCAGGCCCGCTACCAGGCGGCCAATTTTGATGTGCGTAACAGCGCTACTGCTTCCGGTGAATCCGCCCGTATCCAGGTGGGCAAGCTACGTGTCTGCCTAAAGTTGGAGAGCGATGACCTGAGCGGTTACGCCGCGATCGGCATTGCCCGGATACGTGAGTGCCAGCCGGAAAAACCGCTGGAGTTGGATACAGATTATATTCCACCACTGCTGAATGCCGAGACTTCGCCGGTGATCAAAGCCTATATCGAAGAGGTCAAGGGGCTGCTGGATCATCGCGGTACCGCGCTGGGGCACCGTTTGTGTGACAGCGGCAGAAGTGGATCGGCGGAGATTGCCGACTACCTGTTGCTGCAGGTTATCAATCGTTTTGAGCCCATGCTGAAACAGATTACCGCACAGCCGCGCCTGCACCCCCACAGTCTGTTTTTGGAATTGCTGCAACTGGCTGGAGAGTTGTCGACTTTCACCTCGTCAAACAAACGCCCAGCGGAGATTCCCGGTTATGCCCATGAAAATTTGCAACTGAGTTTTGCCGGGCTGTTTTCCGCCCTGCGCCAATCCCTGTCCACGGTCCTGGAACAGACCGCTATTCCCATGGAACTGGTGCAGAGGAAGTTTGGCATCTATGTGGCACCGGTGACCGATCCCTCGATGCTCAAATCGGCCAGCTTTGTCATGGCTGCGAAAGCGGATATGCCGGGTGACCTGTTGCGCAGCCGCTTCCCCACCCAGGCCAAGGTGGCCCCGGTGGAGGCCATTCGCGAGTTGATCTCAGCACAGCTGCCGGGACTGTCCCTGCGCCCACTCCCGGTGGCGCCCCGCCAAATTCCCTATCACGCCGGATTCACCTACTTCGAAATGGAGCGCAGCGGCGAAATGTGGCAGGCCATGTTGAGATCCGGCGGTTTCGCCGTACATCTCGGCGCGGAATTTCCGGGGCTGTCCATGGAGCTTTGGGCCATCAGGAATCATTGACATGAGCAAAGAAAGCTTCACGCCCCCGCCGGCACCCGATGGCGGCGACAGGACAGTGATGATACCAACTCCGGGTGCCGCTGCTCCGGTGCAGCCGGACCCGATCCCGCAACAGTTGTTTGCCGATCCGGGTAGCGCTGCAGACAGACAGGTGCGCAACAGCCTGAACCCCCTGGTGTCTGCGGCCTCCAAGCTGCTGGGAGTGATTATCAAACTGCGCACTACCATGAACCACGCCAATGTACCGGACTTGCACAAACGCCTGACCCGGGAAATTCAGGCATTTGAACGCGAGGCCAAGCAACTGGCGCTAACTCCGGAGAGCGTTCTCACTGCGCGTTACTTACTCTGTACTGTGGTGGATGAAATGGTGTTGACCACCCCCTGGGGAACGGCCAGCGGCTGGAGCCAGCACTCGCTGCTGAGCTTGTTCCACAAAGAGACTTTTGGCGGTGAGAAGTGCTTCGCCATTTTGCAGCGCATGCTCGAAACCCCGGCCTCTCACCTGGAGTTACTGGAGCTTTTCTATCTGTGCCTGAGCCTGGGCTTTCAGGGCAAGTATCGCCTGGTGCAGCGCGGGCACGAACAGATTGAACAGATCAGGGACGAGCTTTACCGCACCATTGAACAGCACAGGCCGGCCATGGAGCGCGACCTGTCACCGCGCTGGCAGGGCTGTGTCGAGCGCAAGTCACGCCTGATCCACTTTGTACCGCTGTGGGTCATCATGAGTGTCGCCGTCGGCCTCTTGGTTGCCACTTACAGTGGTTATCGCTGGTGGTTGTACGAAACGACAACACCGGTTGTGGATCGCGTGGCGGATCTCACAGGCAGTGAGAGAGCGCTCCCGCCAGGGGAAGGGTAACACTCGAACCGTACAGAGCCGGTGCCGGCAGGGCCCCGGGAGATGGAGTTTTTCATGAAACGCTTGCGCGACTTTTTTACCAACAAATGGGTGGTCGGGCTGATAGGCCTTTTGGCCCTGTCCTTGCTGATTTGGTTTGGGGCGAACTACATCAAATTTGGTAGTGACAATGCCACGCTCCCCCCCACTATCCGCATCATTATCATCGTTTTTATTTTTGTACTCTGGTTGGTCTGGAACCTGAGTCAGTGGCTGGTGGAGCGGCGCCAGAACCAGGCGCTGATTCAGGGCATAGAGGCATCCCAGGAAGCGGCACAGGATCCCGATGAAGCCCATTCCCGCGAGGAACTCGATGCGCTTTCCGGGCGCTTTCGCGAGGCTATGGATGTCTTGCGCAATGCCCGCTTCAAGTCGGGAAAAGGCAAGGTATCCCTTTATCAACTGCCCTGGTATGTCATTCTCGGCCCTCCCGGTTGTGGCAAGACCACGGCACTGGTCAATTCCGGGTTGGAATTTCCCCTCGCCCAGAGCCACGGCAAGGGAGCCCTCGGCGGTGTCGGTGGTACGCGCAACTGTGACTGGTGGTTTACCAATGATGCGGTATTGATCGATACCGCGGGCCGCTACACCAGCCAGGACAGCCACCGGGTGTATGACAACACTGCCTGGAAGGCGTTCCTGGGGTTGCTGAAGCGCTACCGCCGCCGCCGCCCGATCAATGGCGCCCTGGTCGCAATTAGCCTGCAGGACCTGATGGTGCAAACTGAAGAGCAGCGGCAGCACCAGGCGAAAACCATCCGCCAGCGGGTGAATGAGCTGCAGCGGGAACTGGGAATCCGCTTTCCCATTTATCTCACCTTTACCAAGTGTGACCTGGTCGCAGGGTTCAGTGAATTTTTTGACAACCTCTCCCAGGCTGAACGCGAGCAGGTGTGGGGCCTCAGTTTCCCGCGTGAGGTCGATGCCGCTGCCGGTGCCCCACTGGATAATTTCAAGTCGGAGTTTGATCGGTTGATTGAGCGGCTCAACCAGCGCGTCCTGTGGCGGGTACACCAGGAGCGCAATATTGAGAAGCGTGCATTGCTTCAAGGCTTTCCCGCGCGGGTAGAGAACCTGTCCGGCGTGCTCACCGAATTTGTTAAACAGGCTTTCGGGTCCAACCGCTATGAGACTGTGCCTATGGTGCGGGGGGTATACTTTACCAGCGGCACCCAGGAAGGCAGCCCGGTTGACCGTATGATGGCCTCGGTAACAGCGGACTTTGGCCTGGAGCGCAATGTCGGGCCCAGACACCAGGGGGTTGGAAAAAGCTTCTTTTTGCACCGGTTGCTGAAAGACGTTGTGTTTCCCGAGGCGGAACTGGTTGGCGTCAACCGCAAGATCGAAACGGCCACCCAATGGCTGCGCAGGGGCGTCTATGCTTCTTTGGCAACGGTTTTTGTCGGAGCCGTATTTCTCTGGAGCGGCAGTCTCGCCCAGAACAAACTGTCCATGGGGGAAGTGAGCGATCACCTTGCCGCTTACCAGCAGGCAGAAGGTGCACTGAAGGATACAAGGCCGTCATCGGTAAAGACACTCAACATGCTGGAGCCATTGCGGCAGGCCGGCGCGGTGTACGATCGAGATGAGCACCCCTGGATTGGCAACCTGGGGCTCTATGACAAGCGGATTGATAAGGGGGTGGACAATCTCTACCGGGGCAAACTCGAAGGTGTTTTTTTGCCGGCGTTGTTGCGGGATATTGAGAGCGACCTGAGCCGCCTTGGCAGCGATGACCCAGCGCTGGGGAATACCCTCAGGACTTACTTGATGTTCTTTAATGCCGACAGGATGGATATTGGCACCATAGAGAGCTATTACGCGGCGCGCTGGGAGCACCTGTTGCCGGGGAAGGCCCGGGAACAGGAGCATCTGCGCTACCATCTGGATCAATTGCTGGCGCAGCCTGTTCCCACCAGCGTGGGGCAAAACACACGGGTCGTGGCCCGCGCACGCCAACAGCTGCGACGCATACCCGTACCCCAACGGTTGTTTGCCCAGTTGCAAAATACTGACCTGGGGCAGGTCTCGGTGGATCTTTACCAGGAAATTGGCGGCGATACCCAGCAGCTCTTCGGGATGAATGCAAACGATTCCCGGTTTCGTATTCCTTTCCTCTACACCAAAGCGGGGTACAAGGAGCTGGAATTCGATGCGGATTCCCCGCTGATGACCAATATGGCGAAAGAGCGTTGGATTTACGGTGGCGATCTCAGTGGGGAGGACTTTACTGAGGCCGACCGGGAAAAGCTCGGCGAGGAGGTAAAGCGTATCTATCTGGGGGAATACCTGCAGCGCTGGCAGGCATTTCTGGGCGGATTCAACATTCGGCAATTCGAGAGTACTTCCCAGGCACTGGAAGTGCTGTCAAATCTGTCCGACCCGATTTATTCGCCGCTGCTTGCGGTTGCGGAAATTACCTCGGACAACACGCGCCTGACACCGCGCCCGGAGTTGTCCGTAGACGCCTCCGGGGTCGCTCTACCGGTCTCCAGTACCACCCGCAAGGTAGGTGGGGCCGCACTTGACAGTGCGACGGGTGCTTTGCGGGATCAGTACAAACCCAATATCGTCGATTTGCACTTTGAGGAAGTTCAGCGCATTACCCAGAGTGAGAAGGGGCGGACGGCCAGGGTTCAGGAATACCTGCTGGCCATTCATCAAATTCAGGAATATCTGACCGAGATTGACAGCGCACCCGATGCTGATGAGGCCGCATTTGCACGGGCCAAGGCGCGCTTTGGTGGAGGTGGCGATGCCATCAAGCAGCTCAGAATTAAGGCCGCCAGTGCCCCGGCGCCATTCGACCAGTGGCTGACCGATATCGCCAACAGCACCTGGGGACTGGTGATGGCGAAGGCCAAGGCTCATCTCAACCAGGTGTGGAATGAACGGGTCTATCTCAGTTATGCCAACAGCTTGGCCGGACGCTACCCACTGAGTGGTGATCGCGACCGGGAAGTGCCGGTGATGGAGTTTAACCAGTTCTTTAAGCCAGGCGGCATTGAGCAGACGTTTGTGAACGAGTATTTGAAGCCGTTTGTCGATACCAGAAACTGGCGGATTAAGTCTGTCGAGGGTCAGGGTATGGGCCTGTCCCGGGAGGCGTTGTCGCAACTGCGGCGGGCGGAGCGCATCCGCAGGACGCTTTTTGCCGGGGGTGAAACCGCATCCTATGCATTCCGCATCGAGCCCACCAAGCTGGATTCCAGTGTGCGCCTGTTTGAACTGGAGCTGGGGGATCAGCGCGTTCCCTACTCCCACGGACCCAAGACCAGTAAGAAGCTCACCTGGCGCGGCGGGGAAAGCAACAGGGTCAGGATTATTTTTGAAGACCTGAATGAAACTGTGCATCGAAAACACTTTGAGGGGGATTGGGCGTGGTACCGCCTGTTGGCCAGTTCCGATCTGGTGGTTGGGCGCAGCAAAGCGGAACGCCTGGTAACTTTTTCTGAAGACGGTCGTAAGGCGCAGTTCAGGCTGATTGCCTCCAATGTCAACAACCCGTTTGATCGCAATCTGCTGCGTGGTTATCGATGTCCGGAGGCCCTGTGAGCGGTATCGGACTCTTTGGCAAACTGCCTGGACACGGCGACTTTATCCAGCGCCAGTTGCCCGGCAGTTTTGTCAAGGTGTGGGATGAATGGTTACAAAGCGCTGTACGCGGTTCCCGTGAAATCATGGGGGAGCAGTGGCTGGATTATTACCTGACGAGTCCAATCTGGCACTTCGCGCACGGCAAAGGGGTGATCGATGAAAGTCCCTGGGCGGGCATCCTGGTACCCAGCGTGGACAGTGTAGGTCGCTACTTTCCCTTAACCATTGCCACGGCGCTGCCGCCAACAGTGGATGCTTTTGCGTTTATGTCGGCCGCCAAACAGTGGTATCAGAGTCTCTCCGAGCTGGCGATCAGTGCCCTGCAAAACCGCTTGCACGCCGACCAGTTGTTTGCGGCGTTTGTCTCTGCCCCGGAAGGTATCGGTGTGGCCAGTGGGCCGGGTATGCAGTCCGATGTCTATATTGCCAGCGGCGATGTGGGTGGTGTTGAGAGTAGCTATGGGGGCTTGCTCGGGCAACTCTGCCGCCGGCATTTTTCCTGCTATAGCCTTTGGTGGTGTGAGGGATCTCAACACTTGGCGCCCACCAGCCTGCTGTGCCCGTCGCTGCCCACTCCGGAATCCTATTGCGCCATGTTGGGAGCCGGGGGCCGACTGCCGGCAAAGCAATAAAGCAATAGTATGTTTAACCTGCCAGTAAGCGGATTTGTCAGCTGTGGTAACGCATTGGAAAATTTGCAGGTGGTCATCTCGTATTGGGTTTTATACCCATGCTTACCAGTAGCAAAGTGGGCTGATACAGGATTTTCTCACGGGTATAGATCGGCGGAGTCCGTTCTACACCGGGTGATTAAACTGTGTATTTACAAGGCGCTGACCCTCCTTAACCCAGATGGGGCAGAGATGGCTGTGTAAAGGAAAAATCAAATCTATACAAATAGTGTTGGCTGAGAAAGTATTGACGGGAGCGGGTAAGTCGCCAGAAGAGGCAAAAAATCTGTAAATGCCCTGCTGATGACGTTATAAAAACCTTCTATTGCAAAAATATCAAAATTATTTTGATTAATGTTTTGTGTTGAGCCCATTTTTTACAGTATCGTGGTTTGAAGATGCCATTTGCTTTGATTCGATATCTACAACGTGTACTCTTCCCAGAATCCTTACTTGAAGGAGTTGAGTCGATAGAAGGGGCTTTTCCATGGCATTCCCAAATACAGTAAATATAGAGGCACTTGTTGCTCCGGTTTCTTCAGATAAGCCTGTCGGTGAGGATATTCGAGAAGATCGTTCACCAACCTCAGATTATTATGCCATCAAGGATGCCCGCAATAGTGCCAGAGCCGCTGAGCGCTCGGCCATGTTCGATGATACGGACGCTGATCTGCTGGCGCCCTGGCGCGATGTGGCCAGGTTCGCAGAAAAAATCCTCATCGAGAAAAGCAAAGACCTGGAAGTTGCCAGTTGGTACACCGAAGCCCTGATCCGTTTGCACGGATTTAGCGGGCTGCGCGATGGCTTTCAGCTGATTGACCGGTTGCTTGAAGATTTTTGGGATGGTCTGTACCCGCTGCCGGACGAAGACGGTATTGAAACCAAAGTGGCACCACTGACCGGTCTCAATGGCGACGGTGGTGATGGCACATTAATGATGCCAATTCGCAGCGCCGCTATTACACCGGAAGACGATTGCAGTGAATTCTCATTCTTTCAGCACCAGCAGGCGCGGGATGCAGACAGAATTGCGGATGAGGATGCGAAAACGGCACGCATTGAGACCCTGGGCTACAGCCTGGAAGCGGTCAACCTGTGTGTGAACAGTGCGAGTGACGACTGGGCCCAGAACCTTATTGAAACAATAGAAACCGCCCTGAGCCATTTCGGCAATATGAACAATGCACTGCGAGCGCGGTGTGGGCACGAGGCACCACCGTCAACAAATATTTCCTCTCTGTTGGATGAGGTATTGCGCACTGCACGCTTTATTTACAAAATCCAGCTGCAATCCATCGCACAGTCCGAAGCGGTCGCGCAGAATGATGTTCCATCCAGTGAAACTGGGTCTGATATGCCCGTCGAGACTGGGGTGGCTGACAACAGACTCTCAGTGCCCGCAGGGCCTGTGTCCTCGCGGGAGGACGCACTTGGGTTGCTGGAGCAGGCCGCGAAGTACTTCCGTACCTATGAGCCGCACACACCTTTGGCGCCGAGCCTGGAAAGATTGATTGGCTGGGGACGTATGACGGTTTCTGAATTGATGGCGGAGCTGCTCCCAGATGAGCAGGCACGTGTGCTTTACTCCCAGTTAACCGGTGTGCGTCTCGACGGAACCGATAGCCAGCGCTACGTGGCGCCACCGCTAACCAGTAACAGTCGTTCCCCAGCACCAGCAGCCCCCGAGCCGGTGCCAGCGGCCTCTGGGCCGGTGTCCGCTTCCGATGATGGTTGGGGGCAACCGCAAGAAGAAACCAGCACAGGCTGGTAGTTAATTGACAATAGTCCCTAAAGCTAGGAAAGGAGACCTGAGATGTCCGAGAGCATCCACAATAAACTCAAGCGTGTGCGTAAACCCCGTGTGCATATTACCTACGATGTAGAGACCAATGGCGCTGAAGTCAAAAAGGAACTTCCTTTTGTGGCGGGTGTCATGGGCGATTATTCGGGGGATAACGCTGAAAATCGCAGGGTATTGAAAGATCGCAAATTTGTGCAAATAGATCGCGATAACTTCAATGATGTAATGACCAAAGTGAATCCGAAGTTGAATCTGCAGGTGGAAAACACGCTATCCGGAGACGGCAGCAAGATGGCTGTTGATCTCGACTTCAAACACATGGATGACTTTTCTCCTGAGCAAATCGTTGAGCAGGTTGAACCACTGAAGCAGCTTCTCGAAGCGCGCAGCAAATTGCGTGATCTCCTCAGCAAGGCCGATCGTTCAGAAGAACTTGAAAAGGTGCTGGAGGATATCCTGAAGAGCACGGAAAACGTCGGTGCTATTTCCGAGCAACTGGGCTTAAACGGGGATAAGGGAGAGGACTCAGAATGAGTACAGAAGTAGAAAATATTGCGGAAAGCGAGGCCGAGGAGCAATCGGCTGGCCTGCTGGAGCAGGCGATCGCGGCAACCAAGCAAACAGAGCCACAGGAGGCCCAGGATCTGATTGCGAACCTCACCGAGCAGGTGCTAAAAGGCACCGTGACCTGGGACCGCAACCTGACCCAAACGATTAAGAAAGCGGTCAGTGCACTGGATACCGCAATGTCCAGACAACTGTCCGCGATTCTGCGCGATTCCAAATTCCAAAAATTGGAGGGTTCATGGAGAGGGCTCAACCACCTTGTTATGAACAGCGAGACCGGCGCGACCATGAAAATACGCATGCTCAACCTGAGTAAGCGCGAATTGTTCCGCGATCTGGACAAGGCTGTTGAATTTGACCAGAGTCAGACTTTCAAGAAAATTTACGAAGAAGAGTTTGGCACTGCAGGGGGAGAGCCCTATGGCTGCATGATCGGCGATTTTGAGTTTACCAGCCACCCGGAAGATATCGAGCTTTTGAGCAAAATGTCTAACGTTGCCGCAGCGGGCTTTTGCCCATTTATCGCGGCTGCAGGCGCGGGCATGTTTGGCTTTGATGATTATACCGAACTGTCCAAGCCGCGGGATCTCGGTGGTATATTCGAATCCGCCGAATATATCAAGTGGCGCAGTTTCCGCGACAGTGACGACTCCCGATTTGTCACTTTGGTAATGCCGCGTACACTGGCCCGCACTCCATACGGAGCCAATACCAAACCGATCGAAGCGTTTAACTTCGAGGAGTTTGAAGTAGACGAGTCCGGTGTTTCTCGCTCGGCAGAGCACAATCAGTACTGCTGGATGAATGCTTCTTACGTTATGGGTACCACCATGACCAAGGCGTTTGCTGAAAACTCCTGGTGTACAGCAATCCGCGGTGCCGAGGGTGGTGGTAAGGTCGAAGGGTTGCCTTCTCATGTGTTCAAGAGCGATGATGGCGATCTGGATCAAAAGTGCCCCACCGAAATCGGTATCACTGATCGCCGTGAAGCGGAGTTGAGTGCACAAGGCTTTCTGCCCCTGTGTCACTACAAAAATACCGACTACTCTGTCTTCTTTGGCTCCCAGAGTGCGCAAAAACCCAACACCTATGATGATCCGGATGCAACATCGAACGCAGCCATCTCCGCGCGACTTCCCTACCTGATGGCCACTTCCCGTATCGCCCACTACCTGAAGGTCATGGCGCGGGATAAAGTGGGTTCATTTATGGAAGCCAGTGACTGCGAACGCTGGTTGAATAAGTGGATTATCCAATACACCAACTCCAATCCGGATGCGAGCCCGGAAATGAAGGCGAAGTACCCGCTTTCCGAAGCCCGGGTAGAGGTCAAGGAAATTCCGGGACAACCGGGTTGCTATAGTGCCGTGGCTTACCTGAAGCCCTGGTTGCAGATGGAAGAGTTGACTACGTCCATGCGCATGGTGGCGAATATCCCTTCTGCCGGATAATGCCCAGGCCCGCCGGACAAAGGCGGGCCATGTTATCAAAAGGTCTTGTCCTGGGCCGGGATTCTATCGAGTCTCTCAAAAATACTACTTGTGGGAGTGTCCGGTGTCTCGTACGACAGCCCGCCCGATAGCGGAAGATCACATAGAAATACTATCGGAAAAATTGGCCAGGGGGGAACAGACTGAACTTCGGAATTTTTTACAGGAACCGGATACCCTGTTTGCTTTTGAATATTGGTTGAGCGAGATCTGTCCCTGCCCTAAAGAAAAAAGCTTTTCTGTTCGCCAGTATCTCAATCGTATGATCGTGGAGCTGGACGAGCTGATTTGTAACCAGGTTAACCGGATAATACACCATCGCCGCTTTCAGCGACTGGAGGCCAGTTGGCGCGGCCTATCCATGTTGGTTTTCAATACGCCCCATTCGGACAATATCAAGATAAAGTTGCTGGATGTGAACTGGAGGGATCTCAGCAAGGATGTGGAGCGGGCCCCGGATTTTGATCAGTCCGGTCTTTTCCACCTTGTATATAATGAGGAATTCGGTACTCCGGGCGGAGAACCTTTTGGCCTTTTACTGGGGGATTACTATATTTCCCACCGCCCTTTGCCGGAACATCCGTATGATGATGTCTTTACCCTCCAAGGAATAGCGCATACAGCGGCCGCCGCATTTGCCCCTTTTGTCTGTGCGGCCAGCCCGCAACTGTTCGGTGTGGATCACTTTGATGACCTGGCAAAGCCCATCCGGTTTTCTGAAGTTTTTCGTCAGGGTGAATATATCCGCTGGAACAGTCTTCGCGAGTTGGAAGACAGCCGTTTTATCGCAGTGACTCTGCCACAGGTGTTGATGCGGAAACCCTATAGTGTTGATTTTTCACTATACCGTGGCTTGCGGTTTGAAGAGCAGGTTGCGGCATTGCATAGCCGGCACTACTTGTGGGGCAATGCCTGCTTTGCCCTGGGTGCGGTATTGCTGCGGGAATTCAGTGAGGTCGGCTGGTTTTCCCATATTCGTGGCGTTGCCCGAGACCACTTGGGCGGTGGACTGGTGACCCAGTTACCGGTTGTGCCTTACAAGCCCGACAGTCGCCCGGGCATGGTGCGTATGTCCACCTCCATTCTGGTTACCGATTTTGTTGAACGGGATCTCTCTGAGTTGGGTTTTGTTTGTCTGAGCCATTGTTACGATACGCCCTATTGTGCCTTTAACAGTGTTCCCTCGCTGCAAAAAGCCAAGCAGTATACTTCCAAGGCCGCCACTGCAAATGCCAGGATCAGTTCAATGTTGCAGCAGATACTCTGTGCATCGCGTTTTGCCCATTACATCAAGGTAATGATCCGGGACAAAGTGGGCGCTTATATGAATGCGGCGGATTGCGAGCGCCAATTGCAGCATTGGCTGGATCGCTATACAACTGGGCGGGACGACCTTTCCTGGGAAATGCTCGCGCGCTACCCGCTGCGTGAAGCCCGGGTCAGGGTGGCCGATGAACCGGGTAAAGCCGGTAGCTATCAAAGCGTGATTCACTTGAAGAGCCACTATACCGTCGATCATCTTGTATCAGAGTTGAAACTGACCACAGCGCTGGCAACGATTGGGGTGGGAGCTGCCTAGTTCGATGGCAAAAGAAAAGCGTCTGCTGGCACCGATTTTGGATCGACTGCTGGAATCCTCGCGCAAACTGGATATGCACCAGTCACACCAAATATTGCGGCAGTTGCGCGAAGGCGTGCGGCGGGACCTCGAGTATTTATTTAATACGCGCTACCGCTGTATTTCTGCAGCAGATAGCCTGACGCACCTGCAGGGCTCCAATATTAATTACGGCCTGCCGGATTTATCCACGATTAATCTATCTTCTCTGGGTAGCAGAAAACAGTTCTGTCGTGATATTGAGAAAACCATTGTGCACTTTGAGCCGAGGATTCGCTCTGTCAAGGTGACGACACAGGAAAAGATAGATATGGAAGACCCGAGTATACGGTTTCGTGTCGAAGCGGTTCTATATGTCAACCCGGCCTCGGAGGTCATTGTTTTTGATTCCGCCCTGAATCCCGTGACCCAAATGGTCGACGTGTCCGAGATTATATAATGAGTGAACGTTTAATCGATCTCTACGAGCGCGAGTTGGCCTTTATCCAGCAGACAGCCGCTGAATTTGCCCGCATGCACCCCGCTGCGGCCTCCAGGTTACAACTGGATACGGAGACTGTAGATGATCCCTTGGTGGGGCGTCTGCTATCGGGCTTTGCCTACATGAATGCGAGGGTTCAGCAAAAACTCAGTGACGACTTTCCGGAACTGACAGATGCTATGCTGGAAACCCTCTATCCACACTATTTGCGCCCGATTCCCTCCTGCGCCATTGTGCAGTTTGAGCCAGATGAGGATCTAGACGCCATAACGCCGGTGGAGGCCAGGACACTTCTGGAAAGCGAGCCCTTTCAGGGGCAGGTCTGCCGGTTTACCACCTGCTACCCCGTGGAAATAAGCCCGTTCCAGCCGGTGAGTGCCAGCTTAATGCCCAGGCCTTTTATTGCACCTGGCTGTAATGATGTCCAGGGCGCCAATGCGGTTCTCAAGTTAACCTTAAAAACCCTGAGTCCGGATTTGAGCTTTGCAGAAATGAAGCCGGGATGTTTGCGTTTCTTCCTGCGGGGGCAGCCCACACATGTTTACAGCTTGTATGACTTGCTGTTGACAAAGTGTGTAAAACTGGTAGTGGCGCACGGTGAGACCGATCCCAAGCCGACTTTTCTATCCCCGGATGAGATCGGGCAAGTGGGACTGGATGAGGATCAGGGTCTACTGCCGTATCCCGACACAGCATTTATTGGCTATCGCCTGCTCACCGAGTATTTTGCCTTTCCGGAAAAATTTCTGTTCCTGGATATCAAAAACCTCCAAAGGGCAATCAACGAGAGTTTTGAAGACTCCCTCACGCTCTATTTTTACCTCTCGGAAACTCACGAAGAATTAGAAAAACAATTGGTCCCGGGTATGTTTGCACTCGGCTGTACGCCGGTGGTGAATCTATTCACACAAAGTGCAGACCCTATTCCGCTAAGCCACGCGCAGTATCATTATCAAATAGTACCCGATGCACGCCGAAACGATGGATTGGAAATTTACTCTATCGATGAGGTTACCGCAACGGATGGAAATGGGAAGGCGACCAGGTATCGACCATTTTATGGCATAAAACACAGTCAACACCATGCGCAACAGTCTGCTTTCTGGTTTAGCCGACGGCGTGAGGTTATTGAAGGGGAGCATCGCAATGAGTATGCTTCCGAAGTCGATATTAGCTTGGTGGACCTGAATTTTAACCCACACCGGATTAGTGATCAGACACTGGATATCAAGTTAACCTGCTGCAACAGGAATCTTCCCAAAAAGCTCCCCAGCGGGAATGCGCAACCTTACCTGGAAGTGGTAGATGGGGATCTACCGGCAAGCCGCATTAGCTGTGTCATCGCACCGAGTGCGACACTGCGGCCGCCGAGGCGGGAGCGGGGCTATTGGCGACTCATTTCTCACTTGAACTTGAATCATCTGTCTCTTTGCGGAACCCAGGGTTGTGATGCTCTCAAGGAGATATTCAGACTATATGACTTTCGTGATTCTGCGAGTATAAGGAACTTGATAGAGTCACTATTAAGGCTGAATACCAAACCGGTCACCGCTCCAATTCAGATAGATCAGAGCATTGTACTCTGTCGGGGTACCGAGGTTGAAATTGAGCTGGATTCAATGATGCTGACAGGAACCAGCCCGGTCTTGTTTGCCAGTATTATCGAACGCTTCCTTGGCCTCTATTGTTCCATTAACTCTTTTACAAAATTAATTGCCACAATAAACGGCAGAGATGGAGAACTGAAGAGATGGCCACCTCGTGCCGGAGAAAAAGCGTTACTGTAATAGAGCGGCTGAGTCGAGAGCCCTATAGCTTTGACTTCTACCAGGCTGTACGTCTTGTAGAGCGGGCTGTAACTATGGCCGATGATGATTTCTGTAACGCAGCCATTGCCGGTGCGGCACCGCCCTCCAAAGAGTTTATTCGTTTTAGTGCCCAGTGTGGACTTTCTTTTGTCGGTTCAGATGTACTGAGCCTGGAGAGGAAGCCGGTTGACGAAAGTGACCTTCAGGACAACCTGTCGAACCAGTGGCAGATGGAAGTGGGGTTTACCGGGCTGATTGGCAGTCAGGGTGTTATGCCCTACTATCTTACGGAGCTTGTGCAGAAGGAACTCCGGGAAAATAACACCGCCCTGCGGGATTTTCTCAACCTGTTCAATCACCGTCATATCTCGCTACTTTATCAAGCCTGGTCCAAATACCAACTACCGGTAAACTATGAACGGCAGCGATTGCGCAATGAAAGGGAACCGGACCTCTTCACTCAGGGTATAGCCGCTTTGGCCGGGTTGGGCACCAGCGAAATGCGTTACCGTATGCCCGTACCCGATGAGGCTCTTCTGGGCATGGCAGGCCACTTCAGCCAAGCGCGTTGTTCTGTTGCTGCACTGACCAGTATGATTAAAAATTACTTTGGCTTGTCTGTCACTATTGAGCAGTTTCAAGGTCAGTGGGATGCGCTGCCAAGAGATATTCTGTGTCGTTTACCCTGCATAAGCGCGCCTGATGGAGTAAATAATTGCCTGGGGAAAAACACCATTCTCGGTACGCACTGCTTCCAGGCACAAAATAAATTTCAGGTGGTTATTGAGCCAATGGCGTATGAGCAGTTTATGACCATCGCCCCCGGCACCCAAGAGCTGGAGGCGCTAAAGGCATTTATCAAATTCAGTGCGGGAATCGAACTGGATTTTGAACTCTTAGTCACCCTACCTACAGATCAGGTACCACCGGCACAGCTAAACAGGAAACCTGAACATGCTCCCCTGCTGGGCTGGAATACCCATATGGTCAGTGACCAGGAAACTGTCGAACTCGTAGAAATCACGTTGAGTGCCGAAAACATATCTCCGGATGAAGCTTTACCCACTGCAGAATCTTTACTTACCCATTAATTTTAAAAGGAATTTTAGACCGTGATACATATCGACCTTAAACGGTTAGTGGATAACATGACACCATATATGCGCGATTCTCTTGAAGGCGCTGCCGGACTGTGCCTTGCACAAAATCAATACAATGTAGAGCTTGAGCACTGGATGCTGAAGCTTTTGGATCAGTCTGATACGGATCTCTACCTGTTGTTAAAAAAGCATGGCGTTATTCCGGAAAAGTTAGCCAAGCAGTTGGCAACTGCCATTGCAGGGTTTCGCACTGGCAGCAGTCGCCCCCCGGCATTGTCGCCGACTATTGTGGAAGTCACTAAAAATGCCTGGATGCTCGCCTCTATTGACTATGGTTATCACGCTATTGGCTCGGGACATTTGCTGGCCGCCCTGATGCTGGAGGAAACTTCTCGAAGGCAGTTACTTGAATCCTGCCCGGAACTCAAAAGCATCGCGCCCGAGTCTCTTCGAGAAACAGCGCGAGCCATGTTTGGCCAAAGTGGCGAATCCAGCCATATAGTAGCGGGTGTGACAACGGATGGGGGCATTACTGCAGCGGCCGTGGTGGCGAGCAAAGCACCGGCGCTGGATAAATACACCATTAATTTGACCGAAAGGGCCAAACAAGGGGAAGTCGATCCGGTCCTTGGCCGGGATGAGGAAATCCGCCAGTGTATTGATATTTTGACACGCCGCCGACAGAACAATCCGATATTGACCGGTGAGGCTGGTGTGGGTAAAACCGCAGTGGTTGAGGGTTTTGCCCTGCGAATTGCCAACGGCGATGTACCCGCACCGCTCAGGGGGGTGGCGGTGCGCACTCTGGATCTCGGTCTCTTACAGGCCGGAGCCAGTGTCAAAGGTGAGTTCGAAAACCGCCTGAAGTCTGTGATTGAAGAGGTTCGTGCTTCGGCAACGCCGATCATTTTGTTTATCGATGAAGCCCATACCATGATAGGTGCAGGTGGGAAAGAGGGACAGGGGGATGCGGCCAACCTGTTAAAGCCGGCTTTGGCCAGAGGAGAACTCCGAACACTTGCGGCGACCACCTGGGCGGAATATAAAAAGTATTTCGAACGCGACCCCGCACTGACCAGGCGCTTCCAGGTTGTGAAAGTAGAGGAGCCTGGCGAAGGGGATGCCATTGATATGATGCGCGGTATTGCCACCAGCTTGGAGCAGCATCACAATGTGCGTATCCTGGATGAAGCTATTATCGCTTCTGTCAAACTATCACACCGCTATATTCCCGGACGTCAGCTACCGGATAAATCTGTCAGCCTGTTGGATACCGCCTGTGCCCGGGTTGCGCTAAGTCAGTCTTCTACACCTGGCTCTATTGAAGATGCACGCAATACGATCGACCGCACTGAAACAACCCTGAGCAAGCTGGAGCGTGAAAACGCAGCTCTGGGAGGATATGAAGAGCAGTTGGCCGAGCTGAGCGCACTTAAGGAAACGGAACAACAGCGTTTGATTTCTCTGGATCAGCAGCTGGTCAAAGAGCGTGAACTGGTCGGGAAAATCCAGGACCTACGCGATCAGGTTGACTCAGAGTTTATGAATATCCAGAGCAGTGATGGAGCACCGGATACCGCTACACTGGCAGATTGTCAGCAGCAGCTTAAATCTCTCACTGGGGACCTGTTGGATGTTCAGGGCAATACCCCTTTGATACAGCCCGCTGTGGATGAGCAAGCCATTGCTGCGGTGGTTGCCAACTGGACGGGAATCCCGCTTGGCAAGATGGTTAGCGATGAGATCATCGCGGTGAAGACCCTGGCCGAGCGCTTAAACAAACGCATTATCGGGCAGCCTCATGCGATTGAAGCGATAGCGCAATCCATTCACACCGCTCGCGCCGGTCTCACCGATCCCCGCAAGCCTGTGGGCGTATTTATGTTCTGTGGAACCAGCGGTGTAGGTAAAACCGAGACCGCATTGGCCCTGGCAGATGAGCTCTTTGGCGGTGAGCAGAATGTCACAACCATTAATATGGCCGAGTTTAAAGAAGAGCATAAGGTTTCCATGCTACTCGGCTCTCCCCCCGGATATGTTGGATACGGCGAGGGTGGTGTTTTGACCGAAGCTGCACGGCGCAAGCCCTATTCGGTCATTTTATTAGATGAGATGGAGAAAGCGCATCCCGGTGTGCAGGATATTTTCTACAATCTGTTTGATAAAGGCATCATAAAAGATGGTGAAGGCCGGGATATCGATTTCAAGAATACCGTTATTATCATGACCTCCAATGCCGGTGAAGAAGCGATCAGGGCTATCTTTAACCAGGTAGAGGAAAGGCCGGAGCCGGATGTGTTACTGGATAATATCCGCTCTCATCTTTTACAGAAATTCAAGCCGGCATTTCTCGGTCGTTCCAATGTGATTGCCTATTATCCTCTGGACGATGAGAATTTGATGACCATCTGCAAACTCCATCTAGGCAAGATCGGCAAACGCATAAGGGAGCATTATGGTGCCTCCTTTTCGTTTGATGAGGATGTGCTGATCAATATCGTCGCCCGGTGTCATGAGACTGATACGGGTGCGCGTAATATCGAGATTATTCTCAACAGGACCCTGCTGCCTGAATTAGCCAGTGTGTGTCTGGATAAAATGGCGAAAGGCGAAACGGTCAAAACCATTAAGGTATCGGGGAGCGCATCCGGCGATTTATCCTACAAAGTAGATTAAAAATCACAGGTGCAGCTGTGAGAGAGTGTAGTTAAGCACTCAGCCTGGCCTTAGATGGGTCTTTCTACAACCCATTAATACTGTTGTGCAGTGGCCTGCCTATTGAGAGACCCCATCACCGGCCTGCGGTCGGTGGTGGGGTCTCTCCGGGTGCTACTAGCCCGGCAGTTTATTTTCTGATCTGGATGCTGTTTTGTGCCAATACCTCCCCCATGGCAATGCAGCGACCGCTTGAGTACAGATGATTTTTAAGCGCTTTCACCAGCATCGGTTTGAGTTGCTGTTTTTCTGCCAGTGTGTCTTTGATTTTCTGTGCATCCTTTTGGTTGCACATCAACGGAAAGATACTCGCATAGGTGCTGATTAACTCCGGAGAATCCTCGGCGTTGATTTGACTCAGGGTTGCAAAAATACGCTCGCTGTTGGTATTAAAAAGCCCGATTTGTTCGGAGGGAAACATTGAGTAGGCGGCCTCCCGGAGTTCACTCAGTTTGAATTTATCGCGATGCATACTCAGGTTGTCCAGCCATTTTTGTTTACTTTCCGGCAGAGGGCGTACGGCTTCAGCAGCGATGGCATTGAGTTTTGCGCGATCGGAGTTATCCGCTTGTAACTCGCGCTCAATAGCTTGTTCGTAGTCGGAATATAAATACCGATTTTGCAGAGTGATCAGGTCCCAGCGCATATCCGGGTCCAATTTCAGACCACCAACAGTCAGCTCGCCTAACAACATCTGTCTGGCGTGGGAGAGGGCACGGGTGGAGTGGGCTACATCGGTAAAGGCCCTGAACCAGGTTTTCTGTCTGTCACTACCTGCAGGAGACTGCTGCAACTGTGTCCAGACGAAGTTTTCGATGGCCAGCTGCAGCTCATCCCGGCGCACATTTTCGATAGGGATTTGATTCAGGTAACCATAGGCAAAGCCCAGGTTGCGGGCATTCAAGCGAACCGCATTGATGTCCTGCTCAGCGGCGCCGTTGCTGAGAAGAAAACTGATATATTTGTCCAGGGGCAGTTTTGCATCATAAGTACTGTCAAACAGACTTTGCCACAACATCAAGCGGATAAAGGGCGGTTCGATATCGTTAATGTATTTTGACATATTCTCGACGGACACCGGATCCAGATTAACCTTGGCAAACGCCCAGTCTCCTTCGTTGGGATAGAGAATCTCGGGGCAGGGAAGGCCTACGGCCTCCTTTACCTTGGTTATAGCGCCACTGTATAGCACAGGCAGGGTTGCCACCTGTTTCATACTTTCGCTTTCCATGCGGTAGAAGCCGAGTTGTGTGCGTTGTGTCCGCAGGGTTGGATACTCCTTGGGTGCAGTCTGTTTCAGGGTCAGGCCGGTAATTTGATCCTTTTGACACTGAAAGCTGGCCTCAATCGTGTTCAGGCCGGCTTTGTAGAGCCATTGTTGTTGCCACTGGTCCAAATCCATCCCGGCGGCCACACCCAGGTGGCCCATAAAGTCATCCAGGGTCGAGTTGCGGTAGGACAGTGCTTTCAGGTAGTTGCTGACCCCCTTTCGAAACGCCTCCTTGCCCAGGTAGTAGGGAAGCTGTTTGAGTATGGAGCCGCCTTTGCCGTAAGTAATGCCATCAAAATTAGCGAAAGCCTCATCGGTATTTTTGACCGGCAATTGAATGGCATGGGTAGTGGGGCGCTGGTCTGCGTTATAGGCCCACTGTTTGGTGCCCAGATAAAAATTCTCCCAGGTATTGGTAAATTCACTATTTTCGGCCAGGGACAGATTGGCCATATAGGTGGCGAAACTTTCGTTCAACCACAGATCATCCCACCAGTTCATGGTCACCAGATCACCAAACCACTGATGGGCCATCTCATGGGCAATCACATTGGCAAGACGCATTCTCTGTGCTTGAGTTTTTTCACCACGGGAAACGTAACTATCGTTAAAAGTCACTGACCCCACATTTTCCATGGCACCGGCATTGAAATCAGGTACCAGGATTTGGTCATATTTTTTGAAAGGATAGTCAATTTCAAAATAGGGCTGAAAAAACGCAAAAGACTGTTTGGTGAAGGTGAACCAGTCGTCGGGCTTGACATACTGTGCCAGGCTTTGGCGAGCCATCAGCCGCAGGGGAATGCCGTCGGCCTCATCTTCCCAGATATGATAAGGGCCGGCGTGAAGGGAGAAAATATAGGATGAAAACTTCTGGCTTTGTGGGAAGAACCAGTGACGCAGCTCCCCCTTTTTTTCTACACGGCTTTCTCGCTCAGCACTAATCACTATCCAGTCTTTGGGGGCAATAACATCCAGGGTATAATGCGCTTTTAGATTTGGCTGGTCGAAATGCGGGAACAGGCGGTTGGCATCGTAGGGCTCGAAGTCCGTATACATATAGACTTTACCATCTTTGGGATCTTCAAAGCGATGGAGCCCGGAGCCGTTTTTGGAGTAGGGGTGCTGGAAGTGCACCGTGATAGCATGCTGTAGATTGGGGAGGTGTTGTGCGGCAATCGTGATAAAGTGGTCGTTGTATTCGACGGGAATATCCCGTCCGTCCACGGCGACAGATTCTACCGTGCCCCCGGCGAAATCGATAGTCAGTGGTTGTTGCAGGGTATGCTGGAATGTCGTATCGGCAGTGACGGTGCCGGAAAAGCTATCGCTATTCCTGTCTAAATTGGCACTGAGCTGGTAGTCCACCTGGGCCACCTGCCGCTTGCGCAATTTGGCATACTTTTCAGAAAGTCCCGGTATTGCGGCTCTGGTTGGGATTGTTGCAGCTGCATCGGGGACGGATTTTGGTGTGCCGGAAACCTGGCTGCAGGCGGCCAGGATGGCACCGCAAATCAGGGTGACGGCAAGCCCAGGTGCCGCCAGTTTGCTCTTGTGGATCATATTTTCCTCTCCGTTCTGGATATTTTTTGTTTATTTTTGATTGCTAATATTCATGCAGTAGGCCCTGTTGCCCTGTTAATGAATAACGGCGACATTGAGAAACCAGGAATGCGGTGATCGACCCCACCCATGGAGAAGGTGGGTAGCTTCGTAAAACCAATAAGCTGCCAAAAGGGGATTCTACCCGATGGCTAGCGGGTAGGTTCATTATCGAGCGGGATTATACGTTGAAATGCCGAGTCTGTGCGATGCGCTTCGTGAGCGCTTTCAAGGACTATCGGCCCATCCTGTAATGGTGTCGGCGTACCTAACACAATCCGGCCCGGATAGGGTTGTGTGTACGATACCGACTACAGGACCTATCGGTAGCAGTGTCCACAGTGGCCAGAGTCGGGATAACGTTGCCCACTCATCATGGTAATAATGGACCGTCACGGGCCATTTTCACTGGCTGGAGAGCGTTTTGGTGCTGGGATGTAGTCGATACTTCACGCCTGCGTCTGGGGGAGGCCGGAAAGTGGAAATAGTGTTTCTGCTATATAGAAACCAGAACACCTTGTTTAGTCCACACAGAGCAGAGCCACACGTCGGCACCCATCTCACTGGATGATGGAGTACATCTGGCAGCGGCATTGGCAGCCATCCGTGGTGTCCAGTCACGGAATCTGCTACTACTGAACGAATCAGGCCGCTCTCCTCCCCTGGGTTCCCACCAACCACCTGGAGAGGACCGGGGGGCTAGCCTCGCAATCCCATGGGCGGTGTGTTTTGGCACTGTATTTTTTGCGATGAAAGTGGTCTATGGCCGGCCCGGGCTATAACGGCTGAGGAAAGAATCGGCGCCATAGCCGAAAGGATGCCCTTTGTGAAAACCCTGCGACTGATTCTCGGCGATCAACTAAATCACAAGCACTCCTGGTACCGTGAAAACAGTGACGAGGTACTCTACTTTATCGCCGAAATGCGTCAGGAAACGGATTATACAGTCCATCATATCCAAAAAATAGTGGCCTTTTTTGAGGCCATGGGCCAGTTTGCCAATTGGTTGGAATCCCGTGGGAAGCAGGTTATTTACTACCGCCTGGATAATAGGGAAAACCAGCAAAACCTTGCGGCAAATATCAAGCAACTGATAAAACGTTTTGCTATTCAGAAGTTTGAATACCAGCTCCCGGATGAGTATCGCCTGGACAAACAATTGAAAATACTCACCCGGGAACTGGAAATAGAGTGCTGTGCCTACGACACGGAGCACTTCTTTACCAGCAGAGAGGCGTTGTCGAATTTTTTCCGTGGTAAAAAAACTCTGCTCATGGAAAATTTCTATCGTCATATGCGCAAAAAGCACGATATCCTGATGTCTCAACAAGTCAAACCGGAAGGCGGTAAATGGAATTACGACCAGAGCAACCGCAACAAGTGGAAGGGCGACTTGGTGGTGCCCGGACAATGCCGGTTTCGCAAGGAGGTTGGTCATACCCTAGCCCGTATCCGACAAGCGGGCGTAAAAACCATAGGCGATATAAATCCAGAGGGTTTTTCATGGCCGGGAGACCGAAAAGACAGCTTGAAAATGCTGCAACACTTTTGCAAACACCTGTTGCCACACTTCGGTGACTTTCAGGATGCCATGGACCCAGAGGAAACCTGCCTGTTCCACAGCCGGCTCAGCTTTTCCCTCAACTGTAAGCTGCTGAGTCCACGGGAGGTGATAGATGCCGCAATCCATCGATGGCGGAAAAGCCAACGGACTATTTCTATCAGCCAGGTTGAGGGGTTTATCCGGCAGATATTGGGATGGCGGGAATATATGCGTGGTATTTATTGGCGAGAGATGCCCGGATACTCGCACTGCAATGTATTGCAAAACAGAAACCGACTACCGAAATGGTATTGGACAGCGGATACTGAAATGAACTGCCTGTACCACACAATCAAAAACAGCTTGGAGCACAGCTATGCACATCATATCCAGCGTTTGATGATAACGGGGAACTTTGCACTTCTCATACAGACACATCCGGATCAGATTGATGCCTGGTATTTGGGAATCTATATTGATGCGGTGCAGTGGGTGGAAATGCCAAATACACGGGGGATGAGTCAATTTGCCGATGGCGGAATGATCGCCACTAAACCCTACGTCAGTAGCGGAGCCTATATTAACAAAATGAGTAACTACTGCGGGGATTGCAAGTATAATGTCAATAAAAAAACGGGTGAAGGAGCCTGTCCATTTAATTATCTTTACTGGAATTTCCTGATGGAAAAGTATGACTATTTTAAAGGTAATCCCAGAATGGCCATGGCACTCAACATGTTAGATAAAAAACCAAAAAAAGAACGGCAGGGCATACACCGCCAGGCCAATGCCTTTATTCGATCAATGAGTCAGTGAGTTCTGGTGTTTTTATTAATAAGTCCTCCAGTTTCCCGAAAGCGGCAACAGGCAAATTGAGGTTGCCCGCGTAATATCATATAGATAGTTTTACTGCCGGGTCGGAAGGAAAGAATATCCCCCTCCCAGGACGCACTGTGAATACACTCCTGTGCGCTCGCAATCGATATTTATACCTCATACAATCCTGAGAGAGGCATATTCTTTCCTCCTGCCTTACCAGCAGGTCGCAGAGAGTCTCGGCCAGGAGGAACATATGCCTACCTGGCGAATAACACAAGGGGTGCGCCGCTGATCGCTACTAACCATGGGCTAAGGGCAACTTTGCGGAGCTGCCCGGTATTCTCGGACGATAGCCGATTAAGTCATAAGCCCCCAGGTTGATCGCGGAGAGAATAGTCAGTCTCCCGAAGATACCAACGCACCCTTCTGGTGCTTGCGCAGGCGAAATGCCAGCCAGATCATGGGCAGACCGAAAATGATCGCGTAGGCTCCGATCACCCATACCAATGCAAGGGCTCCGGCACCGGGGCTTACCAGTATGGCAATACCGAAAATGACCGAGAGTATGCCGATTGCAATCAGCAGCCACTCGTTGTCAATCTCCTTGCGCAGGCGAATCGCCCCGACAATTTCAAAAATGCCCCGCACCAGCGCCCAGGCACCAATAAAAATCACCAGCACCAGGGCGGTAACCTGTGGATAAAGGAAAGTAAAGATTCCGGCAGCCAGACTGATTAGCCCGGATACAATCAGCCACCATAAGGGCGAGGATTTGTGCCGCCCTAGAACGGCTGCAACCAGGGAAAAAATACCATCCAACAGGGCGTAAATGCCGAATAGCAAAACCAGGGTGAGCAGGGTAAGGCCCGGCCAGATAAATGTGAGTAAACCAAAAATAACCGCGACGATTCCCCGTAGCAGTAGCAGCCACCAATTGGCAGAAAGTGCCGGTAAAATTCGACTCGCAGGAAAAGAAGAAGGATCAGTGGACATAAAGTAATACCCAGATGACGTCTTTTCTTCAGTTTAAGTGTTGCCGGGTATAAATAACCAGTTTTTTGGGAAATTTTCCCAGACAGATAACGAAAAAGTGGGGAAGTGGAGGGAGGCGGCCCACGAGCGCGACCCGACAGTCGACTCTGCAAAGACCGGGATCGCGCCGCGGGCCGCTATTTCCAGTGTAGCTGCAACTGGCGAATTGGGTTTTAGGATGCAAGTCAGCGCTTTTGCCGCTTCGCGGAGGTTGTTAAATTGTGGACAATTCCTGAATTTTTGTCAGTGTCTCAAGAGCGGCGCGGATAGGTTTTCCACAACCGGTTTGATCACTCGGTGAATAAGAGCGGAGTTTGCCCAGCCCGGAGGCTGGGCAAAACGTCCGGCTTTTGAGCATCAGGTAAGCGTGTTGATCACGCTGCGCAGCTTGTCAACAACTGCGTCGATCTGGTGTTTTTCGATAATCAGCGGTGGCGACATACACAGGGCGTCGCCGATACCGCGAGCCATCACGCCCGCCTCCCAGGCCATGCCGGAGACTTTGGCACCGAATTTACCACTGAGCTTTTCCGGTGCGCGCAGCTCAATCGCACCCACCAGGCCGTAATTGCGCACATCAATCACAGTGTGCCCGTCTGCCAGGCTGTGCAGGGCGTCTTCCCAGTACTGGGCGATCTCGCCGGATGCGCGGGTGAGCAGACCCTCTCGCTCGTAGATATCCAAAGTCGCCATCCCTGCGGCACAGGCCACCGGGTGTGCAGAGTAAGTGTAGCCGTGGAAGAATTCGACCATACCTTCCGCAGCGGCATCCATGATGGTGTTGTGTATCTCCTCTTGCACGAATACCGCACTTAGGGGCACCGCTGCATTGGTAATACCCTTGGCCGAAGTGATCATATCCGGGGTGACACCAAACTCGATGGCACCGAACGCGGAACCGGTGCGGCCCCAGCCCGAAATCACTTCGTCGAAAATCAGCAACAGGTCGTGCTTGTCGCAGATCGCGCGCAGGCGCTGCAGGTAGCCTTTTGGTGGTAACACCACACCGCCGGCTCCGGCAAAGGGCTCTACAATGACCGCGGCGATCTGGTCCGCACCGTGGAAATTCACCAGGCGCTCCAGGTCTTCCGCCAGTTCCACGCCGTGCTCCGGCAGACCCCGGCTAAACGCATTGCGCTTGATATCCAGTGTGTGGCGCAGGTGGTTGGCTTTGACTGGCTGGCCAAAGCTCTGGTAATTCGGGGCAATACCGCCCACGGAAATACCACCAAAATTCACCCCGTGGTAGCCTTTCTCACGGCCGATAAACATGGTGCGGGTGCCCTTGCCGCGCGCGCGCTGGTATTGCAGGGCAATTTTCAGTGCGGTCTCCACCGCCTCGGAACCGGAGTTGCCGAAGAACACGCGGTTAAGGCCATCGGGTGTATGTTGCACCAGGCGGTTGGCGTATTCGAAACCCAATTCGTGGCCGAAGTTAAAGATGGAACTGTAGTCAAGGGTTTTCGCCTGTTTGTAGATCGCATCGGCGATCTCCGTGCGGCCGTGACCGGCGTTGCTGCACCAGAGGCCCGCAGTGGCGTCGATAATCTGGCGCCCACCCTTTTCAGTGAGGTAAATGCCCTCTGCGCGCTCCACAATCCGCGGGGCGGACTTAAAGGCGCGATTGGGTGTAAAAGGCATCCAGAACGCGTTGGTTTGCAATTCAGACATAGACAATATCTCCGCAGATTCCCTGAAATTTCAATGTGTATCGGTGCGGGGGCTACGGGCTCCCGGTTCTTGATTCAGGCGCTTTTCACCGGTATGGACAAGCACAAGGCGATGTCGTTCAAAGCCGGTTTCAGGCGCCGAAGCAGCAGTACTTGGTCTCATAAAACTCGGCCATGCCCTCGACACCGCCCTCGCGGCCAATGCCTGATTCCTTATTGCCGCCGAACGGTGCCACAGTGGTGGAGAAAACGCCGGTATTGCAGGCGACCATGCCGTATTCCAACGCTTCCACCACGCGATTCGCGCGCCGGATGTTCTCACTCATCACGTAGGCGGCGAGGCCATAAGGTGTAGCGTTTGCGCGGCGGATTACATCGGCTTCGTCGGTAAATTTTTGCACTGCCGCGACCGGGCCGAAATTCTCCTCTGTGGCGATACGCATTGCGTCGGTCACACCGGTAAGCAAGGTGGGCGCAAAATAATTCTCACCATTTGGCAGCTGTTCGCCACCGAGTTCTATTCTTGCACCGGAGGCTACCGCATCCTGCACCAGGTTCTGTACCCGCTCCACTGCGCGGCGGAAGATCATCGGGCCCATATTGACCCCCGCTTCGGTACCGTGGCCGATCTTCAGTGCGGCCACTTCACTGCGCAGCTTCTCAACAAACTCATCGTGTACGGCTTGATGCACATAGATGCGGTTGGTGGCCACACATACCTGGCCCGCATTGCGAAACTTGGTGGCCATACAGGCTTTTACTGCCGTGTCCATATCCGCATCATCAAATACGATAAACGGCGCATTGCCGCCGAGTTCCATAGACATTTTCTTTACGGTGCTGGCACACTGGGCCATCAGCAGTTTGCCCACGGGGGTAGAACCGGTAAACGTGAATTTGGCCACGCGTGGGTCCTGGGTCAGCACCCTGCCGATGCCCGCTGCATCGCTACCAGTCACCACATTGAGGGTTCCCTTTGGCAGACCTGCCTCATCCGCCAACTGACACAGTGCCAGCGCAGACAGCGGGGTTTCCTGGGCGGGCTTGATCACCACGGTACACCCGGCGGCCAGCGCCGGTGCCGCCTTGCGGGTAATCATGGCATTGGGGAAGTTCCATGGGGTGATGCAGGAGACTACTCCCACTGGCTGACGGATAGTGCTCAAGCGCATGGTCGGGTTGTGGGTGGGAATGGTTTGTCCATAGGCCCGGCGGCACTCCTCGGCGAACCACTCGATAAACGAGGCACCATAGGCGATCTCGCCCTGGGCTTCCGCCAGGGGCTTGCCTTGCTCCAGGGTAAGAATACGTGCCAGATCCTCGCTGTTTTCCACAATCAGCTGGTACCACCGTTTGAGGGTGGCAGCGCGCTCACCCGCAGTGCGGCGGCGCCACTCCGGCAAGGCATCCGTGGCGGCGGCCACGGCAGCCTCTGCATCCGCTGCCGTGCCATCGGCCACATTGCCCAGCAGCTCGCCGCTGGCAGGATCACACACCGCCATAGTGCGCTCAGCAGCCCGCCAGGCTCCATCGATATAGTTCTGAAATTTCAACAGGTCTGGATTTGCCAGCTTCACGAGAAAACTCCCGGTAAACAGTGATTATTGAACGTGTTGCGCCGATTCTGGCGGCAGTGAAACACAGAAAATAGTAATATTTTTGCAACTAAAATTTAGATTTATCAAATTTTAACCGATCTTATACATCAACCGCTTTTCGCACAGACTGAAAAGTGCAGACAATCTACGCCAAAAAGATCGCAAGAACAGGGAAAATCCGTCAAATGCGCAAGACCAAAAACGCCCTGAGCGGACGCCTTAGCGATATGGATTTGCGCCTGTTGCGGGTTTTTCGCGAGGTGGTGCGTGCCGGTGGCCTGGCCCCGGCGGAAGTGGCCCTGAATATCGGCCGCTCCACCATCAGCGTGCATCTCTCCGATCTGGAAGCGCGCCTGGGCATGCAGTTGTGCCTGCGCTCCCGCGGCCGGGCCGATTTCAAGTTGACGCCGGAGGGTGAGGGCCTCTACCGGGCCATCCTGGAACTGGACGGCCACCTGGCTGCTTTCAAAAGCCAGGTAAACGCCATTCAATCCCAGTTGACCGGTACCCTGCGCCTGGTGATGCCGGATGACCTACTGGAAATCCCGCGGCTTGACCTGCCCGGTACCATCGGTCGCCTGCGAAACCGCGCTCCCCAGTTACAACTGGAGCTGCAGCTGGCCGCCCCTCAGGAGCTGGAGTTGGAGATTCTCGCCAATCGCGCCGATGTGGGCATCAACCCCCTGCACTCACGCCGTCCCGGGCTGGAATACCAGCCCCTCTTTCATCACCAATCCGTCCTCTATTGCGGCGCCAACCACCCCTGTGCCAATACCGACCGGTTAAGTGAAGAGTTGCTCACTCAGCAGACACTGGCCGCCCCCAGCCACGCCGTGTTCTCCGGGGCTGCTCACTTATACCGTCTCTTCCCCAATCGCTCCACCGCTAACCATATGGCCGCACGGCTGGCGATGATCCTCTCCGGCTGTTACATCGGATTTCTGCCGGAATATTTGGCGCGGCGCTATGTGGAGGCTGGCAAACTGATCCCCCTGCTGGCGGAGCACTTCCACTACCGCATCCTGAATGCGGTCACTTACAAAAAAAGTGCTGCAGAGCACCCGGCGCTGCGGTTGTTTCTGGAGGCTTTGGTGATTAATGCATCACCTTGCAGGTAGAGCGGCCCTCCATAATCCATTTGATTGGTAGCTTGATGACCTGCGCTGCTATGGAGCGCTGCCTGTATTTCCAATGCCCGCACGCGTCGGCGTCTTCCTGCGGGGCATGCACCCAAAACCGGCTGTGGCCTATTCAGGCTGTCGGGCCCTCCCGCCAATCGGGGACTTTACGGTTGTGTAGCAGTGTTTCACCGCAAATAGCCCTGTAGAGGTAGCGTTGTACTGGCGCCAGTCTATTTACCCTGCCATCGTGGCGAAGATCTGGATCATACGCTTTTATTAAAGCCATGGAATACAAGGACTACTACAAAATACTCGGTCTTGAACGGGGTGCGGATCAGGCCGAGATCAAGCGTGCCTACCGCAAACTGGCGCGTAAATATCATCCCGATGTCAGCAGTGAGGAGCATGGCGAAGAGCATTTTAAAGAGGTGAACGAAGCCTACGAAGTGCTCAAGGACCCGGAGAAGCGCGCCGCTTACGACCAGCTTGGCGCCGGCTATCAGTCCGGCCAGGATTTCCGTCCGCCGCCGGGCTGGGATGAAGGGTTCGAATTCCACGGCGGTGGTTACACCAATGCGGACCCTGAGGCGTTCAGCGACTTCTTCGAAAGCCTCTTCGGCCGGGGCGGATTCAGCCAGACCTATGGTGGCCGGCAGCGGCACCAGTACAGCGCCCAGGGGGAGAACACTTATGCTCGTATCACGATTGATCTGGAAGACAGTTACCGTGGCGGTACCCGCCAGATCACCCTAAAGCACCCGACGCTTGGTGCAAACGGGCGCCCACAGCTGCGTGAACGTACTCTCAATGTCAAGATTCCCAAGGGCATTACCGGGGGCCAGCAGATTCGCCTGGCGGGACAGGGCGAGCCGGGTATGGGCTCGGGCGGACCCGGTGACCTCTATCTGGAAATCAATTTCAACCCCCATGCGCTCTATCATACCGAAGGCAAGACGGTGTTTCTGGATTTACCCCTGGCGCCCTGGGAAATCGCACTTGGGGCCAAGATACAGGTGCCTACCCCGGATGGGCCAGTAAAGATGACTATTCCCGCCAACAGTGCCAATGGTAAAAAGCTACGTCTCAAGGGCCGTGGAATCCCGGCCAGGCAGGCTGGAGACATGGTTGTCGTACTGCAGACAGTGACACCTCCGGCCAGTACCGATGCCCAGCGCGAGGTCTACCGGCGGTTTGGCGAGGCGTTCGAGTTCAACCCACGCAAAACCATAGGGGGCTGAAGGTGAGTGGCGAAAAGTTCGAGCAGGTGGTGGGTGTGTTGTTGGACGAAGAGAGCGAGATGAGCCTGAGCGAACTTTGCCGTGCCTGCGGTATGTCGGCGGAGCGCATTATGACCCTGGTGGAGGAGGGGATTATCGAGCCCAGCCGCACCGGCGCCCCCTGGCGTTTCAGTGGTGTTTGTGTGCGCCGGGTTCGCCGGGTTTATACCCTGGAGCAGGATCTTGGCGTGAATCTTGCCGGCGCGGCCCTGGCTATCGAGCTGCTCGAAGAAATAGAGCGGTTGCAGGCACACCTGACCCGGCTGGAGGAGCGACACAAGGGATAACGGCTCCACGCGGAGCGGCGTGTATTGTGGGGGATAGCTGTCCGCAATCAGTGGTGGCAGGGCAAATTCTGCAATCCAGGACCCCGGTGCAGAGGGGATGCCCGCCCGACGGTGCAATCACAGCGCGGCTTTGGTAATTGTTGTAATCAGATAGCCGGTATACCCGAGGTAGGCCAGCAGCAGTGCGGCACCCTCCCAGCGGTTGATGCGGCCATGGCCGCGGAAACCGTAGGCGAACACAAACAGGGCAATGGTCAGGCCGATGACCATCGGCCAATCCCTTGTGAGCACTTCCGGCGGCACGCTCGGCATGGGCGTGATAGTGCCCGCGATGCCCACCACGGCCAGCAGGTTGAACATGTTTGAGCCGACTACATTACCAATGGCGATGTCGTGCTCCCCCTTGCGCGCCGCCACGATTGTGGCGGCGAGTTCCGGCAGTGAAGTGCCCAGAGCGACAATGGTGAGGCCGATAATCAGGTCGCTGACCCCCAGGGATTCGGCAATCGTCACCGCCCCCCACACCAGTATGTGGGAACTGGCGATCAGCAGCAGGAGCCCGGTCACTACCCAGAAGAGGGCCCGGCCCAAGGGCATGGCGTGCGTCTCCAACTCTCCTGCCAAGTCCCCCTCCATTCGATCCCCTTTTCCGTGCAGTGCAGAGAAAATACTCCAGCCAATCAAAGCAAAGAAACCGCCCAACAGGGTAATGGCCTCCCAGCGCGCCAGCTTGCCGTCCCACAAAAAAGCACCGCTCAGCAGGGTAATGGTCAGCAAAAGCGGCAGCTCCTTGCGCACGATCTTTGAGTGCACCGTAAGGGGAATAATGAGTGCGCTCAGGCCGAGGATCAGGCCGGTATTGGTGATATTGGAGCCATAGGCGTTGCCCAGCGCCAGGCCGGGGCTGCCATTTAGGGCCGCGATGGCCGAGACCACCATTTCCGGGGCGGAGGTTCCAAAGCCGACCACCACCATGCCGATCAGCAGTGTGGGCATGCCGGCGTGCCTGGCGGTAGCTGCGGCACCTTCTACAAACTGATCGGCGCTCCAGACCAGCACAACAAATCCGGCGATGATGGCGACTGCGGCGAGCAGCATAGGCGATCCTTAATCGAATAGAGGGGCACTGCCCCGCAAACGGGGGCCGATTGTACCGGCTCTGGCGGATACAAAAAGGGGGGGCTGCCCTTTGTCTGGCGAAGTCGGAGGAAATCAATAAAATGTCCGACCAGTCATACAGTTTTACTGCCCCTGTGAGCTACAGTCTTTGCATGACCCGGTAAATCCGTGGGGTGGCGTGTGAGCGTCACACCCAGGTGTGGGGTTGGTGCGGCTGGTGAGTATTGTCTGCGCAGGTCGGGCAAAGCATGCGTGGCAGATGTTGCAATATCTCTATACCAGCTGCTGTGCGGAATTAACAAAAGGAGGCCGATATGCGACTCAAAACTTCAATCGGGATACTGGCTGCGGTGATAGTACTGACCCTGTCTGCCTGCGGGCAGAAGAAGGCGGGGATGGGCGAAGGCATGGGAATGGATAAATCGGAAATGGGCTGTTGCCAGCACGGGGAGAATACCTGTGCCAGTGATGTCACCAAATCCCAGTGCGACCAAATGGCGGGCAAATTCCATAAGGGCCACATGTGCAGTACCGATGCTGGTAAGTGTACCCCCAAGGAGCGCTAATGGTTTCGGGCGTGTTGCAGATTGGTAACACGCCTGCGTGCGCCCGAATCCCTATCCTGCCCTAACTGCTGTTCTCTCTGAGTGTGACACCGATTTGCCTGTTGCTGGTTTTGTGGCAAGGGAAGCGCTGTTGATACGATATTCATGACCCCCCAAGCCAGGTCGGTACCAGCCGGCCTCGCTTTGTGAACCCCTTGACATTAGTTACATGTGCAACTAAGTTCTTTGCGCTTTAAATCAACCATTCGCAGCCTCGATTTCAGGCGCCGCGATGATAAGAGACGGAGGACTGCATGGCCGACTTGTTTGAAAATCCGATGGGTCTCGATGGCTTTGAATTTGTGGAGTTTACCGCACCGGAAAAAGGCATTCTCGAGACTGTTTTTACGGCTATGGGCTTTGAGAAAGTCGCCCGTCACCGCTCCAAAGAGGTGGAGCTGTGGCGCCAGGGGGATATCAACTTTATCACCAACTACGAGCCTAAAAGCCACGCTGATTACTATGCCCAGGAGCACGGCCCCTCCGCCTGTGGCCTGGCCTTCCGTGTGAAGAATGCCAAGTTCGCCTACGAAGAGGCCCTGCGCAAAGGCGCCCAGCCGGTAGATGTTCAGACTGGCCCTATGGAGCTGCACCTGCCGGCGATCAAAGGTATTGGTGGTGCCACCCTGTATCTGATCGATCGCTACAAGAAAGGCGAATCCATTTACGATATCGACTTCCACTGGGAAGAAGGCGTGGACCGCCACCCCGAAGGCTGTGGCTTCCACACTCTGGACCACCTGACCCATAACGTATACCGCGGTCGCATGGATTACTGGGCCAAGTATTACGAGGATCTGTTTAATTTCCGCGAGATCCGTTACTTCGATATCAAGGGCGAATACACTGGTCTTCTATCCAAAGCCATGACCGCGCCGGATGGCAAGATCCGCATACCGCTGAATGAAGAGGCAGCCGGTGGCGGTGGTCAAATCGAAGAGTTTCTAATGAAGTACAATGGCGAGGGCATCCAGCATATCGCCTTTGCCTGTGACGACCTGATCGCCTGCTGGGATCGCCTGAAAGAGCAGGGCATGGAGTTTATGACTCCGCCGCCGGACACCTACTACGAAATGCTGGAAGAGCGCCTGCCGGGCCACGGTGAGCCAACCGAGGCATTCCGGAGCCGTGGTATCCTGCTCGATGGCACTACCGAAGGCGGCCAACCGCGCCTGCTGCTGCAGATTTTTTCTGCCAATATGCTCGGCCCGGTATTCTTCGAGTTTATCCAGCGCAAGGAAGACGAAGGCTTTGGCGAGGGCAATTTCAAGGCCCTGTTCGAATCCATTGAGCGCGACCAGCTTAAGCGCGGCGTCATTAAAGAAAAGGAATAAAACCCGGAGGCTTCAATGGGCATCAAGCGCATTCACCACGTGGCATATCGCTGCAGGGACGCCAAGGAGACCGTAGAATTCTATCGCGATCTTCTCGGCATGGACTTTCAGCTGGCCATTGCCGAAAACGAGGTACCCTCAACCGGTGAGCCGGACCCTTACATGCATGTGTTTATGGATGCGGGTATGGGAAATGTGCTCGCCTTCTTCGAAATCCCCAACTCCCCGGAGATGGGGCGCGATGAAAACACCCCCCAGTGGGTGCAGCACATCGCCTTCGAAGTGGAGTCTATGGAAGACATGCTCGCGACCAAAGCGCGACTGGAAGCGGCCGGTGTGGATGTGCTCGGCCCTACCGATCACACGCTTTTTCAGTCGATCTATTTCTTCGACCCCAACGGTCATCGTATTGAGCTGGCCGCCAATACCGCCAAGCCCGGCATGCACAAGGAGCTGAAGCGGGTGGCCGAAGAGATGCTGGAAGAGTGGTCGCGTACGAAAAAAGCCCCAAGGCATGCCGCCTGGATGCATGGGGAAGAAGATTTTGTGGAAAAAAACTGAAGGGGAGGCACAGTGAAGTTAGCCAGTCTGAAATCCGGCCGCGACGGCCAACTGGTTGTCGTCAGCAACGATCTTACCCGTATGGTGGCAGCCGGTGATATCGCTACGACCATACAGAGCGCACTGGACAACTGGGCAGTAGTGCGCGGTGAACTGGAGACACTGTACCAGCGCCTGCAAAGCGGTGAAATCCAGGGCGAAGCGTTCGATCAGACCCGGTGCGCCTCGCCTCTGCCGCGCGCCTACCAATGGGCCGATGGCAGTGCTTATGTAAACCATGTGGAATTGGTGCGCAAGGCCCGCGGTGCCGAGGTGCCGGAGAGTTTCTACAGCGACCCGCTGATGTACCAGGGTGGTTCCGATACCTTCCTGGCCCCGCGCGAGCCGGTGAAGATGCCACAGAGCAATGGCTTCGGTATCGACTTCGAAGCGGAAATTGCCGTGGTCACCGATGATGTGCCTATGGGGGTGTCCGCTGAGGATGCGCTGTCACATATCAAGTTGGTAATGCTGGTGAACGACGTTTCCCTGCGCGGCTTGATTCCTGCAGAATTGGCCAAGGGGTTCGGATTCTACCAGTCCAAACCCTCCAGCGCCTTCTCGCCGGTGTGTGTCACTCCCGAGCAATTGGGCGATAGCTGGCGTGAGGGCAAATTGCATCTGCCGCTGGTTTCACAGCTGAACGGAGAAAAGTTTGGCGAGCCCAATGCCGGTATGGATATGACCTTTCATTTCGGTCAGCTGATCGCCCACGCTGCCAGAACCCGTCCACTCTGTGCGGGCACCATTATTGGTTCCGGTACCGTGTCCAATAAATTGGACGGCGGCCCCGGTAAACCGGTGGCAGAGGGCGGTGTCGGCTACAGTTGTATCGCCGAGATCCGTATGATTGAAACCATCCAGAAGGGCTCGCCGAGCACACCGTTTATGGATTTTGGCAATACCATTGCCATTGAAATGTTTGACAGGAATGGTCAATCTGTTTTTGGGCGTATTGATCAGGTCATAGAGCAGGCATAATTGACGCTCTGTATAAAATCCGGCTGTATTCCGTGGGCTGCGGCTTTTCAAGCTGCAGTTTTCTGTTCAGTCGGGTTTTTTACCAGAGATGGTCTTCGTCTGTTTCCCTAATCCAAGCCGGTCTGTAACTCCTGGGTGTGTACATGTGATGGCCCTAGCCTGAATATTTCACCAAACTTATTATGTTCAGGGGCAGTCGCACAATCTTGTTTCGGGTATTCAGGCAATAGATTTTTGTTCAATAAATAGCGAACTCAGCTGAATTGCGGCGCAACTCCCCAACTCCCCAACTCCCCCAACTCCCCCAACTCCCCAACTCCCCAACTCCCCAACTCCCCAACTCCCCAACTCCCCAACTCCCCAACTCCCCAAATCCCCAACTCCCCAAATCCCCAAATCCCCAAATCCCCAAATCCCCAAATCCCCATGCTTTTGCTGTACGCCGGGGACAGCGCTCATGCGGAGTTATCCGCTGAACAGGCGCTCCGTCGTGTGGCGAAATAGCTTTTGCCGATTCCGATAACATAATCGACGCTCCGGCGATCACACCCATTCAGAGGGCGCGGCACACAAAAGCAAACAATGATCAAATCGGCTATCAATGTGGGATTCCACAATCATTTTGATGGTTATTCCGGGAATGCCAGTGCCACTGGGTGAAGTTGGCTGGATTCCAAAAGGTTGTGTTGGTCTTCCCTGTGCCGTAACCCCCAGAGACTTAACGAATTGACAGGCCATAAGCAGATAAAATTTAATTAGTATTCTGTGCCTGTTCAAGTATGATTCAACGCCAATGCCACATCAAAAAATAGTGCCAGAGTGGATTTAAAAACCGATCTTTTACTCTGTCTGCACAGGAATTTTTCTGCTTCAATGCGCGCCTAATTGATTGAGAGTCGCTATCCAAACTCCGGTGTATGAATTGAACTGGGTTTTAGGAATGCGCTTCAGATTCGAATCTAAGTCGTTAAAAATTTCATGATGATTCGAATTATTCCAACACATGAGGTGCCAGATGGCTAAGTATGATTTTCTAAACGAAAAAGTAAATAGAGTTAGGCGGCGCGTTGGTAGAATAATAAATGGCAAGAATTTACCGCCCTATGCCTACCGGTTCGACACTAGAGAGCCTGCCGTGATTCGAATATCTGGTTTTCAGCCTTGGGATGCTTTAGGGGCTGTTTCACTCATGGAACATGTGAACAACGCATTTGCGGCCAAGCATTCAAAAGCAGGACTGCAAACTAAGTATGAAAGCCAGTGGGTATCCACAGGTGGTTATGGATTAATTGCAAAAATTGATCCTACATTCGCGCAACAGATATTGAATACAAACCTTTATAAGATTGATACTTCCATTGCGTTGCGTACCGGTAATTTTTCTGATGCAAATGACCATTTCGACCGGGCAGGTGTCAATAGGCCTTATGCAACACAGAGGGAATGGATTAAGAGTGGTGGAATACCCCAGGAAGCCGTTATAGAGTGCATGGAGGGTCTCACTTACGCTAATCAGCTTGATAATCGGGGCAACGCCCCCGCCGAAAATTTACTGCAAGGCTGGCGTAGATTTTAAAGGTTTATCAACAGGTATAACGGATAAGGATAGATCGCGTAAAGGCCAGGCGCGCCTGGCCTTTATCTGGGGTTACCCAATGATCGTGGGGCGACGCTTGCAGATGTTGCAAGGCGTGTCGGATCCGCCAGTGGGGTAGCGGGAGGGAAGCCGGTTGCTCTTTACACTGAAACCCAGAGGCCGGACAAAAAACCAATATCCGGGTTGAGCCGCAACCAATCGGTTCCGGTCTGCTTCATGGGCATTTTACAAAAGCATCATTGAGCACTCTTGATAGACTGCTGAATAATTACGGGTAAGCCAGATTTCACTCGGGGTTTTACTTTTTTAATCAACTGGCTTTTCGCTTATTCCTATTGAGAAACACATCCTCGATGGAATCTCCACTTATCCAACTGCTTTGTAGACCGCAAGAGGAAAATGGCTGTAGTGACGAATAAATAAGTCAGGTCACTAAATTTCAGGAAACTTGGTCCAAATCCGATACCCTTTGCATAAACACGGCATTTTCATGACACTTTTATTGGATCCTTCCGCAGTGTTATTGTTTTCATGAATGGAGAGAAGAATTGCCTGGCGCCAATTTGGCGGGCCCTGTTCGTTTCATGCCTGCACTTTTCCCGGCTACTGGATCATGTCCTTCCAGGCAGCGCGTATTACGATAGTACGGTCTAGGCTATATCTGGAAATTACTGTTGTCGTTCCGAATAATCCAGCTGGTGTATTTTTTAAACTTTGCAAGATCAGAAATAAGTCCGGTTCCGATTTGAATATTGACAGAAACTTCAATAAATACTCGGCCGGACTGTCAGTGTGGAGCCAAGTGATTCGCTTCATAGAAACTAGAAATAATTTCGGAAAGAGTACCAATTTTAAAACACCCTTGGTAATCGGTTCCAGCAGATTATGCTGATCAATATCATGAAGTTGGTGCTTGAAATTACTCTCACTGTGAATCCCGACAACAATGGCCAACAGGAGAATACTATCCAGGGATGCTTCACCAATACCACTAGCAGCATGGATAACACCGGCAGCGGGTACGATCACCATTGTTCCGATACCACCACTTGTCCGGCTCACTGCATCGCTCATAAATGCTCCATGGCCTTCTTGGGTAACCAGTAAGGGAGTTATTGCCTCTGATTGATCTAATGCGTCGTATATTTTGATTTTGTGAACAACGGGGATTTCAAAGGTGTGAGTAACCCCTGCCTGTTCGAGGGAATATTGAACTTACCAGGCTCCGGTTTTTTTCATCATTGTTATTCATGACTGCTGATAATACAGACTTGTTATTGTTCTCTGGTGGAAAAGATACTAAAGAAGTTAGTTTCTCAGTGCTGTTCCAGCAGTAACGGAAAGTATGCAAATTGAGGCAGCAATAAGGGGTGAGGAGTGATATAAGTCATAGCGCTGTTTTTCTTCATGGATAAGGTGATACAATGTAAAAATTTTTAGTCGCCATGTAGTTACATGGATTGCCTTACTTACCAGTAGGAAGTAAGGGTGCAGAAGTGAGTAAGAGAGTACTATCACTATCATTCCAGGAAACCGTTCATGCGTCGTCAGCAACGACTTTTGAAAAAAAATAATGTGCACCGTTTTCATAAGGCGCTGGTTCGACAGGGCGTTGATGTAAAAACCATCTACGATGAGTTGGGTATAGATGCTTCCGTAATGTTGGACGAAAAAAATGCCAGCGTTAGCATGTCAAAATACCTGGCGCTTATGGAATTAGCATCTGAGCACACTGGCTGTCGTTTCCTGTCGGCGAATATGGCACTCAACCCTGAAACCCAGTATCAAGGTGTACTGGGCTACATTCTATCCAATGCACCTGTATTTTCTGCAGCACTGTCTCTACTTAGTCAGTACATCATGCTCGCATCCCCAGGAGCGTCCGCAAATTTTAGAGAAGCTAGTGGTGAGTGTTTTCTTACCTACAAGATACACCATGCGACAGTGACAGAGTGTCAACAGGACGTGGAAGGAACTATTGTCCAGTTTGTGCTGATGATCAGGAATATGCTCAGCGAGCAAAATTGGTTACCAAATAGTATCTATTTTGAGCATGGAAATTCCGACAGCTTGAACGAATCAACATTTCCATTGGCATGTGATGTTATTTTTGATCACCATTTCAGTGGTATCAGTTTTCCAGGAGAGTTATTGGATTATCCAATCACCGGTTCAGACCCTAAACTTCTGGAGTTGCTGGAAAGCCATGTACGATCCACACCAGAATACCTTGCCCATAGCAGTTCGCTGGTGGATCAGGTGAGGTTTCAGATTGGCGTCAATCTTGAGGATCGAGAGGTCAGTGCAGATAAGATTTCTTCAACCCTTGGAATGAGTCGCCGCACAATGCACCGTCGTTTAAGTGAACTGGGCACTTCATTTAACAGCTTGAAAGAAGATATCGTTTTTGTACGAGCTAAAGAGTATCTGTCAGATACGGATGTAACGATTACTGAGCTGGCACAGAAGCTGGGGTACTCGGATTCCAGCTCTTTTGATCGGGGCTTCAAGAGAATGGCGGGCTTAACACCCCTGAATTACCGGAAAAAGTACAGTCAGCTTTGAATGGAATAAATGATTGATCAGTGTACTTTCGCAGGAGTTCACCGATCAATATCTTCAAAATAGCGTTGATATTCTGAGTGGTTTTTACGATGCCTTTGGTTGGATGACCTTCATGATTTTCACTATCATCCACTTTATTAAAGCTACCAGTGAAATCAGAAATCCCAGCTTATAACCCATGGACTTGACCGGTGTTGTATATGCCTTGATATCCAGCAGGTCAGCAGTATTTATTAGTGCCAAGGTCTGTACAACACCCTCTACCAAGTCCAGGGGAAGTGCGGCCAGCGGGGGGAGAGCCAGTATCCATCCGAACTTGCCAAATGCATTCATGGCGGCGCTGGCGAACAGTGAGGCAGCGGCAAATGGCAGGATGAGGTCCAATGTGTTAGTGAACCAAAGGTGTCCTGTAATCTGCTCAGAAGTCATATGGCTTAGTAGTATACGGGCACCTTCCGGGTCGCTGATACCATCTATAAGCATCAGGTTTGCATAAGGTACGATCCATTTGGAAAAGAGGATCATGGGTACTGCAATAATCATTAAAAAAACTAATACTTTTGGATTTCTTAGAGAGTTAATGATTGTTCCCATATATTTTCTGCCAGTTCTTTATTAATTCTGTTTTTAGTTTTAATGGTTATTTAGAGTGGTGAGGCAAGTTTCATCACGCTCTGTAGCATCATGTTGCGGTAGTAGTCTCTTGGAATTGGTAGGGAGCCTGCTGTGTCTTCCAGGAACTGAACATCAGGATCTGGATTACCTGTTATCCGGCTGGCACTAAGATAGCCGATATTATGCCCGGGCATAATCCCGAGTCCGTTGTAAGCGATACCGATATGAACATTGTTTTCACCAATAACACTGAACACAGGTTTTTCCGATACCGTATGTCCGGTAACGCCATGCCATGCGATGTCTGGTTGAAGTTCATGGATATTAGGGTAACGTTTTTCAAATAAATTGAGAGCAGTGGCTTTTGCGCCCTCAGGACTATGCCATACTTGAGAATCAAACTTTTCATAACCCAGAACCATTCGCATAAAGAAATGGCGGGTAGGTGTTAAGCTGAAGGTTACAGGTAGAGTGACTTTCTCGAAACGTGTCGTCCACTGGTCCAGGCCATACCGGTTAATTTCATCGAGCGTCAGTTGCCGTGTTGCCAGGGTGTATTGATGAATTGGAAAAGCCGTGTGAGGGAAGATACCGAGGCGTGAACTGTAGGCATTGGTGGCAACCATAGCATGGGATGCAGTCACATCGCCCCCTGGTGTGTTTATGGTGACTACCTTACCATGATAAATCTTCGTGGCTGGAGATTGCTCAAAAATTTCAACACCAACATCGAATGCTGCTTTTAGATGGCCGGACAGTAATTTTGCTGGCTGTATTTTGTAATAGCCTGGTGATACGACACCGCCATTATAAGAACGACTATGAAGACGTTCATTTAGTCTAGGGGCGGGTATCCAGCGTTCATTGGAAGTCATTCGAGAAATCAGAGTGGCCGCCTGGGACGAATTATTGGCGAGTATCAGGGTTGGAGACGGCATAAAATCACAGTCAATCTGCTGGTCATCAATAAATGCTTTTAGTCGTTCGAATCCCCGATCAGCGAAGTCCTGATTATTAATGCCCACCTGACGGGCGTAGACGATTCCTGAGTTTCTGGAACTGGCGCCAGAACCAACCATATGGGATTCCAAAACGATGACATTCCAATCAGGGCGCATCTTTTTCGCATAATAGGCACAGCTCAAACCTGTATAACCAGCTCCGATAATAGCGAGATCTACTTTTCTTGAGTGATCAAGGGGTTTGAAGCTAGGCTGTGTTGGCAATTGTAGGGTCCACAGGGACAGATCACGTTCTACATTGATCTCAACACCACGGGGGGCTGTAAGTGCTCCTAAAATTCCTGGGGCCGCAATAGCTGCTGCGCCGCCTCCAAGCAATAACTGGCGTCGAGATAGTTTCATAATGATCCCATAATTTGTAGTTAGCTTCCGGGCACGATATTACGCCTGGTATCTATCTACTTTTAATAAACCGAAGTATGACTAATTAAAATAAAAATGGTTAGAGAGAGGCTGCTCATCATAAGCTTTACAATGAAAAAAGTGACTAATATTTAACACGATAACCCGGATTTATTATTTTAATTCGGTTCGATTGGAGTTTATTGAATTGAAAGAAGAAGTACTTGTCTCGATGAGACAGAAAACAGACATTTTGGGTCTAAGTTTCAGAAAGGGAATAATACATGGGAATCAATACGTTATCAGCTTGACAAGAGGTTTCTATTTCCCGATGCTCTATTCCGGATATCACGCTCATTCACAAAGGCTGATATTTTAAATCCGGCATTTCTTTGTATATTATCAACAGTGAAATCTAATTCTTTATATCTGGATCACTACATCTAGAACAATAACAAGGTGATGTATGGGTGAATTTTATATTCAAAATGAATACGGGTTTTCTGTCTTTCAATTGGTAACGGCAATGATTGGTATGGGGGCGACTCTAACTCCCAGTGATTTCAGGGAATTGCTTCTGGAACCTAAAGCAGTTGCCTGTGGAACACTGATCCAAATTGTGGTGGTCCCTGCCATTGCTTTTGGTTTCATTTCGGTATTTGGCCTCACAGGTGGTATTGCATTTGGAATAGCGCTAATTGCAGCGGTTCCCGGAGGTTCTACATCCAATATATTTACCCACTTTGCCCGGGGAAATCTGGCGCTGTCTGTGGCAATCACGGCGATTACTACATTACTCTGCTTGATTACCACGCCGTTAGTTCTGAAAATGCTGATCAGTTCTGATATGCCGGCAGATTTCGTTATGCCCACGGGTAAAATAATGAAAGAAATAGCTGTAACCCTATTGTTACCATTGTCACTGGGTATGCTTTATCTACGTTTATTTCCAGACACGGCCATTCTACTTTCACGATGGGCTATTCGTATTTCCATGTTCGGCCTGCTAATGATCATCGTTGGCGCCTCCCAGGCAGACCGTTTGGACCTAGAAGCGTTTGGAATGAAGAATATCTATTTGATTCTTTTCTTGATTTTGGTGATGACCTTGTTGAGGTCGCTACTATTCAGAGGAACTTTAGGTCTTTCTCGGTGGGATGCTACAGCGGTAGATATGGAAGTGGTGGTACGGAACATCAATCTGGGTTTGATGCTGAAGGTATTGTTGTTTCCAGTAGTTGCCGGTCAACCAGACCCGGTAGGTGATATTGTCCTTATTTCTCTTCTGATGTACGGCGCACTGCAGACGTTTGTTGCCATCGGTCTTGTTGGTTTTAAGCGTTATCGGATGAAGAGACTGATAGTTGAGCAGGTCTGAACTTCTAGAGTTTAAGTAATATTCAGTGAATATAAAAAAGCAAAATAGTATTCTTGCATCTGTTTGTGCTCGATGTTCAATTCCTGCGTTATCAGCGATCTGCTTACGCGTGTTTTTAAACAATTGAACCTGGTTTACATACAAAAAATCAAAGCGTATGATTCTCGGGAAGGTATTTTCAATGCCGGCTGCTTTGAAAAGGCAGCCTGACCAAAATGATTCATATTTCTTATTATCAGAAATGGCCGCCTTGCCTTTGGAGTATGCGAATAAGTTCACAAGCACGAGTTAATCTCAGAACAGTTCAGCCACTGATGATTTTCTCATGCCCAGCAGCTTAGCTTTGCAGATAGTGAGTTTGTCTAGAAACATCGAACAATTCGCAAGGAACGATTTTTGGCAAAACTGGAAAAACTACTGCCTTGGCATAGGCTCATCAATCTCATTGAGCCTTACTACCCTAAACGCTAAAATGGTCGTCCACCCTACACACTGGAAGCCATGCTTGGTATTCACTGTCTTCAACAGTGGTACGGCCTCAGTGAAAAAGGTATAGAAGATGCCCTTTATGAAAAGCATCAAATTGGTCGAGCTACTTTTACTGAAGTCAACAGCTGGCTGGTAGAATCAGGGGTGATCCTGAAAGAAGGTACCCTAGGAGGCCGTCCGAAAACTACCCATAACACAAATGAGAGCTTCAATATTTTTTCAATCGTTTAAAAATTAACCTATATTCTGGCTATTTGGGATAGGAAATTCCAGTTTTTGCCCTTTATATGGCCATTTTCAGTCTTTTCGCTTCTTCAATACAGATTGATCCTGTGGAAATCGATTTGGCAATTTTTTTGAAGTCATAAGCACTGCAGACCAATGAAAATTCTCCGGCTACTTTTTCTTTGCCCCGGACACTGAAACCTCGGAATTCTGAGTTCTTGATCTGGTCAAAAGACGGTTCTGCAATGGCCTTACATCGTTTATATACCGCTTTGGCTTCTTTGGTTTCCATTTTGCGGTTCATCGCCTGAAGTATTGCCTCGTGCCGGTTAGTGCGTATCACCTTACCGGGATCTTTGTTATCACCACTGCACCGTTTATGTAAGAAGAGCGTGTATTTAAGAGGGCCTCGATAGACTGGAGTAGCCGGCATGAAGTAGTATCTCCATCTTTTTCACTATAGAGAATATCGATATGACACTGGAAGAGTTTGTTGCAGTCATTAGGGGGGAGGGCGGAAAGGCGGCATCAGATGAAGCGCTTTCAGCTTTCGAGCGCAGGATGGATTTGACACTTCCCCAGGAGTTGAAACACTTTTTGAAATGTTGCGGTGGTGGGCGCGTCATTGAGACGCCTGTTGAATATCTCGATGAGCGAGGTGCACAACTGATACCCAGGCGTATGTACAGCCTGGATGAAATGCAGGCGGCATTCAATTCACCTGTTGACTCATGGGTCCCGAAGGCGCTATTGCCGATCGGAGTTGACGAAGGCGGAAATACGATAATGCTGTGCCTCCGCAAGGACCGGTTCGGCCAGATTTTCCTTTTCGATCACGAATGCGTTCACTATCCAGGTGATGATGAATGCCCTGATACAATCGAAACTATTGAGGAGGCCGAAGACTATCGTTTAGGATACTACGCACCCAGTTTTCGTCAGTTCCTGGATGATCTTCGGGTTGTGGAAACGGTATGATGCGCGTCGGCAAATTACCCGGAGATATGAAAAAACTCAACAATCTCCGGGGTTACACATTTATGCAACCCTGCTTATATCACAGCCCGTTGGGGTGATACCCCAAGTGAGATCGGGTAAAGTTACACAAACTCATCAAACTCTTCCTTATTTTCGAGTTCGCAATAAAGAACATCGCTCCAGTATAGTCCCAAGGGAGTATCATTATCTAAACAGTCGAAATTATCGTTGAACAGGATTCTATAAAATACGTTAAGGGGTGGAGCTTTCTCTTTCTCAGCCGCTTCTTTGAGAATATCCGCGGCCATTCTGGGATCTCCTGGGAGTGAATCGATAGCGGCCCCGACATCACGGCAAGCAGTAACTTCAGCTTCAACACAGGCGCGCAGTGCAGCTTCCTCTTCCTCCTCCATACAGCCCAGCTCAATGGTCTCAAGCAGTAGATAGCGATCCTGATGCTGCTGAAGGAAATCCACCGTTTCATCCAGCATGGACAACAGAGGTGCAGACTTTTCTGCGGCAAGTAATCGCACGACTTCGATAAACTTTTTGAATCGTATGAATCCCGCCTCAAAGTCACCGCTTATCGCATAGAGCTGTGTCTTATCATCGGGTGAATCACTTTCAAAGCCGTCTGAAACCAATGAAGCACAAAGCTTCGGGTTGCCCGACAAAAGGATGCGGTATGACAGCGGAACATTATATGGCCACTCTGATAAGCCAGAAATCGATTTGGGTCGGTCTGTATAGGAGATTGGTTGGTTGCTGAGGCTGTACAGATATGAGCGGTTCGCCAATTGCATATACTCCTGGGACATATACCCGTGAGGGTATGGGTTTTTGCGATAAAGCATCTTTCGAAAAGGTGGATTATTAGAAAGCAAACGCTGGATAATGGCAAGTCAAACATACCGAGTAGTAACTGCTGCCAACCCAGAGGACTTTGATAATTCTGTGAGGTAAGAGAGTGTACAAAAACTCAGGCGGGTCAAGGCGTATATCCTTAACCATAAGCAGAGTTTTTGGTACATTTTTTCCAGGTTTTGGATTTTATATCATTGACAAAACTGCTTTCTGACTCAATGATAATGGTTGCTGAACTAATATGTGCAGTTCAAGTCCGGCTTATCGACAAGCAGGAATCTGGCAACTTGATAAGTATCATCCACTGTGCCCAGTCTATACACTGTGTATACTTCAGTGCATAAGAACGGCTTTTAGCTTGATGCGGAGGAAAAAATGAGCACAGCTCCAAAAAGTGGAGTTATAGTTTACTCAAAAAAGTTCAAGAATTTATCTAAGTTCTATATTGTAATGTTTGGGATGAATTTATTGCGGGAAACAAAAGAGTTTGTCAGTATCGGTAATGATCAACTGAATATTGTTGTGCATGCACCACCCTTTGAAGTATCGGCGCATACTCTTAATACCATAAAAATATTTCTTACCGTAGAGTGTCTTAATAAAGCAAGAGGCAAAGCTGAAAAATTGGGTGGTCAAGCATTGGAGGGAGAGTGGTCAAACCCTTTATTTAAAGTGTGCAATATGGTTGATCCTGATGGCAACCAAATCCAACTTAGAGAGTTCATATCTTAGCAGGTAACCCCAGTCCCACTTTTAGCTTCTGTGCCCATAACGAGTTGCTCGGCTTTTCTGGCGGCTGCGATTTGTCTACAGTTATCCATGGGGTTTTGTGATATTAAACCTGGAGGTTGTGATGAGGAAAATTTTAATTTTTGGAAATTCCGGTTCTGGGAAATCTACACTTGCCAGACATATTGCAGGTAAAGAGGGTTTGGCCCATTTGGATCTGGATCTTTTGGCATGGCTGCCAATATCGCCACCTCAAAGAAGAACTATTGAAGAATCACGGATAAGGATAAATAGTTTTCTGCAGGAGCAGAATGGATGGGTGGTTGAGGGATGCTACACTGATTTACTGGTACTTCTGAAGCATGAAGCCACGGAAATAATATTTATGGACCTCGGCGTTGAACAATGTATCGTCAACGCCAGGAATCGCCCCTGGGAGCCGCACAAGTACAAGACTCAAGAAGCCCAAGACGCAAATTTGGAAATGTTGGTCAGCTGGATTAGGGAATATAATCTAAGGTCAGATGCAGTCTCCTATCAATCACATCGTAACTTTTACGATACTTTTCAAGGCAATAAGAGGATTTATACCGAGAATCAGGTGAACAAACACTGATTCGATACAATTACCTTTGCCTCTATAGAGGGTGTTTAAAACGCTGTATTATAACCAGCCGTAAAGATTATTGTCTTTCTCCAGGCGACCGGAAATCCGCAAGGAGTTTCCGATCGCAAAAAAGCAGCCCTCGATTACGCCACCCATGTTATGGTTACGAAATGATTTGAACGGAATAATGGAGAGAAAAGTGAAATCTGGCAGCACCCTGGGCAACCGCCTTATTCGATTCTCCGGTGCCCTAGTGGTCACCTGTATTCTTGCCCCGGCGGGCTGGGCCGCTACAGCCACCGAGCAACTGCACAGTGTGATTGAGGACCACTGGAAATACAGTTTACGCGAAGACCCTATCACCGCCGGGCGTATGGGTGTGCGGGATTATAACCGACAGCTGCCGGGGGTGACCGCTGAGGATCGCGCGCGCCGCCTGGAGGCCGAGCGCCAGTTCCTCAATCGCCTTAACGCCGTGGATGCAAAGGACCTGGTTGAATCGGACAGGATCAACCGTGAACTGCTCGCGTGGGTACTGGAAAGCGGTATTGAAAGCAAGACGCTGTTCCTGGAGCGGGTTCCCCTGAACACCTTCTCCAGCTTCTACAGCAGCGCACTGAATGCCAACCGGGGTCTGGCCATGTACCGGGTCAGCGACTACGAGGATTATATTGCCCGGATTAGAGCATTCGGCCGCTACTTCGATGAAAACATCGCCAATATGCGCGAGGGCATACGCACCGGCTTTGTACTGCCCAGGATTGTGGTGGAAGGGATAGCGCCCACAGTGCGTGCACAGGTCTACTCAGACCCCACCGAGAGCAGTTTGTACAAGCCTTTCGCGGAAATGCCCGCATCTATTCCAGCCGCAGAACAGCAACGCCTGCGCGATGCCGGTACAGAGGCAATCCGGCAAGTGGCCATGCCGGCCTTTGCCCGCGTTGCCGATTTCCTTGAAGGAGATTACCTTAAGGCTGCCAGCGAGACCATTGGCGCAGAACAGATGCGCGATGGCAGCGAGTACTACCGTCATAATATTCGTTATTATGTCACCATGGATATGGACCCGGCGCAGATCCACCGTATCGGTCTTGAAGAGGTGGGGCGCATCCGTACGGAAATGGAAGCCTTGATTAAGGAATCCGGCTTTAAAGGCAGTTTTGAGGAGTTTACCCACTTCCTGCGTACAGATCCGCAGTTTTATGCCAACACACCGGAAGCACTTTTGAAGGAAACCGCCTATATCGCCAAGCGTATTGACTACCGCTTGCCGGAATTTTTCAATCTGCTGCCGCGCACGCCCTATGGTGTGGTGCCGGTACCCAGTGAGATAGCCCCCAACTACACCACGGCTTCCTATAACCCCGCCGCCATTGGCGGTATCCGCGGCGGTGCCTACTGGCTGAACACCCACGGACTGGACCAGCGTCCCCTGTACGAGTTGCCGGCGTTGACCCTGCATGAGGCGGTGCCGGGGCACCACCTGCAAAACGCGCTTTCCCAGGAGCTGGAAAATGTACCGGACTTTCGCCGTAACCTTTACCTGAGCGCCTTCGGTGAAGGCTGGGCTCTCTATTCGGAACGCCTCGGCAAGGAGATGGGCCTATATACCACCCCCTACGAACACTTTGGGCGCCTCAGCTATGAAATGTGGCGTGCCGCCCGCCTGGTGATCGATACGGGTATCCACTCCCAGGGCTGGACCCGCCAGCAGGCCCTGGATTTTCTCTCTGACAACACCTCCCTATCGCCGGCCAATGTGCGTGCGGAAGTGGACCGCTATATCTCCTGGCCGGGACAGGCGCTCTCCTACAAGATGGGTGAGATCAAAATTCGCCAGCTGCGCGCCCAGGCAGAAAAGGCCCTTGGGGACAAGTTTGATCTACGGGCATTCCACGACGCCATTCTCAGCAATGGCGCCCTGCCGCTTTCCATGCTGGAAACGCAGATACAGCGCTTTATCGCCGAGCAGAAAGCCCCTTAGCAAGGATTGAAATGTATTTTCAGCAGCCTGCAACCCTAAGGGTATGTTCGAGCCATAAGTCATGGTTACCGGAGATTAAGTTGTCGCACAGGGACCGTAGTCCGGTTGTCTGCGTGCTCAATTTGTGTCAATCATAGAAAAATAAATTCCTAAAACGAGTAAATACAATGCGTTACAGGTAGTAGTTTATTCCAGGATAGAGGTCGCGATGACCTTTTTCTATTTTGTGCAACTGTACAAAATTGTACAATTGATTGATTTAAAAGGAAATATTAGACAGGTGACGCAGAGTCTCCTCCGAGAGAGTAATCAGGATAATAGTGCTCATGCCGGTCGCTGTATAAATTTGCTTTATTGGTCTTTCAAAATTTTTAGTAATAGCTATCGAGAGGAATATCATGGAGTACAAAATAGAAGCGGTCTCTCAATTATGGAGTTTAGTCGGCCTCACAGAGAAAGCTACACGGCGAGCTAACGATCTGGCTCGTGACGGTTGGGAGCTTAAAGACATAAGGCAAGGCTGGAGTGGTTTCATGTTTTCTACTATTTATATGGTTTTCCAAAGATAAAAATAATAAACAAAATATGGCATGACCTACTAGTCAGCCCGATAATCAGGTAAAGCGTAGGCCGCCCTGTTGGCAACGCTATGTGTAAAAACCAATGAGCAGATTACTAGCCATTCTATTTATGTTGCCCATCCAGGTACTTGGTATTCCATACCATTGCCCAACTGATGGGGTAATGCATAATAAAGAGGCTTTGAATGAGGCCTATGAAAAAGCCGAGATAGTATTTCTCGCCAATGTCACTCTAGGCAATGAGCCCATGAATAAGACTCGTTGGCAGTATCCGGTTATTACTCCAGCTCTAAAGGGGAAGTTGAGACAGAGGGTTATTTAGATGATGGCACACAGGCTTGTGACTTTATGGAAACAACTTTAAAGGGTGTTTATCTCATTTTTTGGGAAAAGTAAAATGATCCAGTTACAAACAAAAATTCCAAGTTCACAGTTTATGGTAACTCAAAGATCATCGAAGAATGGGTTCTTAATCGGGCTAAGGCAAAATACATACCAAATAAAGATATGTTGTGCCTGCCACAACATATTTGGTGAGGGTGTTCAAAACGCTGTATCAGCCAAGTAGCCTCATATATTTCGCCAAGCGAACTGGGAAGTGGATCGTCAGCTGTGACAGCGTCAAGTTCCAGTTCTGGATCGGCTGCGTCCAGCGCCCGAAGGCTTTCAGTATACCGCCGTAAAGCAGCTTGAGTAAGCTGTTCTCATTGGCAAGGCTGCCCTTGGTTTTAGTCAGCTTGCGGAACTGGCGGTGTACAGTAAGCGATCAAATAACCATTTAATTACCCACATCTAAGGCGAGTTCGAAGCCCGCACGCAATTCATACAGTTTGTTCATGCCTCTCCAAATGACGGTATTGCCTGGTGGCGGATCACTTGCCCGCGCTAAGTATCCACCCCATCTCGCTAATCGATCGATATAATCCGGTAAAGTTGAAGGCACCACTATTTTCTGAAAATACTGGATCAATATTTTCCTTTCAATATCATCAAAAGCCAAGTTTGGAGACAACCGCTTGTCTTCTCTATTTAACATTGTCAGCCAATGTATTCTCCACGCCAGAATGCATGTGATGCTGCGTATCCACTGCATGCAGCTGTTTTACAACCTCAGCGACCCGGCTATGGAGGATGCACTGTATGAGATTGAGTCTATGCGTCGCTTTGCGGGCCTGCGCCTATCCGACAGCCTGCCGGACGAAACGACCATCCTGAAGTTCCGCCACCTGCTGGAACAGCACAATCTCGGGAAGAAATTGTTTCGAGAGATCGGCAAGTACCTCTCTGACCATGGGTTAGCGCTGCGCGAGGGGACGATTATCGATGCTACGATCATTTCTGCTCCCGGCTCTACGAAGAACCGCGAAGGAAAACGCGACCCTGAAATGCATCAGACCCGAAAGGGCGATGAATGGCATTTTGGAATGAAGATGCACATTGGCGTGGACGATGGATTGGGGCTGATTCACAGCATAGAGACCACTAGCGCCAATGAACACGATATTACGCAAACCGACAAATTGTTGCATGGCGATGAGCAGCGAGTCTGGGGGGACGCCGGCTACCGCGGTGTAGAGAAGCGGCCGGAGCATCAAGGCAAAAGTATCGACTGGTACATCGCCATGCGCCCGGGCAGTCGGCGCAAGCTTGCCAGGAATAGTGACATGGCCAAAGCGGAGAAAATCAAAGCTCAAGTTCGCGCCAAAGTCGAGCATCCGTTTCTCACGATCAAGAGAATTTTCGGATACAGCAAAGTTCGCTATCGCGGTCTCGCGAAAAATACCGAGCGCCTGCATCTACTGGCGGGCTTTGCAAATCTGTTAAAGAGCAAAGATTACCTCCTCGCGTAGGAGAGGTGCGTCTACGATTCGCCAGGAGGCGGGTTGCAGCCGAAGATAGATGAAAATGCGAGCAATTATTTTTCCAAAATAAGGAAAATCCACGAAAAAGCTGATTTTTTACAAATTCCTGAACTTGCTCAGAGCTTCCCTAGTGTTCTTAGAGGTTGCAGGTAGGTGAAACCCTTTAACAAACAGCCACAACGGTAAAAGTAGCTCAAATAGTGCGCCAGGAATATACAGAAAGCCACCACCTAAATTGATTGCAAAAAAATCAGATGTCACTTTTAACAACAATAACAAATAGCCTAAAAGGCCTAATACTGATAATGCCCGTGGTATTAAGCGGTATTGATAAAAGGTTATGCAAAGGATAAATCCACATAATGCTAATGGGATCATACCAAGTTGAAAATTAATATAACGCTCAGCCTTGAGAATATCTGCTATGAAATAGAAATATTCAACATTGGGTGCAGAGGCATCAAGTAGTGCTTGACTTACATTTATTAGAGACAACAAGGCTACAACCCCAATAAGTAACATGATAGCCTCAATTGCTCGAAAGCTAATATAAGCTAATGCTATTCGTTCGTTTAATTGCTTAACGATGGGGAAGATTGTTATCGCAATGCCTACTACAGCAGCTGAATTAACAAACTCAAGTAATGCAGCTAAAGTTAATAGGTTTTTGTGTGGATATGCCTGCGCTAAAAAATCGGGCAAGTTCATTAAACTTGATATCAATTCACTTGCTGTTAAGTAAGAAGCTGTAGAAATAATAAATAGTGCACCTATTAAGCGCGCTGCAAACATGTTTGACATAGGTCTTTCCTTAAAGTGATATTTTTCATAGGAAAGTATCAACCACCTTGTGGTCTACGTCGTCCTAATAGGCACATTCGTCTATAAAATTTCAGATATATTTTGATTGTCAGCTTGTTTACGGTATGCCGTAGGCGTAACTCCTTCAGATTTTTTAAATGCCAGGTTGAATGTAGATCGTGAGTTGAAGCCAGATTCTAACGAGATATCAATAATAGATTGACTTGTATTTATGAGTAATTTCTTAGCCTCTTCGACACGATATTGGTTGATAAACGAAAAGAAGTTAACACCTAAATGTTGGGATAAGGTTTCAGAAATATGATTCTCTGATACATTGATTGTGCTCGATAATTGATTCAGGGAGAGTTCGTTTTCACAAAATAAACGTTCTCTCTGCATGGCGTGACGCAACTTTTCAGCTATACGAATCATTCTATCTATATCCAATGTAGCGGTGCGAGATAGTGTTTCATGATCTTCAGATTTTTGGTTGTCAGCCAACAGAGGCTGGTTGAGTGATAAATATGCAAATACTAATAGCAATATCAGATTTAACATTGGAATTACTAGGCCTGATCCCTCCCAACGAATGCCCATAAAACCTAAAATGTATTCGATTGTATATAAAATCCAGACACTCCCCCATAAAAGTAGAATTAACCGCAGCCAATCTAATGATTCTTTTTCAATATCTGAAAATCTCTGCATTAACTGGAATCTATGCTTAATTTGCAATCTATACGTAGCACCGAGATAAATTAAAGTAGTTATTAAAAAAATAAGTATTAAGAGTAAACAAGTTAGAAAAGCAAATTTGAATAGCTCTGGGTCACGCGTTAAAGGATTAGCTAAGGAACCTCTGATTAATTCACCTTCCTCCCGCGCTCCCACACCAAAACGGGAGGAGTTGATCAAGGATCAGTCAAAAATTACGTTTTCACAGAAAATGACCCCCGTTTTCCTCACCCAAAGCCCGCTTTTCACGGATTTTGGGCGCACTGCCCCTATGCGGACAGATATTTTTTCCCAATCAATAAATTGGTGAAGCCTGCTAACATGCACAGACGTTGGGTATTTTTCTCCAGTCCCCGATAGCGCACTTTGCGGTAGCCAAAGATGCATTTGATATATCGGAACGGGTGCTCCACTTTGGCCCAGATCTGCGCCTTGATTTTTTCCGTCGCTTTCAGCTCTTCTTTGCCCGGCAGCGTCTTCAGCTTGCTCGGCTTCATGGCGATATGCCACTCAACCTTCTTATCTTTTAATTCTTCACGCTTCTCGGCACCGGTATAGCCGGAATCGCCCCAAATACGCTTTTCCTCGCCGTGCAGCAATTGTTTTGTTGCTGTCACGTCGTGCGCATTGACGGCCGTGGTTTCGAGGCTGTGGATAAGTCCGAGTACGTCGTCGGTACCAATGTGCGTTTTCATTCCGAAGTGCCAAGTGTTGCCTTTTTTTGTTTGGAGCATTTCCGGATCGCGTTCTTTGGCTTGGTTTTTTTTCGAGCTGGGTGCAGAAATAATGGTGGCATCGACGATGGTGCCCTCGCGCAACATCATGCCTTTTTCCCGCAAGTAGCCGTTGAACTCTTCGAAAAGTTTGCGCCCAAGGTCGTTTTTTTCCAGCAGGCGGCGGAAGTTAAGGATGGTGGTTTCATCCGGAATTCTGCCCGCCAAGCGCAGCCCGGAGAAATTGCGCATGGATTCGATTTCGTAGAGCGCATCTTCCATTGCCGGGTCGCTGAGGTTGTAAAACAGCTGCATGCAGTGAATGCGCAGCATGACATCAAGCGAATACGCCCGCGGGCCGCGGTCGTTGTTGTGGTAGAAGGGCTCGCTACGGTCGCGCAGGCGCTGCCAGGGAATGAGCGCATCCATCTTTGCCAGAAATTTCTCGCGCCGGGTTTGACGGCGCTTGCTTCGGTATTCGGCTTCGGCGAAGGTGACTTGATGCATGATTTTGGGTAGCCTTGAGGAGTAGTACGATTCTATCCGATACTTGGGGAATTATTCAGAGGTTCCCTAACGCCAGTTTTTGTTCTGCATTGAGCCCAAGGGCAAAAGGGAGCAAAGCTATTATACCTAGCAAAGGGCCAATACAGGCTAAAGCGATTGATTTAGTATGCAATACACTTGAACGCGTCATCATAGATCGAGCGTAAAAATAAAAAGCAGGGCCTATAAAGGTTGCTATGGGCAATTGCAATCCGACCAGATTAGGGAAATACTGATAACCTCCGGAAGCAATTAATAAATCACCTAGTGCAGTGTATTAAATTGACCGCTGATATATAATCTTGAGCGCTCTCCCTACAAACAGGAGTTAGTCAGATGCCCGCTCAGGTCAAAATTACACTGTCAGATAAAGATAGAAAGCAGCTGGAAAAATACGTAAAAAGCCGCA
>NZ_JBLBUB010000005.1:0-173552 GCF_047289955.1 Microbulbifer jejuensis
AGGGAAAGTGGAGAAAACTCCGGGGCTTTGACTGCCTGGCCAAGGTCATCACCGGAGTGAAGTTCAAAGATGGAGAGGAGGTGTCAACAGCCGACCAGAGCGCTGCTTAATCTGGCTTTTTGAACACCAAAATTGACAATAACTCCGGATGTCTTCCCGTTCCTGCTCAGAGCCTGTTGTCACACGGCCTGAAACCCGAATCGCAAATGGATAAGTGACCGGCGTTAATTCCAATTGGCGAACATCCAGGTCAGCTCCGGGAATCTGCTCACTCAACGCCTCCTGAATCAGGGGGACAAGTATGGGTGTTAAGTCTTTGTCACTGAGCCTGATGATAATTTGGCCATAATTCGGTTGCTGCTGTTGTGGATTTATTGTGAACCAGAACCTGGGGGCGCCCCCACCCAGAGTAGCGCTTAGTGACTCTAGCATGGGTGGACTGTTTTCTTTCCCTCTTTCCCGTTGATACTGTTCAATGGTCTCCCAAATCACCCGCTCCGCCCGCTTTGCAACAGTGTTTGTTGTATCAATGTTCGCATCGTTTTGCAGCCATATATCCACATAGGACAGATACTGAATATCACTTGGAAAGAATGCATTTTTCAGCTGGGTTTTGAGCAGAAATCCCGGTATGAGAATAATTGCCGTTACCAGGAGCACCTGCTTGCGGTTGTCTATGGCCCAGCTGGCCGCACGGTAATACTGTCCGGTCAGGCCCTGGCTGCGCCTCACCTCCAGACTGGGTAGCGCACGCTGTGGCCGGCGCAGTATCAACTGGCCAATAAACGGAAGAAAAGTCATGGAAACGATGCGCGAAGCAATCAGGGCGGCGGACATAACAATCGGCAGACTGTACAGAAAGTCCCCCTGGTTTCCGGTCAGCAACAGGAAGGGCAGATAAGCGGCGACATTGGTTAATGTCGCGAAAAAAATGGCTTTGGCCAGAAGCGTCGGCCCCAGCCAAGCGGCAATCATTGAGGGTTTGCCGACGCTCATCTGCCGCTGAATGGCATCACCCGCCACTACCGGATCATCCACCAGAAGCCCCAGAGCGATGATCAGGGCGGCAATTGAAACCTGCTGAATATCGATGCCTAAAAGATGAATAAAACCAAAGGTCATCGCCAGGGTAACGGGGATACAGACCATCAGCAAAACTGCAGTACGCCAATCTGAGAAGCCAATAAAAGCGACAATAACAACAAGAACAATGGCTTCGAACAATGCTTCGGTAAATAAACCGACACTCTCCCTCACCTGCCTCGGCTGATCCGATACCCGCTCAATAATCAGGTCGTCGGGCAGTTCGGCCCGCACCTTTTCAATAAGCTGGTCCAGGTTCTTCCCCAGCTGGCCAATCTGCTTGCCATCAAGCATCTGCACCGAAAGGTTGACGCTTCGATTGCGCTGCCAGAGACCATCCTTTGTTCTGCTGGTATAGTAATTCAACAAAGGGGGCGGAATTTGATAGCCCATGGAAACATCGGCAATATCGCGTAAATAGACGGGCGTACCTTGTGCATTTTGTGCGACAACCACATCATTAATTTCCCCGGACCTGGTAAAATCCCCGCTGGGCATTATTGCGATATTCAGATTCCCCACAGAAGCTGTGCCTCCGGGGATGACTGTGTTGCGCGCATTGAGCGTTGCGGCAATCCTGTCTGGGCGCAGGCCGTAAGACGCGAGACGCTCCTGGGAATAGACAATGTGAACCTGCTGGCGCAGGACCCCGGAACGCAGCACCCGCTTGACCTGCGGAATTGTACGGATATTTGCCGCAATCAAATCGGTAAAATCGTCCAGTTGGCGATAGCTGTATTTGGCCCCCGCTATAGCGTCAAGGCGCTCGCGGGTATGCTCCGGAAGCCGCACAACACAGGGCGCCCAGGCATCGGGGAAAAACCTTTGTGCACTGAGCCGCTCCCGCAGGAAAATAGCAACTCCCTGTAGCAGTTGTGCGTCATTTTTATCGGAAATAAAATCCACCCCGATATAGCCGGCGCCACTGAGTATTTTGAAGTCGTCCCCATAAGCCTTTGACTTCAGCCATTGTGCGAACACCTTCAGAGACGGTAAAAAACGCCTCCCCTCAACCGTAAATGGTAAGCCAATGACAATGCTAACGCGCTGCCACCCATGCGGGGGCTGTTTGCGCTCAGTGCGCACGCCGTTAATCGCCGCACGAATATTGCGCGCATGCAAACTGATCTCTGTGGACCCAGCCCTGGGGCTCGCCACTGCCAACAACACGGCTGCGGTATCGCCAAACTCCGTATTCAATTGGGTCATTTCTGCGCCGGCAGGCAACCGGCTCTGTGTATCTTCCAGTTTCAGATTGAGATCGTTGAAGGCCTTGGTAACATCGGTTTTGGGTGCGAGCTGGGCCTGCACCATGGAGATACCGTTCAGTGTCAGGGACTTGACCGCAAATGTCCGGGCATCCGGCTCATGCAGGTATTCACTCTCGGTAATGGCGTTCTCTATCTGGCGGGTAACCAGTTCCTCAACCTGTATCGCACCCTGCCCCGGCCATTCGGTTGTGGCCATGGCAATACGCACGGGAATATTGGGATCTTTGCTTTTGGGCATCATCAGATAGGCAAACAACCCCCACAATAGGACGCCGGTGAGTAGCGCCCAGGAAATGCTTGGGTTTTCGACAAAGAAACGCGCGGTATTGAAGCGGTGCCGGCTTTCAGCCTCGATCATCTCCTCCCTGTTTTTTTTCCGCTCACCTGCCATAGCCCACCCTCAAGGCACCACTGTTACGGGCTGACCATCCTGCAATTGGGCGGCACCGGTTGAGACAACCCGTTCACCGGCTGTGAGCCCTTGTAAAATGGCAATATCGTTGCCGAGCACCCGGCCGGAAATGACCGAACGCCGCCTTGCCCGCAATACACCCTGATCACTCTCAAGCACAAACACGGCAAATCCCGTACCGCCGACAGACTCTGTCACCAGACAGGACAGGGGTATCACCACCTGGTTGGGAGGAATCTTGGCCTTGTCCAGGATGAGGGACATGATCATTCCGGTTTTAAGCAAAGCATTGTGATTGGGGAGCGTCACCGTGATCGCAAAGACCCTTGTGCGCTGATCGGCCTGCGGTGCAACTTCTGTCACCTGCCCCGAAAAAACCTGGTGGGGAAACGACTCTGTGCGCATGGTCACCACACTCCCGGGTTTTGCGTCTTTGAGCACAATATCCGGAACCGAGAACACCACTTTTACGCGAAAGACGTCCGCCACAACGAACCCCACCGTTTCCGGGTGTACTAGGGTGCCCACCTCGATTCTGCGCTGGAGAATAACGCCGGATAATGGTGAGCGCAGTACCGTATCGTTCAGTGCCTCTTCGGCTCTATCCAACTGCGCTTTGGCGCCGACGACAGCGGCCTGGCTCACCTCATACTCCTGTCGCGCAGTATCGTAATCGGGCGCAGTGATACTCGCCGCCGCAAACAGGATCGTAGCGCGTCTGAAGTCGAGATCGGCCTTACGCCTGGTCGCTTCCGCCTCACTCACCCTGGCGACAGCCTCAATCACCTTGTCCCGGTATTGCTCATCGTTGACTTTGGCAAGGATCTGCCGGTCGGCAACATAATCACCCGCCTGCAGGATACGAACCTCCCCCAAAGCCTCCCGGCTGGAAATTTCCTCGATATAACCATTGGTACGAAACGCCACATTGACCTGGGTGTAGGGCGTTACCACAGCGGAATAGGGAGAACCCCCGACAGCACTCTGCCCATCGGCCACAGAGACCCGAACTGGCCTGGGCTGTTTTACCGGCGGTTCCCGGTGGCAAGCCGCTAGGCTGAACAGGGCGAGGCAATAAATAAACACACGTAACATCCGTTACACTTCCCCAACGGCTTTTTGATACTCCGCCAGGGCGCCCCAAACAGAGAGTACAGCGCTGTTGTACTTGCTGTTGGCACGATCCAATTGGGTTTCCGCCTCCAGCACCTCCGACAGCAGGGCAGTCTGCTGCCGATAGCGATTGCTCATTACGCGCACCTTTTCCCGATAGGCAGCCTGGAGTTTTCGGGCAACACCAACCGATTCCTGCGCAGTCTGCAGTTTGCGCAGGCTTTCCCGCACCTCGATTTCAATCCGATTGCGAATCTCGGCTACCTGCACCTCGGCTCCCGCTATCCGGTGTGTGCGAACGGCCAATTCATCGCGTTTGCGCCCCCAGTCGAAAAACTCCCAGCGCATATCCACAGCGATAAACGCCTCTGCATCGGGAATAACCCGGGTGTTGTATAGCCTGAAATAGCGAATATACAGATCTACATCCGGAATATATTCAGACTTTTTTGCTTCGTAACTATAAACCGCTTTTTTGACTGCCAGTCGTGATTCGAGAAAATCGGCGCGCAGTTCAAATGCACGCTGGAGGGATTCGCTGGTGTCGTAAATTACCCGATGCGGAATGGACAGATGCTCAATTTGAAATGGGGTTTTCACATCCCGCCCCAGCAGTGCGTTCAGGCGCTCCTTGGCAGTTGCCATTGCATCGACGCGCCTCCGGCGTTCGAGTCGGCGCTGTGCCAGCCGCGCACTGACATCAAGTAGCTCATACTCCAAAGCCACCTGCTGGTCGACATCGTTGCGCACCTCGTCACGCAGCACACTTAAAAAGAGTATCGCCTCATCAATCGCATTCAATTCGGCGAGAATCCTGTCTATCTCGAAATACTGTAGTTTGACCAGATAGGCCACATCCTGCTGGGTCCAACGTATTTTTTGCACCGCCATATCGGTGCTCACATCGCCTTCAGAGATCTCCAGTGCAATAGTGTAAAGGCGTGTCAGAGGCTGCCTGGCCCCCAGAGAGAAAAGTTTGATGGTTCCCTCTTTGGAGGCAAGTTCGATATTTTCCGGTGGAATGGGGCCGATAGGCGAGTCGGGAACCCAGGTCCCCTCCCTGAAAGTGTAATTCTGGCGGGTAAAGTTATGTTCTATTGCAGCATCCATTTCCAGATGGGGGTAACGGCGGGTCTTGAGCGCTTCGACGCTATCCCCGGCTTCATCCGCCTGCAGCGTCGCGCTCTGCACACGCAGATTGGTTCGCACCCCCATTGCCACCGCGTCATTGAGTGACAACAGAGGCTCGGGCACGGCACTCCAGGCAGCACCGGCGAACATCCATATTGCGAAGCCGCCCTTGAACAACGATTACCCCTATCCCGACAACGGCAAAAGTCCGCCCACTGCGCAAAGGTATTTAAGAAAGACCCAGTAAGTATATGTGCTGCTGACCCGACACTCAGGTACTGCGCCTATCCTTACGCCAGCCTGTTGTTTCCCCAAACTATTCCCATTTGCTATAGCTTTTTATTTTTTAATTATAATTTTGCGAGAATGCACAGCTTAGGAGGTTAGGCTTACGCTGCCTGCATAGGAATCCTTTCGATCCCCCCATTGTTACGTCAAATCCACCCTAAAAAATCCCCCAAACGTCAATATGAGGTTTCACCTGCCGTTGTCCTTTGGCTAGGCTAATAATTGGCGGCGATCAAATCCGTACTACGTGGGTTTCCCGGACAGTTTTTATGTCGGCGAAGTTTCTACCAGTTGCAGCGTTTACTGTGTGCCTTATCGCCGTGGCCGGAGTGCTCAGCCTGTTATTTTATTTTGACCTGGATGAACAACTGATCGAGCTGCTCCAATGGCTCAACGACCGCGGCTGGCAAACAAGCCTGCTTTTTATCCTGATTATGGCCGCAGCGGTGATCCTGCTGCTGCCCGGTGTCATATTTACCATGGGTGCCGGATTTGTTTTTGGGGTGCCCAAAGGCTCCCTCCTGGTGATCGTCGGCACTCTACTCGGTGCCACTATCGCTTTCCTCAGCGCTCGCCATCTCTTTGGTGAACGGCCATCACGGTGGGTGATGTCTCATATCAAATCGGCAACCATCGGCGAGGTCATTCGGAGTGAAGGGTGGCAGATGGTGATGCTGACACGCCTGGTACCCTTGTTCCCCTTCAAACTTTCCAATTACTTTTTTGGGCTGACACCCCTAAGGCTGCGGGATTTTGTATTGGGCAACACACTCGGCATCATCCCCCTCAGTGTTAACAACGTCTATGTCGGCTCCATTGCCGCAGATCTGACCTCTCTGGGCAAGGTGGAAGAGCGCACACCCCTTCAATGGACCTTGTATATCGCGGGTTTTGTCCTGGCGGTAGCGGCCTTGATCGGCCTCACTCGTATGGCGCGTCGCGCCCTCAAAAGAATCGTTCAAGAAGAGGATTTGTAATGCCTTGGATGAAATGGCTGCCATGGCGCTTCTTTGTACGTCGATTCGCCACAGCCCACGGCTTCCTGGACCCTTTGACACTGATGGCGCATCTGCAGCGCTTTGCCGAGCCCTCGGAGGTGAGTGAACCCATTGAACTGTTGCGGGCCGGAGCGGTATTTCACGCGCGCGCATTGATCAACAGCAAGGTCATTCAGCACAATCTGGACTGGGTCTGGCCCTACTGGATCCAGCGCCAGTTCGATCCCCGGGATAAATCCTTTATACCCCGCGCCTTCTCCATCACCCATTGCAACCTCAGTCACCGCAACTGGACCGCAGTGGGGCTGCCGAACTGCGAGGCGCTGCCGGTTGTGGACCCCCGCGGACTGCTCACGCCCCACTATGATGGCTGGTCCATTGATGCCTGGGTGATTAGTGACGCCGGCGATGTATTGACGCCCTCCACCCTTCCCTACTGCAAACAGTATCAGGATCTGGACAATATTGCCGTAGTCACTGAATCCGCCCATAAAAACCTGAAGCTTTGCAATCGCGTACAGGTGAAAGTGCGGCCAAAAGGCCCCTGCTGCACCATGGCGCTTACCGCCAGCTGCAACGGCGGTGGCTGGCTGCTGGTGGTACTGCGCCCCTGCAACCCCGAGGGCGTCAGCTTTGTGCATAAGGTGCGCTTGGCGAGTAATCGCCGGCAATGGCTGATTGAGGGCGGGCCCGCTGTTGAGTTCGGACAAGCCGCGGACAAACACCTGGCGTCCAACTACCGCAGTGGCGATATTTTCCTGCACCTTAAAGATGAGAAGGGACGTATGCAGGGGGAGTGTGAGGTGGGCATGGCCACGGCGGCAGCCATGTTCCGCATTGAGCCGCACAAACCCCGCAAGCTGGAAGTCTCTATTCCCCTGGCTACCGATACACACGAAGATAAATCTGCCACACCTTGGCAGGATAGCCTGGAGGGGCACTGCGCCCTTCAGGTGCCGGATAAGGACTTCCAATTCCTCTACGATGCTGCGATCCGCACCCTGATCCTGCACTCTCCCAAGGATGTGTATCCAGGCCCCTATACCTACAAGCGCTTCTGGTTCCGCGATGCCACGTTTATGATTCAGTCGCTGTTATTTACCGGGCTGACGAAGCGGGCAGAGCGGGCACTGGACCAGTTTCCCCAACGACAAAAACGCGACGGTTTCTTTCACTCCCAGGACGGGGAATGGGATTCCAATGGGGAGGCTCTGTGGATTTTTGACTGCTACTGCCAAATGACCAACAAACCCCTAAAACAGGCCTGGTGCGAACCCGTGCTCAAGGGTGCGAAATGGATTATCGGCAAACGGCTGTCGCAGGATGGCAGCCGCTGCGCCGGTCTGCTTCCCGCTGGTTTCAGCGCTGAACACCTGGGTCCCAACGACTGCTATTACTGGGATGACTTTTGGGCTGTGGCCGGCCTGCAGGCAGCCGCTGCCATCTGCACCCGGGAGGGGATCGACGAAAGCGCCCATCGTTTTAACGCTGCAGCCAGTGCATTTCAGCATACCATCAACGAGAGCCTGGCCGGTGCTGAGCGCAGATTGGACCGCCCGGCGATGCCCGCCTCCCCCAACCGGCGACTGGACGCGGGTGCCATAGGCTCCATAGTCGCCGGATATCCGCTGCAGCTCTACCCCCCAGACGATCCCCGCCTTACTGACCTGGCCGACTACCTGATCGACAACTGCTTTGTCAGCGGTGGTTTTTTTCAGGATATGATCCACTCGGGGATCAACGCCTACCTGACCCTGCATATTGCTCAGGTCCTGTTGCGGGCCGGGGACTGGCGTTGTCATGAGCTAATGAAGAATGTAGCGCGTCTCGCCTCTCCCACAGGCCAGTGGCCAGAGGCGATTCACCCCCTCTCTCTCGGCGGCTGTATGGGAGATGGGCAGCACGCCTGGGCCGCAGCCGAATGGGTTGCCATGCAGCGCAATTGTTTTGTCCGGGAAGAGCAGGACACCCTGGTCTTAATCGCGGGTCTGCCGCCGGAATGGATTGGCGACACCACTTCCGGGAAACCCATCCGTTTCGGCCCCGCACCCACCCGATTTGGGGCCATCACCCTGGAAATCACTCCCGGTATCAACCCGACAATATCCTGGAAAGCTGACTGGTATGGCAAGCCGCCAGTTATTTGCGTCAATCCTCCCGGCTACAAACCCACACGGGTTGCGGAAGGCTTGCAACACGTGGAGTTGAGCGCCCAATGAATATTGTCATGCTCACCAATACCTATTTGCCCCACGTCGGTGGCGTTGCGCATTCGATCGCTGCCTTCAGCGCCGAGTACCGCAATCGCGGCCACAAGGTATTGGTGGTTGCGCCGGAATTTCCGAAAACAATACCCGATGAACAACATGTCCTGCGGATTCACGCCATCCAGAATTTCAACGGCAGTGACTTTTCTGTCGCCCTGCCCTTTTCACTGGACCTGAGTGAGCGGCTGGATAAGTTCCAGCCGGATATCGTGCATGCCCACCACCCCTTTCTGCTCGGCATGACCGCCCTGCGGGTGGCTCGGGAGCGGGAGCTGCCACTGGTATTTACCCACCACACCTTATATGAGCACTACACACACTATGTCCCGGCCGACTCCCAGGTCCTCAAGCGCTTTGTGATCGAGCTGGCTACCCGCTACGCCAACTTAGCGAATCTGGTGCTGGCACCCAGCTTAAGTATCGCCAAGCTGTTGCGGCACCGGGGTGTGCAAACGCCCATTGCCGAAGTGCCTACCGGTGTGCAACTGGAACAGTACGCCAATGGGGACGGCAGCAAAGTACGCCGCCAACTTGGTATTCCCAAGTCTGCATTTGTGGTGGGGCATCTCGGCCGCCTGGGGCGGGAAAAAAACCTGCGTTTTCTGTGTAACGCCGTGGCTGAATTCCTGCAGGCGGAGAAAAACGCTCATTTCCTTTTCGCCGGCAGCGGCCCGCTGCAAGAAGAGTTGCAACAGATTTTTGTGCAGCGGGGCCTCGCTGAACGTTTGCACATGCCCGGCACCGTGCTGGGCAATTGGCACCGGGATAGTTACAACGCCATGGATACTTTTGTCTTTGCCTCCACCACGGAGACCCAGGGGCTCGTTCTTTCCGAAGCCATGGCCGCAGGCATCCCGGTAATCGCCCTAAACGCCAATGGTGCGCGGGAGGTAGTGCGCGATAGAGTCAATGGCCGCTTGGTCACAGAGGAGAAAACCCGCAGTTTTGTCCAGGCAATCCACTGGCTGCACCAGCTTCCCCAGGAGAGCCGCCACGCTCTGATACGCCAAGCCCGCAGTACTGCAGAAGACTTCTCCATGAAAAGCTGTGCCCAGCGCGCCCTGGACCTCTATCAACCCCTGCTCAAGTCCGGTTGGCCCATGGATGACTCCCTGTATGCCCAATGGATGCGATTGGGCAAGTTGATCGGTGCTCAGTGGGAGATTCTAGAGGGGCTGACCGGGGCCGCAGGCGCAGCCCTCAGCCAAACTCCGGAGCAGTAAGCGCACAAATGTTAAGCCGAATCGGTCTCTCCATCAGGCGCTGGCGCCGCCGTTTTAGCCGCAGTGAATGGATAGCGCACCTACTCGGCCTGCCCAGCAGCAGGCGGCAACCCCACGCTCCCGGGCTGATTCTTATCCAGATAGATGGTCTCGCCTATCCCGAGTTACGCAAGGCTTTGGCAGTGGGCCGCATGCCCTTTTTGAAACGGCTGATGCGCAGGGAGCACTACCGTTTGCAACACCTGTATCCGGGCGTGCCCTCAACAACGCCCGCCGTGCAGGCCGAGCTCTTTTACGGCGTGCGCCAGGCCGTACCCGCGTTTGGTTTTCTGGTTCACGAAACCCAGAAACTCGGGCGTATGTACGACCCCGAAGTGGCGGCACTGGTGGAAAGCAGAATCAACACCCAACAGCGGGATCCGCTGTTGCGCGGCGGCAGTTGTTACCTGAGCCTGTTCCGCGCGGGTACGCAGACCGGTGAAGCCCATTTCTGCCCAGCGGACCAGGGCTGGGGGCCGGCATTGCGCAGCTCCAACCCGCTGACGGTTTGCATGCTGATATTAACCAATATCTGGAGTCTGTTTCGCACCGGCGCGCTGATTCTGCTCGAATTGTTACTCTCACTGGTGGACTTCGTACGCGGCGTCATCCAGGGCCAGGACTTGCTGAGAGAGCTGATGTTTATCCCCACGCGGGTGGGCATCACGATCCTCACACGGGAACTCTGTACTATGGGTGTGAAGGTCGATATTGCCCGCGGCCTGCCCATTATCTACGTCAACCTACTAGGCTACGACGAGCAGTCCCACCGTCGCGGCCCGCGCTCGGCCTTTGCCCATTGGGTACTAAAGGGGATCGACGATGCCGTGGCGCGCATCTGGCGCGCGGCGCACGCAGCAGACCGACGCCATTACGATGTATGGATCTTTTCGGATCACGGCCAAGAGCAGACACAACCCTATGCAGAGCGTTACGGCCGCAGCCTGGGGGACGCCCTGTCGGAGGCCCTGTCGGGCCTGTGTGAAACACTGGAAATCCCGCCGGGGCACGGCTCATGCGGCGTTCAACTGGAACGAAAGCGCCTGTTTGGCAGCGAATGGATGGATAAAGCCTGGGAGCCGGAAGACGCCACCCGAAAGGAGGGCAACCGGCCACTGGCCCTGACGGCCCTCGGACCACTGGCGATGCTCTACAATGTGGAACTCACCGGCGTCAGCAGGTCGCAAGTAGCCAGAACCATCGTTGAGCAGGCGCATGTGCCGCTGGTACTCTATCGGGTCGACCCCAAGTCTCGTTCATCCCCAGTGCACGGCTGGTGGAAACACGGCCCCGTACGCCTGCCGGAGGATGGCCGCAAATTGATGGGGGATCAGCATCCCTATCCCCATCAGGCCATCGCCGATATGGCCAGCCTATGCGGCCACCCGGATGCCGGGGATTTCATGATCTACGGCTGGTGTGCCGGGGAGCGACAACCACTCACCTTCGCGATGGAAAACGGCAGCCATGGTGGTGCGGGGCCCAATGAAACTCAGGCCTTTGCCCTGATGCCGGAGGATATCCAGCCACCGGACCCCAGGCTGGGATACTGGCGCCCGCAGGACCTGCGCTCCGCTGCCAGGGCCTACCTGCGCGGCGCCCGCCCTATGAAGGTGCACAAACACAGGCGGCCACAGGAAATCCTCAGAGTGATGACATACAACGTGCATAGCTGCCGCGGCGTGGACGGTACCCTCTCACCCCAGCGCATCGCCAGGGTAATCGCCCGCTACAGGCCCGATATTGTCGCCCTACAGGAACTAGATGTTATGCGCAAACGCAGCGGAGGACTGGACCAGGCAGAACGGTTGGCGCGATTGCTAGCCATGGAAATGCACTTCCAGCCGGCCATCAACCTTGAGGAAGAGCGTTACGGTGACGCCATCCTCACCCATTTGCCTGTCCGGCTCGTAAAGAGAGGAATATTACCAGGTCCACCCAAGGATAAAGGCCGCCTTTTCAACCTGGCTCCCAATGAGCCCCGCGGCGCTGTCTGGGTGGAGATTGAGCACAATGGCAACCGGTTACAAATCATCAACACACACCTGGGACTTTCCCGTGCCGAGCGCCTGCGGCAGGTGGATGCCCTCCTGGGGCCCGAATGGCTGAATAACCCTCGCTGCATAGGGGAGCGGATTTTACTCGGTGATTTCAACGCCCTGCCCAATTCCGCCGAATGCAGACGTTTGGGGGGGTATTTGCGCGACGCACAGGAACAGGCCCCTCAGCACACCCCCACGGGGACGTTTCTCAAGGTGCGTATTGACCATTTATTCCTTAGTGCCGGCCTCACGGTGAAGGAGGTGTGTATTCCCCGCACCGCACTCACCCGCAGGGCCTCTGACCATCTTCCATTGATCGCCGATATCGAAGTGCCATTCAGGGCGGGCTGAAGCGGGCGCTCTTGAAAAAAGGCGGCCTACCCCCAACAATAAGCGGAGAGGTTTCGACTAAATCCCTACAGATATAAGGGGCTTGTCGAGCGAGAACAAACTTTTAGCCACGCGTATTTATCCGCAAAACCAGTAGAATTCTGCACGGGGAAAGGCCAGGTTGAACCACCTGCAAGCCCCTAAATACCGGTTACTTCGCCCAGTTATCCCGTAGTTTCGAGGCGCAAATCAAACCGGTGGTGGAATTTCTAGTTGGTTGCCGGGTCAATATAAGGGATTTCCCGACTTGATGGTCCCCACTGCGGGCTATATGATTCCGATATCAATTCATAGCAGGAGCCGCTTAATGCAACCGCAAACTTATTCACATACCCGCGCACAGGACCGCTCGGAATCGACGAAGGTGTTGCGCAATACCTATGCCCTGTTGGCTATGACCGTCCTTTTCAGTGCCGCTACCGCCGGTATTGCCATGGCTTTGGGCATGGGCCGCGGCGTGGGCCTTATCTGTTCCCTGACAGCACTGGCCCTGATCTGGTTTGTACTACCGCGCACTGCTAACTCCAGCGCCGGTATTGGCGTTGTCTTTGCATTTACCGGTTTATTGGGCGCTTCTATCGGCCCACTGCTCAACCATTACCTGGGTCTTGCTGGCGGTGGCCAGATTGTTATGCAGGCTCTGGGAACCACTGCAGTGATCTTCTTTGCCCTGTCCACCTATGTACTGACTACCCGCAAGGATTTCAGTTTTATGGGCGGCTTCCTGTTTGTTGGCCTGATTGCCGTACTGGTTTGCGCCCTGGGTATGCTAATCGCCGGTTTCTTCGGTCTTTACCTGCCCCTGGCCAGTGTTGCCCTGAGCGGTGTTATCGCCCTGTTATTCTCGGGTTTTATCCTGTATGACACCAGCCGCATTATTCACGGGGGTGAGACAAATTACCTGATGGCGACTACAGCCCTGTACCTGGATATCCTGAACCTGTTCACTGCCCTGCTCCATATCTTCGGATTTGCCTCTTCCGACGACTGACAGGCAGCTGTTGTTGCGCTATTTTCAATGCCCCGCAGCGCGGGGCATTTTACTGTTCGGCCCCCTATGAAATTTTCCCTGGCAGTCTACTCTGCGCCCTACAGCGCCCAGTCCGCATCTAGCGCCCTGCGGTTTGCCAGGGTGCTGTTGGCACAGGGGCACGAAATTTACCGGGTATTCTTCTATTGTGACGGTGTGCAAAACGGCAACACCCTCGCCGCCCCTCCCCAAGACGAGACGGACCTGATCGCCCAATGGCAGGAACTGCAGCGCCGGTATCACCTGGACCTGGTGATCTGTATCGCCGCAGCACAGAGGCGCGGTGTACTCAGTGAACGGGAGGCGAAGCGCCTGGAAAAACCTGCTGCGAACCTGGCCGATGGATTTGAACTGGCTGGTCTCGGCCAATTGGTGGACGCCGTGGCGCATTCCGAGCGCCTGGTAACCTTCGGAGCGTGATCATGAGCCACAGCACAATCGCCCTCTGCCGCACTCCCCCCTATGGCAGTGCCATTGCCCGAGAGGGACTCGAAGCAGTGCTGACATCTGCAGCTATGGAGCAGGAGATCGACCTGCTTTTTCTTGGGGACGGCATTTTCCAGTTGCTGGATCACCAGTCGCCGGAAGAGATCGGACAAAAGAGCCTGCGCCGCAACCTGCTCGCATTGCCTATGTTCGGGATTGAGCAGATCCTTGTTTGCCATAAGAGTCTCAGAGATCGAACAATCACCCTCGATCAGGTGCAAATTCCCGGTGTTGAAGTGAAGACAATCCGGGAGCCAGGTACCCTTATCGCCGCCTACCACTGTGTCTTGAGCTTTTAGGATGACCTTGCATATTGTTAACCAGTCTCCGTTCAGCTCAAACGCTCTACAGGATTGCCTGGAGAGCTTTGCCCAGGGAGATGCTTTGCTCCTGATTGAGGATGGCGTTTACGCCCTGCAGGGTGACTTTTTCCGGGCCATCCCTGGCGCGCGGATTTACTGTCTGGAAGTGGATACAGCCGCGCGCGCCCAGGAAGCCACAGCGTCGGCAAAACCCAATGTAGAGGTGATTGACGATATCCGCTGGGTGCAGCTCTGCACGCAACACAATCCCATCGTCAGCTGGTTTCGTTGACACTGACTATGCGTAAGCTGGATGTGGAAGGCCGTAAAATCCCCCTGGACAAGGAGGGCTACCTGCGCGAACTGTGCGACTGGAGCCCCTCGGTAGCCGTGCAACTGGCACGGGCGGAGGGTATCGAACTGACGGAGGCCCACTGGGAAGTGATTAAACTGCTGCAGGAATTCTATCGTCGGTTTGAGCTATCCCCAGCGATGCGCCCTCTGGTTCACTATATTCGCCAGCACCTGGGCGCAGACAAAGGCCGCAGTATCTACCTGATGCAGTTGTTTCCGCCCAGCCCGGCCAAGATCGCCAGTAAAATCGCCGGCCTCCCCAAACCCACCAACTGTCTGTAGCCACCGCTACAAGTGTAAAATAATTCGCCGCTGCCCGTGTTTGTGGCGGTGCTCCCAAAGGTAGATACCCTGCCAGGTACCCAACATCAAACGGCCGCTCTGAACAGGAATAGACAGGCTCGCTGCGGTTAGTGCCGATTTGATATGGGCCGGCATATCGTCTGGACCTTCCTGGGTATGGGTGTAGAGACCGTCGCGCTCGGGCACTAGCCGGTTGAGCCAAGCTTCCAAATCCTCGCACGCACTGGGGTCGGCATTTTCCTGAATCAACAGGCTCGCCGATGTGTGCTGAATAAACAGTGTACAGAGCCCTTCGTCCACCTCCTGCAGGGCAAGCCAGCCCGCAACCTGCCGGGTAAACTCGTACAACCCCTGCCCGTGCACCCTGACTGCAATCTTACCTATTGCCATACGGATTCCTTTATAATGCGCACCCTCCCTGTAATTGCGACTACTGTATTTTAATATGGCACTACACCGCGCGAACACCGATGACTATCAAGACCAGTTGTACAACAAGGCCCAACGCCTGAGGGAAGCATATCGGGAATTTACCACATTGGAACTGGAACTATTCCCATCCCCACCCAGCCACTACCGTTTGCGGGCTGAATTCAAGATCTGGCATCAGGACAACACGGCCCACTACGCCATGTATCGTCAGGGTGAACATAAAAAACCCTTCATTATAGATACCTTCACTATTGGCTCCAAGCTGATGAATCAGCTGATGCCTGTCGTCCTCAAAGCCATCAATGGCTGTGAAATACTGCGCAAACGCCTCTTCTCCGCCGAGTTTCTCACGACCATGAGCGGCGATGCACTGATCACCCTGATTTACCACAAGAAACTGGACGAAACATGGAAGCAAGAGGCCCGCGCTCTGCAGGACATGCTCGGCTTTCCGATCCTTGGCCGCTCGCGCAAGCAAAAGGTAGTACTGGCGCAGGACTATGTAACGGAAAAATTGGAGATTGACGGCGAGCAGTACCAGTACAAACAGGTGGAAGGCAGCTTTACCCAACCCAATGGCGAAATCTGCCGTTCTATGATCCATTGGGCCAAACGGGTTTGTGGAAACGATAACAGCGATCTGCTGGAACTGTACTGTGGCAATGGTAATTTCACTATTCCCCTGAGTAAAAATTTTGAAAAGGTGTTGGCCACTGAAATATCCAAAGTCTCGGTGAAGTCTGCCTGGGAAAATATCCGTGCAAATGGTGTCACCAACCTAAACATCGTGCGCCTGTCCAGCGAAGAATTAACCCAGGCCATTGACAAGGTGCGCCCCTTCCGACGCCTTTCAGACATTGATCTGGATTTCTACAATTTTGGTACTGTGCTGGTGGATCCACCGCGCGCGGGCCTGGACAAAAACACCTGCGCAATGGTGGCCCGCCTCCCACGGATTCTCTATATTTCCTGTAACCCGACAACTCAACTGGAAAACCTGAAACTGCTGAGCAAGACACATAGCATCGAACAATTTGCTTTGTTCGATCAATTCCCCTATACAGAGCATACTGAAACCGGACTGTTATTAACCCGTCAATAAAGAAGGGATTCATGAGCGGCCTTCTAGCCACTTGCATCCTTTGACCCCCAAAACAGATATAAAAACCACACAGGGCCATTTCAGAGGTGCGATTGACTATCATCTCACATACAATACTGCCCCGACTCAGTCAGTTAACATTTCCTCAGTTTAAAATATACATACAACCAGATTAACGGAAAATCTTATTGAGGATAAAGTTTAACGTGAAGGACTCAAATCACGCTCGGTAGGGACGACATCGGCACCCAAGATTTACAAATATACTTAATGCCTGGGGTTTCAAATGCGTTGGCATATCTGGTTGATTTACGAATACCAGCCTACCCCCTCTGAGATCCGGGCGAAATTAAAATAAGTGGCAGGTCAGTCACCTTACAATCGACTCAATCAGACGTCGGAGTGAACCTGACTCGCAGCAGCAAGCAGAAATAGTTAATTCTGGAACATCTTACAGTGCTGGTTCCAGATGCTACCCCGAGGAAATTAATTAGAACGTTCTTTGACTTTTATGTGAACATCATAAGAAATCACTACTTGGGAATTCTCCATTATCGCATTGCATTCTTAAAAATTCATGCTTTAGCAACCGAACTATCCACCAGCGCATATTGGGACAGCACACCCAATTGAGTAGACTTGTTGCCAAGTTGGGAGAAGGAGACATCATCATGCGTTATTTACTTTCTTTGGTACTGTTATTCTCTCTTGCTGGTTTCAGCTATGCGCAAGAGCGCTTAACACAGCTTCCGTCTAACGCTGCCACAGTGCAGATTCTTGGTAAGACCTACTATCAAAGTGGTAACACTTTCTATCGCTTTGATGAAAATAGTAGATACTTCTATCAAGTACAGCCCCCGACTGTACTGCCCAGATACCAGCAACCAACAGACATGTCGGTCCGTGGTAGATGGCATCATCCCGAGATGGGTCTGACTCGGGATCAGGTAGAAGGTTGTCGTAATGCCGCTGCTGATAAATCTAATGCCAATCCATCTATAGGAGGCAAGATTTATATCAGAGAATACCATAGGTGCATCGGCAACCTGCGTTAATAGGAATACACTGCAAATACCAGAATCATAAACTCAAAGGATCTGTTGCCAACCAGTTCAACCCACTGGTTGGCGTCTTTTTGATGTACTTTTGAAGCGCTATGCAGGCAACAAGTGGGCAATTCATTAGGCTGCTCAATGTCCAGCTACATTTTGAACCCCTGAAACGCCAGCGCGCCTATAATTTACTGCTTTCCGAGCCAGGTTAACAGCTGATCCCTCTCAGGCATGCACCATCTTTTTCAGACTCTGCATCTGTTTCTGTACCAGCTCCACCAGCTTGGGGTCGTTCAATCGCCCCTGGTGATCAAAAGCTCTGGAAGCGTCACTGAGCATGATCTCAGGTTCATTGAGAACCCAAGCATTTAAAAACACCATGACTTGGCGCAAATGATATTGGCATCGACAAGTGCCCATGCGGCCAGGACTGGCACCCATAATGGCGACCGGTTTATTGTAGAATCCTTGGGGTTGATATCGGGATAGCCAGTCAATGGCATTTTTTAATACTCCGGGAATAGAGTAATTATACTCTGGCGTGACTATTAGTATGGCATCCGCGTCAATGAGCAGTTGATTCAGTCGATCAACACTGTCAGGAAAGCCAGCATTCTTTATCTCCTCGTTGTACAACGGTAAATCACTGAGGTTACCCAGAGAGAATTCCAGTTCCCTGGGTGCCAGTTGAATGGCTTGATGCAGCAGCCTTTTATTAAAGGATTCTTGCCTAAGGCTGCCGCAGAGGGCCAACACAGCAGTGGAACTCATATTATCGTTCTCGATAGAGGTATTGCATTGAGTTTAGCTAGGTTATTGATTTCATTAGATGTTTTATATGACATTCTGGACGGGTATTTTGGTTTCCATTGCCAAAATCTGACCGGCTACTCCCGCTGTACTCTCTTATTTTTAGCAGGCTCTATAAGTAAAAGCCGTATAGCAGCCAGCATTTGCCGAAGCACACCGCCATCAAAGGAACTGATGCAGGTCATATGATTGTCTGTGGCAAAAAAACAGCATCTTTCGTATCGCGTCAAATACAACAAGTCCAAGGACCATACACACTGTACTGGATACGACCAACGAGAGCGGGGCCATAACCACAAATTGGCCCTTTTACGCTGAACTACAATGGGCGTGACTGTAATAAGCCGCAGGTGGTGTTCTCCAGCGACAGAATCTGCATTCAAGGGTACCTATATGACCATGAACCTGGCACAGAAACTGATCCAAAGTCACCTCGTCAGCGGCAATTTAGAGCCCGGCAGTCCGATAACCATCAAGATCGACCAAACCCTGACCCAGGATGCCACCGGCACCCTGGTGATGCTGGAATTTGAGGCGTTGGGATTGTCGCGGGTAAAGACCGAGATCTCCGCTCAGTATGTGGACCACAACCTGCTGCAGACCGATTTTAAGAACGCCGACGACCATCTGTTTCTACAGAGCGCCTGCCGCAAATTCGGGCTTTGGTTTTCGCGCCCCGGTAATGGCGTCAGCCACCCGGTGCATATGTCCTGCTTCGATATTCCCGGCAAAACATTACTCGGCTCCGACAGCCACACCTGCGCGGCCGGCTCCATGGGTATGCTGGCCATAGGCGCAGGTGGCCTGCAAGTGGCCATGGCTATGGCCGGCACGGCCTTCCCGCTGAAGATGCCAAAAGTGCTTGGCGTTAAGCTCGAAGGCGAGCTGCCCTCTTGGGTGAGCGCCAAAGACATCATCCTGGAAATGTTACGCCGGCAGACAGTCAAGGGCTGCGTGAACAAAATCGTTGAATACTATGGCCCCGGCCTTGTGAAATTGACGGCGATGGACCGTCACGTCATCGCCAATATGGGTCAGGAGATGGGGGCTACGGCCAGTGTCTTCCCTGCCGATGAGGCGGTAAAATCCTTTCTGAAACAACAGCAGCGGGAAACTGATTTCGTCGAAATGAAAGCCGACGAGGGCGCGAACTACGATGAAAATGACACCATTGATTTATCCAAACTCGAGCCACTGATTGCCTGCCCCTCCAGTCCGGACAAAGTGGTCGCTGTTCGCGATGTGGCAGGTCGCCCTATCTACCAAAGCTATATTGGTTCTTCCGCCAACCCGGGCCTGCGGGATTTCGCGATACCTGCACACATGGTCACCGGTCGCCACATTGCCGATGATGTCTCTTTCGATATCAATCCAACCTCGCGCCAATTGCTTGAGGAAATCAGCCGCACTGGGGATTTGACAAAACTGCTCGAAGCCGGCGCGCGGTTACACCAAACCGGCTGCGGCGGTTGTATTGGTATGGGTCAAGCACCAGCCAGTGGTCGCATCAGCTTGCGCACAGTGCCACGGAATTTCCCCGGTCGTTCCGGCACTGCGGAGGACCAGGTCTATCTATGCAGCCCCGAAGTCGCCACCGCCAGCGCACTGAAAGGCGAAATTACCGATCCCCGTGACCTGGATATGGACTACCCGACTTTTCAGGAGCCGGAACAGCTGCCGGATATTCGTCCACAACTGCAGCCTCCAGCAGAAATCCCCGTAGCCGTTGAGCTGATCAAGGGTCCAAATATTAAACCTCTACCGGACTTTGATCAGTTACCGGGCAGTTTGACGGGCCCTCTGCTACTCAAAGCCGGCGACAATGTTTCCACCGATGAAATACTCCCCGCCGGCGCGGAGATACTGCCGCTGCGCTCCAACATCCCCGCTATCAGTCGCTATACCTTTTCCAGAATCGATGAAAACTTTTATCAACGCGCGAAGAACCTGAACGGGGATTGCTATGTGGTCGGCGGGGAAAACTACGGACAAGGCTCCAGTCGCGAACATGCTGCCATATCATCGCGCTACCTGGGTGTTCGCTGCATAATCGCAAAAAGCATGGCGAGGATCCACCGACGCAATCTCGTAAACTTTGGCGTGCTGCCTTTGCTTTTTGATAATCCAGGTGATTACGATCATCTCAAGCAGGATATTGTATTGGAAATTGACCAGCCAATCGACCAGCTAAAATCGGGCAAGCCGATAGAATTAAAAGTACCTTTACCTGGTGACAGTATTTATCTGCGGCACGATCTATCAGAAGATGAGATCCAAATATTGGAAGCTGGCGGTCTGATTAATGCGGTGCGAGAGCAGCGCTCAGAAATGCCCGACCAGACTGCGTGAGTGTTCATTGGATAAATGCCATTAAACCATGTACAGCATCGCTCGCAAAACCGCCAAACTGTGTAAGGTGCCCCCTACGGAAGACTTCTCAATGACGTTGGTGTACTTTGCTATCCAAGCCTACTCATAAATGAACAACCCGAGGATGTTTAAGCCGATGGCACTTTTCACATTCTTAATTTGTTCTCGAATCATCGGCTCATCCAGGCCAGTAGTACAAACATAATAGCCCCTTCACAAAATCAAGCTGTTTTGCTCTATTTCAACGCTCGGGGCCCGACCATCAGAGCACCCATGCCACAGAGAATCAGTTCACGGGGATTTCGGAGGCACTCAGTAGCACTTGTGTGAAAGCCTGCAGTCCCATCAAGTCTGCTTCAGTAAAGCGGGCAACCCTGGGACTGTCGATATCCAGCACACCCAGACAGCGTCCACTGACAGTGTAAAGCGGGATAACCACCTCGGAAGCGGAAACCGCATCGCAGGCGATATGGCCGGGAAACTGGTGTACATCATCAACCAGTTGGGGTTCTCCGCTAGAAACCGCTGTGCCGCAGACACCGGCGCCAACAGGGATACGAGTGCAGGCTGGCCTGCCCTGAAAGGGCCCCAAGCGCAACTCATCGCCGTGGAGGATGTAGAAACCGGCCCAATTGATATTTTCCAGCGCCATAAACAGCAGCGCGCTGGCATTGGCGGTATTGGCCAGCCAGTCCCGCTCTGCCGAGAGCAGGCCTTCCAGTTGACTATTCAATGATGCGTAGAATTTGTTTAATGGCATTGCCGGTTCGCCCCCTCACAATCAGTGGCTACAAACAGTGTCCGCTACAAGCAACAGACCCACGAGATACCTGGCGCGGAACGCACCAGAAGACAGGTATTTTGCGGCCTTTCAAGCTGAAATCAATAGATGGCGGAGAATTACTGGTAGGGGTCCAGTACTTCCTGCTCCTCAGATTCTCCCTGGTATTGGTCTGCATCTACAGTGGGGTGTGACCAGTCACGATCATCCTCCCTGCTGCCATCATTGGACCGGATCGCCGGCGGCGCCGTGGTGACATCAGAGGCAATCAAACCACTGGATGTACCTTCAAGCCCTGTTCCAACGACCGGTTGGGGTGCCCCAGAGCCGGGTACCTCACGGCGGATCCGGCTGGCCATAGTGCTCAGGTTGGGCCGGCGACGCTCGGCAAGCTTCACAGTCTTCAGCTCGCTGTTAAGCCGATTGACCTCTGCCTGCAGATCGCCCATCTGTGCCTGCAGTTGGGTAATCTGGGTCAGCACGCCTTTCACCTTGCGACTTTCCTGCTCGTACAGAACAGCGGCGCCGCCAAAGGCCAAAACAAAAATAACCAAAATGGAAAATTGACGCATAAAATCTCCAAAAACGTTCCTTCTTATTTTTAAGAGGCATTTTTACCCTAAATTTACTGCATCTTCCGAGATATTGCGCATAAAAACAGATTTGAAAAATGACCAAAGGCTTTGATATAGCCATTTTTTAAGGGCTGGAATAATTTTATCGGATAGCGATCCAGGCTATCTCCAAAAGATAAATTACAACAATCCAGCCGGTAACTCGCCAAATTCTGCAGCCTCTTGATCCACATGGCACTGGTAGGTTGTCATAGCCGGTATCAGGGTACCATCTGCATATTCACAGCCGATTTTTTGGATCGGTTTTTGCCGCTCCTTATCCGCCTGCAGAGGGGCATGTCCTCTCCCCGCGCAGAGGGTATCCAGTAACAAGTCATACCCCGGACGCCAGCACCGCAATTCAGGAAAGCTCTTTTTCAATGCGGCGCCAATACGCATCCCTTCATAATCCAGGTCTCCCCAGAAGAAAACGGGTAGCGAACGCGAGCTATTCCTATACCACCAATGGAGAAATTGTTGCCGAACATCTTCACTGGCTGTATTAAACGTACCAAACCGAGCGATCTCATGATTGCGAATACGCTCGGCCCCACCCCGATAACCCTCGCTATAAACCAGTGCGGTATGCATGGGCTGCTGTTCCGCCAGGCTAATAAAAGTATCCTGGTTTTCGATAAAAATGACCTGCTCATATTGCGCGGGCAGATAAATGTGGAGCAACAACTGGCGCTCCTGGATTTTCCGGCTCAGTTCTGGATACAAGTTGCGCACCAGGGACTGGCGGCTGTGCAATTCAAGGTATTTGGAGTCCCCCTTAAAACAGCGCGCGGCCAATTGTCGCCAAGAAATTTTCTTGGCAAATACCAGCTCTTTTCCTACGGAGGCCCAGCAGGAAACCATCTCTTCTACAGATTCAAACCCCAACTGCAGCTCCAATCCATCCATGGGAAAAGCGGTGGGATTTTCAAAGCGGTCAGCGTAAGGTTCAAGCAGCGTAGTCCAGACAGCTTTACGCAAATTGGGGGGTGGGCGATTGAGCCACAGGCGCAACTGTTCCTCACAGGCATCCCGAAAGATCAGCTGGGCACCCTGCCACTCCGCAACACCCGGGCGCCGTTTGGGATTCGGCTTTATTGCAAAGCACTGGTATTTCCTGGCGAAGTGTTGGAGTTCATCCCACAACGCCTGCTCATCTTGAGTCGGGTCCCTGAGTGGCTCCAACACCGCTTGCCAGCGCTTACTGCCGGCGCGCAGATCCAGCCTGAAGCTGATACGCGCTTCCGTGCCCCGTTCGAGCTGGCTATCCCGCTGATCCAAAATAAAATGCAGGATTCCGATCAACAGCGGGTTCTCTTCCACCCAATAGGGCAATGCCTTTTCCATCAGTTGCCTCCCTGCCAATGGTGGGGGTTCACCCCAAGCTATACACTCCCTGTCAAGTCACTCTACTTCCACCAATCCCATAAAATCCAGCGATGCCTGTTGACGAATAGTGCGGCGGTGATTGGCCCAGAGCTCGGCGATACGCTCCTGGTTACACACCTTGCGATCCACATATACCCGGGTATTCAGTTGGCCGATAGGTTTGGCGCTGGGGCACTTACTGAATACAAACTGGTTCGAAATCAGGTCCATAAATGGCCCGGATTTGCTGCTGGGCATAATAAACAGCAGCTGCAATCCCAGTGTTTCGGTGAGGTAACGGATCACTTCCTTGGAGCGGGATTCGTCCATCTTGGAGAAAGCCTCATCCACCAGCACCATCTGCAAATGGCTGCCGCTTTCACCAAAGCGGAAGGCGGAAGTGACCGCAGCGGAACGGATAATATAAGCTGGGGTTTCCAACTGGCCGCCGGAGCCGGTGCCGTACTGGCTGAGGGCGATAGGCAATTTGTCTTCCAATTCCTTGTAAATCTCGTAGCTGCGGTAATTGCGGTAGTCGCTGATGCGGTCCAGCTCGCGCCGTGCCACCTGCTCATCCTCACTCAATAACATATCTAGCAGGCGATCGCGCACTTTGCGGTGCTTGGGCGCCAGATCCGTATCGAACAGGCTCTGCTCTTCGCCCAGATTCGGCAGTTCGATCACCGCTTTAAAGAAGTTCCAGTATTCCTTGAATTCCGCCACCCACTGGTAATCGAAACGAAAGCGCTCGCGGTCGGCGCCGAAGCGATGATGCTCCAGCTCTTTGTTGAGGTCATCCAGCACACGCTTGCCGTCATTGATGGACTGGTAAATAGCGTGGCACAAGTGAGTTACAAACGTGGTATTGAAGGATTTTTTCAATCCCAATAATTGATCGTGACGCTCCACCAACAGGTTGTTTTTGAGACGGTTGCGCAGTGTCTCTACCTGATCACCAAGCCCACTGATCAACTTGAACAACCCGTCTCTGTGGCCGCCAGTGAGGTCCGGCTCAAACATCAGGGTGTCCACACTGGCACAAGTGGCATTGTACTCCATCACCGCGCGATCCAGCTGGCGGCTGTATTTTTCCAGTATTCCCTGCCAATTTTCGATATCCACAGAGAAATCAAAATTGTCCGCGGCGTGTTGCACCTGCTTGTCTGCAGTGATCAAGACCTGCTCGGCATCGAAGGTGGGATCAATAGCAGTAATACGCCTTACCATCGCCTCGCTTTCACTGGCGGCATCGTCCAGGGATTCCAGCTCGCCGGACAGTGCGTATAACAGCTTTTCATTGCCCTTTAATTTGGTCTCCAGCGAACCGGTGTTCCGCTGCAGATCAGACAACAGCTTCTGTTGGGCTTTCAGCTGGGTCTTGAGTTCATCCACCTGCTGTTCAAACTGCTCAAAGTCTTTCAAGTCCAGGTTTTCCAGGGCACGCTCAGCGTTGCGCCACTCCCGCTGGGCGGACAGCGCGGAATCCACAATCGAGAGTAACTGGATATTCGCCAGCCCGCGCACTGCAGTGATAACGCGGCGGTAGAGCTGGTGGCGCTCATTAACCTGTGCAGCTTCCTCAAGCAGCTGCTCCATAGCGCGCTGCTGGGCTGCCAATGCGCGGGCACGGGCGCCCTGGCCGAATACCAGTTCGGCATCGTCCATATCACAGCGCCACATGCTGTAGTTGCCACTGGCCATACCATCGACGGTCAGGCCCCGGCGAGTGCCGCGTAATTCGTGCTCATCCTCCACCTGGACCACGGCGCCATAGGACACGCGCAAATAGTGTTCGGCGGTTTTATGGGTAAATTCCATCAGCTCGATAACGGAATTGGCCGGGGTATCCAGGCGTTCGGCATCCCGGCGGGCTTTATCCCCCTGGATAACGCGGGCGCGGTTATTGCGCCCCGGCAGGCTGCGTACGATACGCATCGCTCGTGCTTCATGTTCCGGCTCAACAATAATCGAGAAGCGCGCGCCACCCAGGTAGCCCTCAATCGCCATTTGCCAGCGCTCATCCAGCACCTCCACATAGTCACAAAGGACGCGGGGCTCCGCTTCAGGGCACTGTTCGCGAATGGCAGCCAGAGCCCCTTCCACTGCCTGGGGGTAGCGGACGCGGTTGGCCTGCAAGTGTTGAATGCGGCTTTCCTGGGTGCGCAACTGCTTTTGCAGTTGCTGTACTTTTTGCTCCCAGCGGGCGGCCTGCTGGGCAATCTGTTCTTTGGGGGAGGGCTCATCCCCGGTTGCACTTTTGTTACTGCTTTCCAGCAGTTCACAGAGACGATTCTGTAAAGCTTCACTGCTGGAAGCGCGTTCGCGCAAGGGTTCCAGTGCGGCCAGATTGATCCAGTCTTTGCCCAATAGCTTGTGCAGATCCGGCAGGTCTTCTTCGCAGGCCACCCGCTTGATCGCCTGCACCAGCGCCTTGTCGGAGAAGGCGTTGATTTCCAACTCGGCGGAAGTGCTGTTCAGCAGATTTAACAACTCTTCTGCAGCTTCTTGGTTCTCACGCCAGCGGACCTCTTCGGCGGACAGCGGTGTGTGCTGCTGGGACAGGAGGTTCAGAGCATTGTTAATGCGCTGCTCCAATTCGTCCTTGTTGCGCAGCGCATCGATTCCCAGGCGCTGGGCCTGCAGCTCTACCAGTTGGCCATTGAGCTGTTCGACACGCTCGGAAACGATACGCACTTCGCGCTCATTGTTTTCCAGATTGCTGCGTAGTTTCTGCTGGTCATTCTTGCCGCTCAGGTAGCTTTTCTGAACGCGCTGCAGGCGGTGACGTGCACACAAATATTCCTGTACACGCAGTTGCAGCCACTGCTCCCGGTAGAATTCCACCGACTGGGCGATGGTCTCCAGGGAGCTGACCCGCTGCACAATCTGACGCGCCTCCTGCTCCATGCTGTGAATGGTTTTCATCAGCTCGGAAACCGAGCGGATGGCATCGCCCAAATCGCGTTTTTCCAGTACTTCCTGGGCGACAAAATCGTTGATGCTTTTGACCGGCTTGTACGCCATAAAGTTGGCAAAGGTACGCGCGGCGTGCATGGCCTCGCGATCGGGCACCGCATCGCGGCGGCCACGCAAGGCGCCGTATAGGCGGCGCAGGTAGGCCTTTTTCTTGTCGTACTGCTCAACTTTTTCGAACTGCTTGCCCAGTACCTGATTGAATTTATCCAAAGGCAGCAGGTGCTTGCCGTCGGTGTAATCCCGGACAAAGTCCCCCATGACCAATTGCCCGCCGGGGAATACAAAAAAACGTAAATCACTCTGGCGTGCCTGGGCGGGCTGGCTGCTGTTATCCAGATGCGCGCGAATACCCATCACCGCAGTAAATGGCTCTGCATCTTCTTCACCACTGGTGGGATGGAAAACACCGGCGATATAACCATCGGTAGGCTCGAGGCGGGCGTAACTGCCGTCATCACAGCCAAGCACATAGGACGCCAGGGTGCGCACCTGCTTGCCGCCGCGTCCGCGCTGGGTCGTTTCGTCTTGCCCGGGGTTAAAAGTAAACAGGGTGTCGTGGGCGGCGGTCATCAGGGTCTGGATCGCGTCTGCCACGGTGGTTTTACCGGAACCGTTGCCGCCGGAAAACAGGTTGATTGGGCCGAATTCATATTCCAATTGCGGAATATTGCCCCAGTTGATCAGGATCAGTTTTTTCAGAAACATAGTCTTATCGCAGGCGGGAACCCGACTTCCCTCTCCAAGGCCCCTGGGTGCGACTAGCGTAGCCCCAGGCGGTCGAATATTATCGATGATTGATAGCCGGTACTTCCGACCATTTTTTATTTCTCTCTAAGGGGAAGCTTCTGTCTAAAACAGGCTGTGATCCTCGTTGTCTGGAGTGATACGCGCAGAGGATTTCTCTTGCTCAGATTCGCCTCCTTCACGGCCATCGGGGCAGGCAACCTCTGGAGCCTCACTCTCCACCAGCTGACGCAATACCGATTCACTAACAAAGTGGGCGATCGTCGGGCGCACCCGCAACCAGACTTCCGCGCTGGTCTCCGCCTCTTCACTGCTGAACTGCACCAGGCGCAGCTGACGCAATTTCTTCAAAAGATTTTTGCGTTCGGCGTGTTTGTCCGGCAGGGACATTTTCAGCAGGTTGCGCATCCCGAGTTCCAGAGCCTCCAGAGAGAGCGCAACACAGCCGCTCTCATCCACCTGCCCTTCTCGTAGCGCCTTGTCGTATTCCACTCGAAGGGAGAGGATCGCGGCCACTTCCTGCTGTCCAAGGCGTGCGCGGAAGCCGCCGTGGTGAGGCTCTTCCTGATCCGGCAGGCCGGGCACTTCGGCACCGGGCGGATAGACACGGATATACTGGAAACGGCTGTCGTGTTGCAAACGCAATCCCAGCGGCGCCAACCACTCGCGCACCAGCTGCTTGCAGCGCTGGAAACGATCGTAAAGCGTGGTCTCAATCACGCTTTCATCCCGACAAATCACGCCGTAATCCAACAGGCGCACCAGCAGTTCGGAAAACTCACTGCGGTTCAGATGACACTGTGCCAGAGCCTCTTCCAAAGCCTGTTCAATCACAATTTTTCAGCTCCAGGATATATTCGTCAAATTCGGTGAAATAATCATTGCTGGCAATTTCGCCGGTAAATTTCACCTGCAAGTCGGCGGCACCACTCTGGCTCACCGCTGCCGCTTCGATCACATGGCTCATGGCGAGTAAATCCCGCGCATCCCGCAGTGGCAGGTTGCGGCTGTTGATCTGGCGGCCTTTGCCCAGGGCATTGTGTAAATATTCCCGCAGATGGCTGTTGTTGAAGTTAAACGCCTGGTCGAGGAGCTGTTGCAGCTCGATCTCGCGGCGGTCCTCCTCACCGATTGGGGATTCTTCTTCGACCCGGGTATTCACTGGGTGGCGGCGGCTGCGCTGCCATAATTGGGTGTGCCTGGGGTCGAACAGACGCAGCTGGAAGCCGCCCAACGCTTCGCCCAGCTGTCCGAGGATTTGGGTTTTCTGCTGGCTGTCGCCGAGGCGCTGGCACAGATCGGCAAACTCGCCCTCGGCTTGACTGTGCAGGTAACTGAGCTGGCGAATAATAATATCCGCACGCTTGGTAAAGCCCTGCAGGGCGCGGCGCAGTGCGGGCAACTTCACCTCACAGGCGCGGCGCATACGGTCCTCAATGGTATCGAGCATCAGCCACAGCAGGGACTGTCCCTGCTGTACCAGTTCCGGCAGCAGTTGGCGCAGGCGCTTCTCCCACTCCGCTTTCTGCACCTCCTCTTTGCGGCGGATACGCTCAATTACCCGGTTGATAGCGTCGCGGTGCTTTTCCACGCTGTCCGCAGACAGGCGAATGGCCAGGTCGGGCTGAAAGCGACTCTCCATAAAGGAGAAAAACTGGTCGGTAGCCAGTTGTACCAGCAGCTGGGCCTCCACCTCACGCACCATTTCCCGCTTGCGCTCTTCCAGCTCCGCAATCATATCGGTGAAATCCGCCACGATACGCTCGGAATACTCCCAGGCATCGATCAGGTCGTGGATTTCACCCCGGCTGGCAAAGGCCTCTAGGGCATTTAAAGTATTGCGGGTGTTGCGGTGGCGGGTGCGCACGCGAGTGCCGTTCACTTCCACCAGGGGCTGGGTAAACAGGCGGCCGCGGCGGCTGAAGGGATAAGTGGCGGTTAGGGTGGCGCTATCCACCTGCTTTTCCAGCCAACCGAACTCCACCAGGCTATTCATTACCCAGACGGCCTGATCGCGCAGGTTGCGGAAACGGCCTTCCGGGTCCTGTACACCCTCCTCGCTGTCGAGCTGCGGCGCGCGGGTCAGGGCTTCGGCAAAAATTTCAAGAATTTGCTCGCGTAGCAAGGACTCACCGTAGTCAGCCTTGGCGGTATACAGACGCTCATACAACAGACGCAGGCACTCCACCACCTGCTCGCGGTATTTACCGGTCAGCGGGCGAAAGAAGTGCTGGTGGGAATCGGTGAAGAACAACGACTAACTGCCTGCTTATTCTTCTTCCGGCTTTTGGTTCAAGACGCAGTACTTGGTGTAGTCACCCGCATCATTCATGCTCCATTGACCCTTGGGTATACTGTCCATTTTTTTACACCAGGCATCGGAGCCACGCTTGGGCGCACAGGCGCTGAGAGTTACCACGGCGACAAGAGAAGTGATCAGGACAAATACTTTTTTCATAGCTTGTTTCTACAAATGAAATTCGGGTTCTGTACCCCACCCCAACCAATTTTTTACAACAAGGTTAGAGTGGGGCTTTAATTGTTCCTATTGAGTATGGGGCGCCCTACTCACGGCGCCACTTGGTACCTTCACGGCTATCCTCGAGTACCACCCCCTTGGATTTTAACGCCTCTCGAATCTCATCAGCGCGGGCAAAGTCGCGGTTTTTCTTGCTCTGTACGCGCTCGTCAATCAGGGCTTCAATTTCCTCAGCGGAAATGGATTCCTCACCTCCGCGTGCCTGTTTAAACCAGGCTTCCGGGTCCTGCTGCAGAATACCCAGCATATCGCCAGCAGCCAGTAATAAACCTTTCAGGTGCGCTTTATCGGCAACTTCGGCCTTGTTCAGATCCCGGGCAATCTGGTGCAATTCGCTGATGGCGATAGGCGTATTCAGGTCGTCTTCCAACGCCTTGAGGAAGGCGCTGTCGCTCAGGTCGGCTGTTTCCGTCACCACTGTTTCAGTCTCACGCAAGGCACCGTAAAGCGTATCGAGGGTGCGCCAAGCCTGGTCGAGCAGGTCCGCACTGAAGTTCAGTTCGGAGCGATAGTGAGCGGACAGCAGCGCGAAACGCAGCACTTCACCGGGGTACAGCGCCAGCAGATCCTTGACCATACGGAAGTTACCCAGGGATTTGGACATCTTCTCGCCGTCGATATTGACGTAGCCGTTGTGCATCCAGTAGCGCACAAAATCCACACCATTGGCGCAGCAGCTCTGGGCGCGTTCGTTTTCATGGTGCGGGAAGGTCAAGTCGCGACCGCCGCCATGAATATCGATGGTATCCCCCAGGTGCTTCTTGATCATTGCCGAGCACTCCAGGTGCCAGCCCGGGCGACCGCGGCCCCAGGGGCTGACCCAGCCCGGCTCCTCACCTGCCGAAGGTTTCCACAGTACGAAGTCACCCGCGTATTTCTTGTAGGGTGCCACTTCCACCCGCGCACCGGCGAGCATATCGTCTAGAGAGCGCTTGGACAGTTGGCCGTAGTCGGACATGGACTCCACCGCGAACAACACATGACCCTCGGCAGCGTATGCGTGGCCCTTCTCCAACAGGCTTTCTATCATAGAGATCATTTCCGGCAGATGCTGGGTGGCGTAGGGGACAATATCCGGCTCAAGGTTATTGAGCGCAGCCATATCCTCGTAGTAGGCCTGGGCATAGCGCGCCGACAACACACCGATTTCCTCGCCGTTTTCCCGCGCGGCCTTCATGATTTTGTCTTCAATATCGGTGATATTGCGCGCGTAAATCACATCGCTGAAATTTCTTTTCAGCACCCGGTAAAGGGTGTCGAACACCACTACAGGGCGGGCGTTGCCGATATGCACGCGGTTGTACACGGTCGGGCCACACACATACATGCGTACCTGATCTTCCACCTGTGGCACAAAGGGTTCTTTCTTCCCGGAAAAGGTGTTGTAGACCTGTAGAGACATCTCTTCTCTCAAATTCTATTTGCTGCCTGAGGTAGAGCCAACCTATAGCCCCACCTTCCCAAACCACCCTGTGGGCAGTTACTTGTTTTGTTCCTTGGCCCAGCTATCGCGCAGACCGATGGTACGGTTAAACACCGGAGTTTCCACACTGCCGTATTTACTGTCACGGCAAAAATACCCGTTGCGCTCAAACTGGTAACCCTGCTCCGGCTCTATATTGGCAAGGCCAACTTCCGCTTTACAACCCGTTAGGATCTGCAGGTTGTCCGGGTTTACGCAATCGAGGAAGTTCTTACCACCGGCATCCGGGGCCGGATCGTTGAACAGGCGATCGTACAGGCGCACCTCGCAATCCACATTCTTTTCCGCAGACACCCAATGGATCACGCCTTTCGGCTTAACGCCATCGCCCGGGTCTTTACCCAGGCTGTCGAGATCTACCGAGCAAATCACCTCGACAATCTCACCGACATCGTTCTTGACCACTGCTTCCGCAAAAATAACATACGCGTTGCGCAGGCGAACTTTCTTGCCCAGTACCAGACGTTTGTATTTCTTATTGGCCTCTTCGCGGAAATCCTCTTTCTCGATATAGAGAGTGCGGGTAAAGGGAAGTTCACGGGCAGGCAAGTCATCGCGTACCGGGTGGCCGGGCGCCGCCAGCATTTCTTGCTGCCCTTCGGGGTAATTCTTCAGAGTGACCTTCAAGGGCGCCAACACACACATGGCGCGCGGCGCATTTTTATCCAGGTCATCGCGGATGCTATATTCCAGCATACCCACATCCACCACGGAGTCGGAGCGGGTTACACCGATCATCTCGCAGAAATTGCGGATCGCAGTGGGCGTAAATCCACGGCGGCGCAGTCCGGACAGGGTCGGCATACGGGGGTCATCCCAGCCATCCACATGCCCTTCGTCCACTAGTTGCTTCAGCTTGCGTTTGGACACCACGGTGTAGTTGAGGTGCAGGCGCGCAAACTCGTACTGGCGCGGGCGCGAAGGCACCGGCAGGTTCTCAATCAGCCAGTCATACAAGGGCCTGTGATCTTCAAACTCCAAAGTACAAATGGAGTGGCTGATCCCTTCGATTGCATCGCACTGGCCATGAGCAAAATCGTAGCTCGGATAAATGCACCACTTATCACCGGTCTGGTGATGAGCCATTTTCTTGATACGGTAAATAATCGGGTCGCGCAGATTGATATTGGGCGCAGCCATATCGATTTTGGCGCGCAGACTACACTGACCCTCTGCCATTTCGCCATTGCGCATCCTTTCAAACAGCACTAGATTTTCCTCCACGGAGCGGTCGCGGTAGGGGCTGTTCTTACCCGGCTCTTTTAGCGTGCCACGATATTGACGGGCCTCCTCGGCAGACAGGTCGCAGACGTAAGCCTTACCCTCTTTAATCAGGTACAGTGCCCATTCATACAGTTGATCAAAATTATCCGAGGAGTATCTGGCCTCGCCGTTCCACTCAAAACCCAGCCAGGAGAGATCGCGCTTGATGGCGTCGACATACTCTTCCTCTTCCCTGGCCGGGTTGGTGTCGTCAAAGCGTAAATTACAGGTGCCGCCAAATTCCCTCGCGAGACCAAAGTTCAGGCAGACGGATTTGGCATGGCCAATGTGCAGGTAGCCGTTCGGTTCTGGCGGAAAGCGGGTTGCCACCTGGGTTACCCTGCCCTCTGCCAGGTCTTCGCGGATAAGGTTCTGTAAAAAGTGAGCAGGCTTGCGCTCGGATATCATAGGTTTCCCGTTACAGCTGTGCGAATGTCAGCGGCGGATTATAGCCTAGTTGTGGCACAGAATATCGGATTTGAAAGGGCGAGTACCGATGAACCGCACCGATAGCGCACACTTTTTAAGCAACCAATACAGATATCCCAGCTCGACGTTTTACAGCCCCAGACTACAGGGTATCATGCCGCCCCAAACCAACCGTTATAGGACATTTTATGATCACCCTGCACACCACCCATGGGGACATCACCATCGAACTGGATTTTGACAAAGCCCCAAAGACGGCGGCCAATTTCCTGCAGTACTGCCGTGACGATTTTTATACGGGAACCATTTTCCACCGGGTGATCGACAACTTTATGATCCAGGGCGGCGGCATGACCCCCGATATGGAGCAGAAGAAAACCCGCGAAACCATCGAGAACGAAGCCCACAACGGCCTGAAGAACGACGCGGGTACCCTGGCCATGGCGCGCACCATGGACCCCCATTCCGCCAGCTCCCAGTTTTTTATCAACGTCAAGGACAACGACTTCCTGAACTTCCGCAGCAAAGACGCCCAGGGCTGGGGCTATTGTGTTTTCGGTAAAGTTGCCGATGGCATGGACGTGGTCAACAAAATCAAGAGTGTGAAAACCGGCAGCAAGGACTTCCATCAGGATGTACCTCTGGAAACGATCGAAATCACCGGTGTCAGCCTCTCCGATGACTATACCGACAAGTAATTCTACGGGTTGCCAGGGGCCCTAAGGCGGAAAACATTGTCCACTTATTTGATTTCTGATCTGCATCTCGATGAGGGCCGGCCCAGGATCACCAGGGCCTTCTTTGATTTTCTGCGCGGTCCAGCCGCCGGCGCCGGGGCCCTATATATCCTCGGCGACTTCTTCGAGGCCTGGATCGGCGATGACGACGATGCCCCCCTGGTCGATGAGGTTGTGCGGGAACTCAGCCGTTACAGTGGCAGCGGTGTTGAAGTGTATCTGATGCACGGCAACCGCGACTTCCTCCTCGGCATCGATTTCGCCCAGCGCGCCGGTGCGAACCTACTGCAGGATCCCACGACCCTCTCCCTCGCCGGTCACCGGGCCCTATTGATGCACGGCGACAGCCTGTGTACCCGTGACGAGGAATATATGACGTTTCGCCGCCAGGCTCGCGACCCCAACTGGCAACAGGCGCTGCTGGCCAGGTCGCTGGAAGAGCGCCGTACCATCGCGGCACAAATCCGCGCGGTTTCGAAGACCATGAACAGCCGCAAGGCGGTGGACATCATGGACGTCACCCCTGAAGAAGTGGAAAGAGTGATGCGCAAGTACCGTGTGGACATACTGATCCACGGCCACACCCACAGGCCCGGACGCCATGTCCACACCCTTGGCAGCAAAGCGGTAGAGCGCATTGTGTTGGGGGATTGGGATAAGTCTGGCTGGTGCCTGAAGGCGGGCAAAGATGCCCTTGAGCTAATACACTGGCCTATCGCCTGAACCAACACCGCAGCCCGCGCAAGAAGTACCGGCTCCCATGCACGGGTCTCACCTGCCGAAGGGAAAGATCGGCTAAAAACGACGGCGATGTTCAGGGCAATAACGGATTTTCTTGATTTTTCCCATTGGGCCATTGCATGATCGGCGCATACCTCGGGAGAGAGGAGTGCGACCCAGGTGATCAATAACCTGAACAAGCGTGTATTGATACTCGGCGGCTACGGCAAGTTTGGCGCGCGCATTGCGCAGATGCTGAGCTCGGAGCCAGACTTACAACTGATTATCTCCGGTCGTAACAAAGCGCTGGCCGATCAGTACGCGAAAAAGCTGGGGGGCATCACCGAGGGGCTGCGTCTGGAAAGGGACGCTATCAATCTCGCCGCACAGCTCAAAGCGCTGCATCTGGACCTGCTGATCCACTGCGCCGGCCCCTTTCAAAATGCCACCGACAACCGGGTTGCCAAAGCCTGTATCGAATCCCGCACACCTTATATTGATATTTCCAATGCGCGCCGCTCTGTCTGTGATTTTCACCGTCTATCTCCTGCCGCCAAGACTGCGGGCATTGCCATGGTGTCCGGGGCCGGCACCCTGCCGGCATTGAGTTCCGCAGCTCTTGCCGAGATACAGAGGGAATTACCGGTTATCCACTCGGTGGAGATTGCCGTCGCACCGGCCCGCCGCACAAACTGCGACCTGGCCGCAGCAGGAACGGGTTTTGAATCCTTGGAACACAGCTTTCCACAGCTGCAAAAAGACCGCTGGCACGAGTCCTTCACCGGCAGGCACCTGCGCCCTGTGATCCTGGCGCACCCTGTGGGCAAACGCTGGCTCAGCGACTTTGATGCGCCTGACCTCGAACTCTGTCCCCGGCACTTCCCGCAACTACACAGTGCGCGTTTCGCTACCGGCCTAGAACCGCGCACTGTGCAGGTCTGCCTGTCTGCCTGTGCCTACCTGGCCCGCAAGCAGCTGCCGTTACCTACTACTCGATTAGCGGCACTCGGGTGCAAACTCGGCGCGCACTGGCCAGGCGGCAGCCCCCACAGCGGTATGGTCGTGCGTGCCGAGGGGGAAAACAGGCAGGGCGAAACCACCACCTGGCAGTGGCAGGTTCTCGGTTTAAACGGTGATGGTGCCTGGATATCCGCGGCACCGGTGGTAGCTCTGGCCCGCAAGTTTTTACGCGGAAATGCGCCGGAAGTCGGTGCACGGGCCTGCTGGCAACTCCTGGGCCTGGACGACATCCTGATGGAGCTGAACAACCGTTCAGTGGTGACTGCGCTGGAGACCTTGCCCCGGAAACCCATGCCGACGCTAACCCACTAGGGGAAAGTTCAGCCTGCGATCCAATCGGTGTTCCCTACCCTGTGTCATTCCCAGCCTTGAAATACCGCCACAAATGCGCGATGCCGTCGGCAAGTGCTCGCCAGTGCCACAATCTCCCGACAACCTATCCGGCTGCCAGGTTAACAGCCGCAAATACCGCGTGATCCCGGCAAAGTCCCGGCGAATGATCTAGGTTCAGTATCAGAACTCCCGGTAACGCCAACAACACGGCACCCAACCTCCTATGATGATATCCAATGTTTGGCAGGCATTCTCCTGCAGGAACGGGCTCAAACGTGCCATTATTCCACTGAGTGCCCTGGTCCTGACACCCATTTTCCTGATACTCACGATGACAGTAAGCGGTTGGTGGCTGATTGCCCTGGGGGGAAGCCTGATACTGTTAATCCTGGGCATTTACGATGTATTCCAGCGCCAGTGGACACTGACCCGCAACTATCCGGTAGCCGCCCGTATCCGCTGGATGTTCCTGAATCTCCGCCCCTATTTTCGCGCCTATATCGTCGAAGGCGATGAGGAGGGCCTGCCGTTCAGCTACGAGGCCCGCCGCCTGGTCAATGCCCGCGCCGATGGCTTCTCCGATATGCACCCCTTTGGGACTGAACTAGATGTCCAGGCGCCGGAAACCATGTGGCTGACACACTCTATTACCCCGGCAAACAAAGTGGACGTGCGGGCGCGTATCAAGGTTGGCACAGAGCAGTGTTCGCAACCCTACAATGTCTCGCTGCTCAATGTCTCCGCGATGAGCTTTGGCGCACTCTCCGCCGCCGCCGTTGAGGCCCTCAACAAAGGGGCCGCGATCGGGGGTTTTTACCAGGATACCGGCGAAGGGGGCATCAGCCCCTACCACCGCAAGCATGGCGGGGATCTGGTATGGGAGCTGGGCTCCGGCTACTTTGGCACCCGCAACCATGACGGTAGCTTTAACCCGGATCTCTTCCGCGACGCCTGTGATGACCAGGTGAAGATGACGGAAATCAAGCTCAGCCAGGGTGCCAAACCCGGGCATGGCGGTGTATTACCGGGGGCAAAAGTCACACAGGAAATCGCCTCCACGCGAAAAGTAACGCCCGGGGAGGATTGCGTGTCCCCGCGCGCGCACTCCATGTTCGCAACCCCCATAGAACTCCTCCAGTTCGCCGACCAGATGCGTTCACTCTCCGGTGGCAAACCGGTCGGCATTAAACTGTGTGTGGGCCATATCTATGAAGTCATGGCGATTATGAAAGCCATGTGCGAGACGGGAATTTTGCTCGATTTTATTGTGGTCGATGGGTCCGAGGGCGGCACAGGCGCCGCGCCGCTGGAATTGTCCAACCATGTGGGTATGCCGCTTCTGGAGGGCCTGATCGTAGTGCGCAACGCCCTGGTAGGGGCCGGCCTGCGCGATAAGGTCCGCCTCGCTGCCAGCGGTAAACTTTACTCTGCCTCCGGCTTGGCGGCGTGCCTCGCGGTCGGTGCCGACTGGTGCAATGCAGCGCGACCATTCATGTTTTCCATTGGCTGTATACAGTCCCAACGCTGCCACACCGACACCTGCCCCACCGGCGTCACCACCCAGGACCCCCGCCGCCAGCGCGGACTGGTGGTGGAAGTCCAGAGTAAGCGCGCGGCGGCATTTCAGGCCAAAACACTGGAGGCCCTGGGCAATATTGTTGCCGCCGCCGGCCTGAGTAATCCGCGCGACCTGAAACCCTACCACCTGTATCACAACCTCAGCAGCGGCGACTCAAAACCCATTCACCATATCTGGCATTTTATCGATGAGAAATCCCTGATCGATGCGCCCGAAGAAACGCCCTACGGGCACTGGTGGCTGGCCGCACAGGCGGATTCATTTCACCCCGCCGTCAGGCTAGACCTGGGGCTGAAACAATCCATTCGGCGCAGTTCGTACTGAGCACAATTTCTCTCCAATCGCCTCTACTGTGGAGAACACTATGTTGACGGTTTCAGAAATTATCGCCGACACCCTGGTAAAAGCTGGTGCGAAGCGCTGCTATGGAATTGTCGGCGATACCATCAACCACTTCACCTCGGCCGTGCGACACTCCAAACTCGAGTGGATCCATGTCCGTCACGAAGAGGTGGGCGCCTTCGCCGCCGGGGGCGAATCCTACCTAAGCGGGGAATTGAGTGCCTGTGCCGGCACAACCGGCCCCGGCAGCCTGCACTTTATCAACGGCATTTTTGAGAGCCACAGGAACGGTGCGCCGGTGGTATTGATCGCTTCGAACGTCGACCGCTCTGAACAAGGGCTCGGGTACCCGCAGGAAGTCGATCAGAAAAAACTCTACGAGCAGTGTTCGGTGTTCTGCGAGCCCATCGCCCATCCGGACCAGGCCCGCCGAATCATGAGCCAGGCCGCTCAGGCTGCGCTCAATCATCGCGGTGTAGCGGTCGTGGTGGTCAATGGCGACATGTTTAAAATAAAATCAAAGGACGCGATTCCCTGGTCGGTCCACAGGCCCCAGTGGTTGACACGTCCGCAGGATACAGCGCTGGAGGCCCTGGCGGACAAACTCAACCAAGCTAAGAATATCACCATTTACGGCGGCATCGGCTGCCGCTTTGCGCACGATGCCGTGGTTGAACTCGGCCAACAATTGGCTGCACCCATAGTTCACACCAGCCGGGCCAAGGAATTCCTAGACTACGACAATCCCTGTAATGTGGGTATGAACGGGCTTATAGGCAACCCGGCCGGATACCGCGCCGTGATGACCTGCGATCTGCTGCTGTGCCTCGGCTCCGACTTCGCCTACACACAGTTTTACCCGGAAAAAGCCACCATTATCCAGGTGGATATCGAGGCCTCCCATCTCGGCCGCCGCACCGCCGTGGACATGGGGCTGGTAGGCGATATCAATACAACCGTGGCGGCCCTGCTACCGCGCCTGAAACCCCGCAGCGACAAGAAATTTCTGGACAACCTGCGCGCGCGCTACAGCAGTGACCTCGAACAGCTGGAGAAACGCGGCAACGAGCCGGACCCCAACCTGATCCATCCCCAGTTTGTCGCCCAGACCCTGGACAAACTGGCTGACGAAGATGCGGCCTTCACTGCAGACGGGGGTTCACCGATGGTGTGGATGTTGCGCCACCTGCACGCCAACGGCAAACGCTCCTTTCTCACCAGCCTGTCTCACGGCACTATGGCCAATGCTTACCCGCAGGCACTGGGTATGGCCAAGGCAAACCCCGGTCGCCAGGTGGTCGCCCTGTGTGGCGACGGTGGCCTGACCATGCTGATGGGGGATCTGCTCACACTGGTACAGGAAAAAATCCCTGTGAAGTTGCTGGTATTCAACAACCATTCTCTCGGTTTCGTGGAAATGGAACAGCGTATCGAGGGGATGCTGGACAACTACACCGAGTTAAAAAATCCGGACTTTAGCCGCCTGGCGGAAGTCTGTGGTTTTTGGGGGGAGAAGGTTGAAAAAGCCGACGATCTGCTTGAGGCCATGCAGCGTTGGCTGGCGGCAGAAGGCCCCGCCCTGCTGGATGTCACCGTAAACCGGATGGAATTGGTTATGCCGCCGTCAATCAAAGCACAGCAGGTATCGTCCACGGCACTCTTTGGACTCAAAGCCATACTCAGCGGACGCGCGGACGAGGTGGTCGACTTGCTGAAGGACAACTTCCTGCGCTAACCCCGCTAAAGAACAGGCATCAATACCGTACCAGTGCGTGTATCGTTTTCCCCTCCGGTGACGACAGCAGTGAGTGCGCCAGCCCCATGGAAATGCTCGCACTACTGGGCGGGATTATTTGTTTCCCGGCGGTCTGTGTCAATCGGTGGCACACTCCCTTCAGCACTTGTACCCAGTACTCCTGTTTTATTCGCTGAGTACTCTTTTCGAACCAGGCGATTCAAACTGTCTTCGTATGCCCGCCGCTGCTGCTTCCAGGAAAACGTCTCAAATTCCACCCTTGGCAAGGGGCTGTGCTCCCTGACCTGAGCGGCCAGAGATGCCAGCTTGACAACCGCATCGGCAACACCGGTATAGCGCAAGGATTCGGGGTAGTACTCCGGGTAACACTGTTCATCCGGAACCAATGGCGTGCACCCGGCTATTGCAGCTTCCATCACTGCCAGCCCCTGAAACTCATGGTAAGCAGTGGAGAGAAATACGTGGCTGTTTCTGAGCGTATCGCGGTAGGTCTCCGCGTCCTGTACATAACCCACCGCCAACAGGTGTTGGGCAAAGTCCCGCTGGATGCGCTTAAAGGCCTCGGGACAGCTGCGGAAGGATTGGCCCATCAGGTTGAGCAGAAAATCCACCCCTTTTGCTTTCAGGCCCTGCAGAATACACAGCAGGCGATCGGGGCCTTTGTCGTATTCCCAGCGTGCGGCCCAACTGATCACCAGGACTCCTGCTGAAACTGCCCCCTGATAACCCTGTGCCCAGCGATGTTTCCAGGCCACACTGGAGTCCCGGGGAGCATCGCGGGTAGCGATAAACAAGGAATCCTCCAGGGGCACCGGCAATACCCGGGATTTGCGTTCCATTTCTTCGCAGACGCCCGCCGGCACACAATCGGGGAAGCGCTTTAACAGCCTGGCGGCACCGTCGATCAGGGTGCGGCGATTAAATTCGGAATTAAAAAGCAACAGGTTGCCAGCCAGCGCCGTATAGATATTCAGCAATTGCGGCTCAATGGAACGGAAGGTGTCGGTGCTCGCCGGGTAGGCAAACTGGTTCTCGTGAAAGTAGACAACAACAGGCACCCCCGCTATTTCCGGTACCAGCCCGCGCAGAGCGCTGAGGTCTGTCATTGAGGTAGCAATAATCAAATCCCAGCCCTGTCGCAACGTCCGCGCTGCTTCCCCTCTGGCCCAGGTAAGGCTGTTGCCACGGATGCGCCAGCTGAAGTAACGGGGCGGAAGGGCCAGCACGGCCCATTGCCATTTGGGAAAAGCGTCAATCAGGCCCTTGCGCCAGCGCTTATGACTGTGTGCATCGTAGGCAGAGAGCAAGAGCGTTTTCATCGGGAGTCAGAAACAACCGTAGTGTGTATACCCCGGCTCGGCCATACAAACACCCGGCGCGGGAACGGATTGCAGGACAAAAAGATCATTCGAAGGGGCGTATCTTCATCAGCCGTGCAAAAAGACTGGAAGTATCCCAGCGGGAGCCGCCGATGGCCTGTACCTCACTGTAAAACTGATCCACCAGCGCGGTCAGTGGCAATAGGGCACCGTTGTACCGGGCCTCATCCAGAACAATTGCCAGGTCCTTGCGCATCCAGTCGACGGCAAATCCATGCTGGTATTCTCCCGCCAGCATGGTGTTCGAACGGTTTTCCATCTGCCAGCTCTGCGCCGCACCCTTTGAAATCACACTGACAACTTCCTCCGCGTCGAGCCCCGCCGCCTTGGCAAAGTGCAGGCCTTCGGCAAGTCCCTGGACGACGCCGGCGATACAAATCTGATTGACCATCTTGCACAGCTGTCCACTGCCTACCGGGCCCATCAACCTGACCGTACCTGCATAGCAATTGATCAAAGGGAATGCGCGCTGATAATCGGCTTCTTGACCGCCCACCATCACCGTCAAAACCCCCTTTTGCGCACCTGCCTGGCCACCGGATACCGGGGCATCGAGATAGCCAATCTCCCGATCACGCGCGGAAGCGGCGAGTGCCCGGGTGATATCTGCAGATACGGTGGTGTGATCCACCAGCAGTGTCCCCTGTTCCATAGCGCCAAGGGCACCCTGCTCTGCGCACACCACTTCAGACAAATCACGGTCATTTCCCACGCAGGTAAAAACCACCTCTGCACCGCGCGCGGCTTCGGCCGGGGTTGCAAAACCCCGACCGGTGTATTCCCGCAGCCACTGGTCTGCGCGGCTGGTCGTACGATTGTATACCCGCACACAATGACCCGCGTCCGAAAGATAGCCGGCCATGGGATATCCCATTACGCCGAGACCAATAAACGCTACCGTTGCCATAAAACTACCTCCAGATCATCCAAAACAGGAATGCTCCCAGCACCAGACGATAAATTGCGAAAGGTGCCATTCCTATGCGGCTGATCAACTGTAGGAAGAAATGGATACACACATAAGCGCTGATTCCCGAGAGCACCGTACCGAGCAGTATGTCACCCCAGGGCACAGTATCCAATGTGAGCAAATCCATGACCAGCCAGAGACCACTCAGTGTAATGACCGGAATCGACATCAGAAAGGAAAAACGCGCAGTCGCTTCCCGCTTCATGCCCAACATTAACCCGGCGGTCATAGTGATACCGGAGCGGGAGGTGCCGGGAATCAGTGCAACCGCCTGGGCCAAGCCGATCAACAGGGCTTTTTTCCAATTGAGCTGTGCGAGCGAATCCCTTCTGGCTCCGCGCACATCCGCCCACCAGAGCAGTAACCCAAAACCAATCATTGTCGTAGCGATCACCGTTGCCGAACGCAGGTTCGTTGCAATGAAGTCCTCGAATACCAGGGCTGCCAAACCAGCCGGAATGGTCGCGAGTACTAGCAACCAGGCGAGCCGCCCTTCAGCGGTAAAACGCCCATCGGTGAATCCACCCAGCCCATCTTTGATCAGCAGGCGGATGTCTTTGCGAAAATAGAAAACCACCGCAATCAGTGAACCGAAATGCACAGCCACATCAAAAGCCAGCCCCTGATCCCGCCAACCGAGCAGCTCCGCCGGTAGAATCAAATGGGCTGAGCTTGAGATTGGAAGAAATTCAGTCAACCCCTGCATCAGGGCCAACACAACGATCTGAAATATTTCCATGGGCTACCGGGATCGAATTTTTTGTCGCTTTTGCCAAGTGATTTGGTTACGCAGATACCTGGGTTCCAGTGTCTCGGCGGTTATTGCCGCGCCCGCCTGCCACAAGGGCATCGCCAACTGTAGGATATCCTCCGCGCGAATCGGGACATTCTGATCGATACCTGCAACTGGAACCGCGCGCAGGCGATCGTAGTGCCAACCCGGGCCGGCCCCATACAGTGGAGCGGAAAGTGTTGCCTCCTGCAGAGACAACACAACCTGCTCAGGGCTCTTTACCGCCTCGGGCAACAGGCTGTCATTGGGCGACTGTGCTGTGAAAACACCCCAGTAAACCTGCCCCATACGGGCATCCAACATCGACACAATCGGGGCATCCCCCCACTCTGGGTGTGTGCGCCTGGCACCAAGTGCGAGGGCGGACAGGCTGGATACAGGCACTACAGGTAAATCGGCGGAAAATGCCAGACCCTGGGCGCAGCTGATGGCTATACGCAGCCCGGTGAATGAACCGGGACCGCGGCTGACTGCGACGGCATCAAGATCGGAAAGCGCAATGCCCGCATCGACCAGTACCTCATCCACCATTGGCAACAGTCGTTGGGTGTGGCCGCGTTCCGCTTGCACGAAACGCGCGGCTATCTGGCCATTGCTGTAGCAGGCTACAGAACAGGCGCCGGAGGTGGTATCCAAGGCGAGAATCTTCACAGCTGTCTCAAAGCGGGAAATTGCGAGCCGGGCATTGTGGCACGGCCATAACAGGGAGTCATGTAATTTATTATCCCCGCAGCCAGAGAATTTCTCGGCCCCATAACGGCACGGAGTGATGCCAGCATGGGCTCTGAACCACATGAGATGCCCACACTTCCACTGGTCTTTCAAAAGAGGCGATCGGTTGGGCTCAGGAGGCCCTTGTTAATTGCCAGGGAATCACTGCCCGCCACCTTAAACAGAAAACCCCGGCCGCAGCCGGGGTTCACGAAAAGCCGATCAAGTCTCACCGCTCAACAGAGCGGTTGAGCGGAACTGAATCAGGCTGCCTTCTTGCGCGGACGGCCACGGCGAGCCGCCGTTTTCTTGGTTGCTCGGGTGGCCTTAGCCGCGGTCTTTTTGGGGCGACCGGCTCGTTTCGCCGCAGTAGCCCTGGTGGCTTTCTTGGGCCGACCAGCTCGTTTTGCCGGCTTCGCCGCTGTGGTGGCTTTCTTTGGACGGCCTACTTTCTTTGCCTTGACCGTTTTCTTGGCAGTGGTCTTTTTCTTCGCAGTGGGCTTTTTGGCTTCCGCCTTGAGCTTGGCTGCCGCTCTCTTCTCTAACGCTTTGGCTTTTACTGCCGCTTTCTTCGCGGCTGTTTTCACTTTAGCTTCGGCTTTTTTCTCGGCTGCCTTGATCTTTCTGGCATGTACCTTGGCGCGGGTTTTCATCCAGCGGCTTTCAAACGCCTTCAAGGCCGCCGCCAGATCCTTATTCGCCTTGGCAGAGAGACTATCGGCCAAAGCCGCAACCTTCTCTTTAGCAGCCACTTCTGCAGCGCGTACCGCGTCCATGGCATTGGCTTTGGCGAGATCTATCTTGACCACAGCCAGCTTGACGCGCATAGCTTTCGCTTTGCTATTGGCGTTGGCCAGCGATGCCTTCACTGTTGCCGATTTACTTTTTTTGGCACGGGCTTTGGCCTTTGCCACGCGAGCCAGCTGTGCCTCCAATGACTTGTTCGCTGCGACCAGCGCCTTCTGCGCTTTTGCGACTATTGGCGACGCCGTGGTCGAACTAGTCGCCCGCGTACTCTTTTTCGCTACTCTTGCCATCCCTTGTCTCCTCACTGAAAAAAGAAGTACTTCCGAAAGTGTGCCGGCAGCATTGCCTTTTTGCTATCGAATAAAAACTACAATGGGCTGTTTTTATTACTTATGCATAGCGCCGCACCGCCTATTTCGATACAACCATATCAAACTTAATAAAAATATCCGGTATTGCAAGTCAAAAAGCAAATAAATAAGTGCTTTTCGGGGAAAAAGTATATTTTCTTATCAAATTTCACCACAGCGGCTCTATCTGGAGCAGTGATGGATATTATTTTGGCCCCGGCAAGCGGTTCTCAACCACTGAAGCTAGCGCCTCAATATGATCCCTGCGCAGGTTCAACGCGGGAATATATCGGTATTCACTTCCCCCTGCGTCGAGAAAAATAGCGCGATTCTCTACCGAAATTTCTTCCAGAGTTTCCAGGCAATCCGCCGAGAACGCGGGACAGATCACGTCCACGGAAGCCACGCCGCGTGTCCCCCATGCCATAAGTGTTTTATCTGTATAGGGCTGCAACCATTCCGCTTTGCCAAAACGGGACTGGAAGCTGACCTGCCAGCGGTCCCCTGCAATTTGTAACTGCTCCGCCAACAAGCGCGCGGTCTCAAGGCAGTGCCGATAATAGGGATCGCCTTTCTCAGTATTGATCTTGGGAATACCGTGAAATGACAGCAGGAGTTTTTCAGCCGGCCCGCTCTTCTGCCAATGCTCGCGCACGGAATTGGCGAGGGCGTTGATATAGAGGGGATTTTGATAATAATCCCTGATCAGCGAAATATCTGGCATATCGCGGCTCTTAAGAAAAATCTGCGCCACTTGATCGTAAATAGCCGCTGTGGTCGTGGCTGAATATTGTGGATACAATGGGAAAACAATAAAGGATTCAATCCCTTTTTTGCACAATGACTCCACCACCTGGTGTAACCGTGGACCGCCGTAGGTCATAGCGCACTCAACCACAAGATTCCGCCCGTTACTGCGAAAATACTCCTGTAATAACTCGGCCTGTGTGCGTGTATAGTAGAGAAGCGGGGAACCTTCAACCCGAGCGCCATCCACACCACAGTTCCAGATACCCCTATAGGCGGGTGCGATTCGCTTGGGACGAAATGGCAAAACCAGGCAGTTCAATATTGTGAGCCAGAGTGGGCGGGGGATTTCAACAACACGGGGATCAGAGAGGAACTCCCGCAGAAATCGTCTCACTGCAGCAGCAGTCGGCTGTGCGGGCGTGCCCAGATTCATCAAGATTACTGCCGTGGACATAATTGGACCCGTCTGAACGGTAAATTTGTCAGGAAAACCCGCCAAAACTCTTAATGACTAAAGACATAATTACAAGGTATAGAAGCGCTGATAACCTGCCAAAGGCGCAGTGGAGAAATATAAAAAAGCCCCCGTGCGGGAGCTTTTTAGATAAATCGTCACCGACAAATCAGCACAGTGCCTCGAGTAGCTTCCCGCGGATTTCCTGCATACTGCCAACCCCCGCGATTTTCGTGTATTTGGGGGCTGTTTCGGGGGAGCGCGCCACCAGCTCACGGTAGAAGCCGACCAAGGGAGCTGTTTGCTCATGATAGACTGCGAGGCGCTTGCGCACAGTCTCTTCGCTATCATCACTGCGCTGAATCAGTGCCTCACCAGTCACATCATCTGCGCCCTCATGCCGAGGCGGATTGTAAACAATATGATACACGCGGCCAGAGCCCTCGTGTATGCGCCGACCGGAAATGCGCTTGACGATTTCCTCATCGTCAAGCGCGATTTCTACAACGTGGTCGATGGGGATATCCGCATCCAGCAGGGCCTGGGCTTGGGGAATAGTACGCGGAAAACCATCGAACAGAAAACCGCCCGCACAGTCGGTCTCTGCGATGCGCGCTTTCACCAGGGCAATGATCAGATCGTCAGAGACCAGTTTGCCGGCCGCCATGATATCTTTCGCCTGTAGGCCGAGGGGTGTGGCAGCCTTCTCCGCTGCACGAAGCATATCGCCGGTGGAGATTTGCGGAATGTCGAACTTCTCTACGATAAATTGCGCCTGAGTGCCTTTGCCGGCTCCCGGTGGCCCCAAGAGAATAATTCGCATGTTCTGTAGCCTCCAAAACTGGCGACGCCCCAATAGCCGCCGCGCCAAAAGAGCGCTACCTTACACGCAGACCCAAAATTGAGCAAGATTGCTGCTTATACCATCCCATTCCCGTAAAATCACACAGCTCCGGTCAAGCGCGGGGCCCGGTGGCTTTCGATCAAACCCCCAACCCATTGAGGTTTTACGTCAGGGATTGCGGGGTTCGGGCGCCTGCTCCGCTTTCGCCCGCTTCCAAAGCCGGTCGAGTTCCCGCAGGCTGGCATCCGCAAACCGACGCCCCTGGGTCTGTAGCGCTGCCTCCACAGCACCAAAGCGTCGCTCGAATTTGCGATTGCTGCGACGCAGTATCGCCTCCGGATCTAACTTCAGGTGACGCGCGGCATTCACACAGGAAAATACCAGATCACCCAGCTCTTCCTCCACGTGCCGTCGATCACCCAGCGCCACAGCTTCGCGCAGTTCGGCAATCTCCTCCTCGATTTTATCGAGCACACCCTGGATATCCGGCCAATCGAAACCGACTTGCGCAGCGCGTTTCTGTAATTTGGCCGCACGTGTCATCGCTGGCAGTCCCACCGCCACCCCGGCCAGGACTCCGGCTTCACCTTTGACATTGCGCTCGGCGGCCTTGATCGCCTCCCAGTTTCGCTTCACCTGCACCGCATCCACATCGCCAGCGTCGGCCTCACAGTCAAGGGTGCCATCGGGAAATATATGGGGGTGCCTGCGCACAAGTTTGCGCACCAGGGTATCGACAATGTGTGCAAAATCGAAACAGCCCTGCTCCCGGCCCAGTTGGGCATAAAAGATGACCTGAAACAGCAGATCGCCCAGCTCCTCGCGCAAATGCTCGTAGTCCGCGGCTTCGATGGCCTCGGCTACTTCATAGGCCTCTTCAATCGTACAGGGCGCTATGCTGGCAAATGTCTGTTTCAAATCCCAGGGGCAGCCGCTCCTGGGATTGCGCAGCCGGGACATCAGGTATAGCAGGTCTTCCAGCGAGTATTCGTCTTGCACTTGCCCCCCTCCTCAGTGCAGCATGCGCCGCTTTGCCGAAGCGACATTGGGCAGGCGGTTGATGCGGTGTAGCACGCGGCTCAATTCTTCAAAGTTGTGGATCTCTGCAGTGAGCACCATTTCCACGGTGTGTCTGTGCTTATTGGATCTGGTTTGCATGGTAGTGACATTGACCTTATAGCTATCCAGCATCACTGTGACATCGCGCAGCAGGCCATGGCGGTCGTAAGCCTCGATCACAATTTCCACCGCATAGAGCTCCTGCGGCTTCTCTGCCCAACTCACCTGTAACACCCGATCGGATTCCTCCGCCTGCATACGCAGCATATTGGCACAGTCCTTGCGATGAATAGAGACCCCCCGGCCGAGCGTGATATAACCCATAATGTCGTCACCCGGCAAGGGGTTGCAGCAGCGTGCAATATGGGTGAGCAGGTTGCCGACGCCATCGATATAGACGTCCGCCTTGCCCTCCCCCCTGGCAACCGGTGCCGTTAGCGAAGGCACCTGGTCCACATTTACCACCTTGACCATGCGCTGGGCGGCATTCAAAACCTGGCCAACACCAATATCTCCGGCACCCACAGCCGCATAGAGATCCTCCAGTGAAGACATATTCAGCTTGGCCGCAAGTTTCTCAAAATCGAACTCTGCCAGCGCCAATTGCTTGAACTCGCTATCGAGAATGCCGCGTCCATCGGCAATATTCTGGTCCCGTGCCTGCTGCTTGAACCAGTGGATAATTTTGGCGCGCGCCCGCGAAGTTGTGATATAGCCCATGCCCGAAGACAGCCAGTCGCGGCTAGGGGCCTCTCGTTTGCTGGTGAGAATTTCCACTTGGTTGGCAGTACGCAATGCGTGATTGAGAGGCACTATACGCCCATCCACCTTGGCACCGCGGCAGCGATGACCGATTTCAGTGTGAATCTTGTAGGCGAAATCCAAAGGCGTGGCGCCGCTGGGTAAATCCACGACATGCCCATCCGGGGTAAATACGTAAATACGCGTATCAACATCACTGGTTCGCAAGTCATCCCGCAGCGGATTCCCACCCACTTCCTCGTGCCAGTCGAGGACCTGGCGCAGCCAGGAAATTTTCTGCTCATAGCTGTCCTGGCCGCCACTTTTCTTCAGATCGGTGCCCTTGTAACGCCAGTGTGCACAGACCCCATACTCGGCCTCCTCGTGCATGGCGAAGGTGCGGATCTGCACCTCCAGTACCTTGCGCTCGGGCCCGATCACCGCAGTGTGCAAAGAGCGATAGCCATTTTCCTTGGGGGAGGCGATGTAATCATCAAACTCGTTGGGTATGTTGCGCCATAAATTATGCACTATCCCCAACACCGCATAACAGTCCCGTACCGTAGGCACCAGTATCCGTACTGCACGAATATCGTATACCTGTGAGAAACCTATATTCTTGTGGCGCATCTTGCGCCAGATACTGTAAATATGCTTTGCCCGGCCGTAAACATCCCCCTCAATATCCGCACACGCCAGCTCGCCACGGAGCAGGTCCAAGACCGCATCGATATATTTTTGCCGCGCCAGGCGCTTCTCATCTAACAGGTGGGCAATCTGTTGGTAATCTTCCGGTTCCAGATAGCGAAACGAAAGATCCTCCAGCTCCCACTTGATATGACCAATACCCAAACGGTGCGCAAGGGGGGCGTAAATATCGGCCACTTCCCTGGCCACGCGTGTGCGCTTAGCCTGCTCGGCATTCTTTGCCGCGCGAATCGCGCAGGTGCGCTCCGCAAGCTTGATTAATGCCACCCGCACATCATCCACCAGCGCCACCAACATGCGGCGGATATTCTCCGAATGCTCCTCTATAGCACCGCCCCTGCCCTCATCACCGGTACCCGCACTGCGGCTACGGATCGCAGCCATACGCAAGACTCCGCGAATCAGCTTGGTCACTACCGGGCCAAATGCCTCTTCCGCCTGCCCGAGTTGCAGGCGTTTTTCCCGTACCGCTCGATACAGTACAGCGGCGACCAGTGCCTCGGAATCAATTTGCAGGTCGGCCAGTATCTCGGCCATTTCCAGCCCGGTGGCAAAACTACTGGCACCTTCCGCCCAGATGTTTTCCGCCGCTATGGCCCGCTGCTCCGCCTCGGCACTCATCTCAGCAGCACGGCGCAGAGTTACAACCTGCGCGCCATCCAGCCCGGCCAGTTTCTGCATATGGCGCAGCCAGGACTCCAAATCGAGTTCGCACTCAACACCGTAGGAATGATGTTTTCTGACTTGAACCATGCCTTATCGGACCGTAACAGGGATTTTTAACGCAATTGGACTCATTTACCGGCCCAAAACGGGGCTTCTATCATAGGTTTGAAGCCGTCAAAGTCCAAGATCTTCTTTATATTTTTCAGGAAGCTGCGCGCAAATCAGAATATCCCTGTAGCGGTGCCGCCGGGGTGCGAAGGTATGCAGCAGCAGCGGAGCCCGCGGGCCCGGGCTATTTGGCTGCCCTGTTCCGGTCTCACAAAAACAGCCCCGGCTGATCCAAGGGCCTCAGGACATTTCCCTGCCGTTCGCATACCCTTCCGGATAGATTCAAGTATAGGTTTTGTGGGGGTACGGGAGGCCAACAGATCCCAGCAGGAGGGCCAGGTGTCACACCATACCTCTGTAGCATAAGAAAAATACCGGGATGCCCAGAGGCCGCAAACCGAAATACCAGAGCATGTCTAGTGCAATGAATCTCAACTACAGCGCAGTTGAAACTCAAAGGCGGTACCGTGATTTTCCCTGCTATGCACACTGATATCGACCTGGTGCAGTGCCAGCAGCCTTTTGGTGATTGCAAGCCCGAGCCCGCCCTGCCCGCCGCTGTCGGACACGCTGTTGGCAGCCCTGTAATGAGCCTCAAATATATGTGGCAGATCATCGGCGGGTATTCCGCTGCCGCTGTCCTTTACACTGACCAGCACTTGTTCACCGCGGGGCTGCAATTGCACAATGACCTCGTCACCAGACTTGCAATGACGCAAGGCGTTTTCCATCAGGTTGGAGAAAACCCGTTCGAGTTTTTCAATATCACCGTGTACGACAATGGTTGAGTCTTGCGGGGTCACCTCCATTCGTACACAGTGCTGGCGGGCTTTTAGAGCAAATTTCTGCAGTACGTCCTGTACCAATTCCGCAAGCACGATTGCCTCGAAGTTCATCGGTACATCGGCACTCTCCAGACAGGCCAGTTCAAACAACTGCTCCACCAGCCGATTCACCTTTTTGCTATTGCGATAAGCCGTCTCCACATAGTACCGGCTATCGTCCGGGTGCAGTTCTTCGCGTTTGATCAGCCAGGTTTCCAGATATCCCCGCAAGGACGAAAGCGGCGTGCGCAGGTCGTGAGAGATGTGGGCCAACAGTTCGCGGCGCATTTCATCGACGGTTTTTATACGCAAGTACTGCTCCCGCAACGATGCAGACAGTGCATTGAAGGCACTGCCCAGGCGGTGAACCACATCGTTGGCATTGGCATCCCAGGGAGTTGACGGCAGCTCCTGTTGCAGGCCAGCGGCACGAAAGCGCTGCATATCCCCAGTGAGTTGCCGCAGTGGGCGGGTGAGCAGGCCAAATACCCACAAAGAAGCGATCAAGCTAAGTATCAGGCCACCGAGGAAAACCACCACTACCCAACGCAGGATCTGGTTCTGCCACACCCCCTGCGCCACATCATCGAATATCTCACTGCCAATAATCACGTACATATAGCCTTTAAGCTGGCCATCCCGCTTCACTGGGGCCGCGGAAAAGACCTTGCGCCGCTCGCGGTCGCGGGGGTCCGCACCGTATATTGTGCGCTGAATTTCAGTGGGGCTGTCGAGAAAAGTGTGAATAGGCTCGACTTCAATATGCCGGCGCTTGATCTGGGCCGGATCGGCAGAATAGGCGAGCACTTCGCCCTGTGGGTCCAGCAGGTAGAATTCGAAGTTCGGGCCCAATACCATCAGGTTGTGAAACAGGTGATAAAGGCCCTCTTTATCCGGATGGCCGTCGATAAATAATGGATGTTGATCGACCAGGTGGCGAGCCAGATCGCGGTGCAGGTTCTGCGCCACTTCATTTTGATGTGCGCTGACCACATAGCGCATCAACAGCAGAAACAGCACGCCCACAACCACAAAACTGCATAACAGCAGCAGTGCCAGGCGCCGAAAGAAAGCATCACGCAGAAATTGCATCATTGAACTTATAACCCACACCCCATACCGTCAGCACATACTCCGGTTGCGAAGGGTTACACTCCAGTTTGCTGCGCAGGCGATTGATATGGGAATTCACCGTATGCTCGTAACCGCTGTGCTGGTAGCCCCAGACCGCGTCCAGAATCTGCGCTCGGCGAAATACCCTGCCCGGGTGGCTGGCAAGGTAGCAAAGCAGGTCGAACTCCCGCGCCGTCAGTTCCAGTGGGCGCAAATCCAGCGTTGCGAGCCGTTTAGTGCAGTCGATGTGCAGGCGACCACAGGTGATCACACAATCCTCGCGGTCTTTCGCCTGGGCGTTCAGTGCGGTACGACGCAACAGGGCCTTGACGCGTGCCTGCAGCTCCCGTACACCAAATGGCTTGGGAAGGTAGTCATCGGCGCCCATTTCAAGCCCCAGCACCCGATCCAGTTCGGAGTTGCGCGCGGTAAGCATCAGAATTGGGAGGGCATTGCCGGCGTCCCGCAGGCGGCGGCAGATCTCCAGCCCATCCAGACCCGGCAGCATCACATCGAGCACCAACAGGTTGAATTTCTGGTTGAGGGCCCGCATCAGCCCCTGCTCCCCATTGTCACAGGAGGTGACCGAGTATCCCAGTGCCTCCAGATTCATGCGCAACAGGCGCAATATGTCGTGATCATCCTCTATTATCAAAATACGCATGTTCATAGCGGCCCACCGGGTCACAGTCGTCTTCCTGCCGCAGCCCCTCCTGTAAAGGGGATACGGCAGGTCCCGGACTGTTTGTCGCACCAACGCCGCAATTATTACTCGGTGCGAGTGATACTTAACAGCATGGCCGGCTGGTCAAAACGATGTGACTGGTCGAGAACCGACTCGGCGTATCCATCTGCCCGGCTGACAATGCCGGGATGACGTGCGACAAAGTTCACATCCTCCCGCTCAGCGTTAAAACCTTCGCCACCATCGGCGGGGCCGGGAATAGTGCCGGCCAATTCGCTGTTAAACTCGGTACCCGCATCGTATATCGGCGCCAACCGCTGCAGTGACTCACCCACCGCCAGAGTGGAAACATCGACTCGAGTGACCCCACTGAATGCATCATTGGTATTGACCAGCATGGTGGCGACCGTCAACAGTACGCCTTCCTCTTCGGCAAAGCTCAGAGAGAGGCTTTCTGTACCGCCGGGACCCAGCGGTGCTTCTGCACTTACAGAGGCGAAGCTGCCAGCATCCTCGAACGCCATAACAAATTCGCTGTTGTCACCGCCTTCAGCAAGCAGCTCAAGGCCGTTGCTGGAGGGTTGGCCGACAGTCCAACCGCGCAAAGTACCATCGTGGGCCACCACCGCCACCGGTGACAGGGGCTGGCCGTGGGTCAGGTTGGTAACCGTTACTTCAAACCCAACCGTGACGGGTTCAGGCTCAGGTGCAGGTGCAGGTGCAGGTGCAGGTGCAGGGTTGTCCGGTACATCGGCACGGTTGTTGTTATCGCTATCGCAGCCGGTCAGTAGGGCTGAAATGGCCAGTGATACTAGCAGAGCGCCCAATTTCAATCTTTTCATGGTGAATCCTCCCCTTGCCACCCTATTGGACAGTCACTACGACCTTAGCCACAGGGTTCAGCCAGCGGTGAACACGCGCGTCCAGATCACTGATACCGGCATCCGGATCGGTATCGCCGATATTGCCGCGGTGAATGTGTATTCGCTGGTTGACCTCTTCGATCGCAACACCGGTGCCACCGGCTTCACCGTTGCCACCGGGATTGGCGGGTATTCCCGCGACAAATGGCGCACCGCTACCTGCAACCACTCGCTCGTCGTTGGCTTCGGTACCGGCATCATAAGCGTTGAGGTACAGGGTATAGCTGCCGGGTTCCGTGGGGATTTCCCAGGCATCGAGCCCGACAAAGCCGTCATTGGTGGGCAGCAGCATGGCGGTTAGGGACAGAAATCCGTTGTTGCCGGTATCAAATGCCTCTATGTTGACACTGGTACCAGGCCCCAACAGACCGGCGGCCGGGTTTTCCACATTGGTCGCCCCCACAGATTCAGCCGAGGCGACCAACCCACTGATATCTCCTCCCTCGGCCATCATTTGAAGTTCAAGAGTGGCGGCGGAGCCGATGTCAAACAGGTGAAATTCGCCCACATGGGCGGAAACCAGCAGCGGTGTAAAATAAATGCTGTGGGTAAGGTTGGTGACTTCCACTGAAACCGTTTGTGCCTGAACGCCTGTCGCGGCAGCAGCCAACGTCAACGCGCCTAGAAATGGTTTTATTTTCATAGCTATCCCCAAAGTCTGTGGTTATACAAGTAAAAGACCGAAGAACCTTTTTCAGGCTAAAGGGGAAATATCCACTGGCGATCACCAAATCATCACGTTTCTATCACAAGGACTCTACTTGCCCCGCGACAAAGCCATGACCGACTTTCTGTACCGGAGCCTATCGGCATCGGGGCAAAGGCTTTCCTGTATTGTTAGCCCGTCACCACAACAGATTGCCGGAAGAACAGCAATCGGGCGGGAAGATACCGCGTCCCTACGGCACAATCCTAGAGTTGATTGAGTGGCACCTTCAGATAGACAGTGCCATTGGATTCCGCCGGGGGGAGTTGCCCTGCGCGGATATTGACCTGTACCGAGGGGATAATCAGCTTTGGCATAGCCAGGTTCGCATCGCGCCTCTTGCGAATCTCGACAAACTCCGCCTCACTAATACCTTCGCGCAAATGGATATTGTCACGACGCTGGATACCCACTGTTGTTTCACACTGGTGGTCACGCTTGCCTTGGGGCGGGTAATCGTGGCACACAAACAGGCGGATTTCTTCCCCCAACCCCAGGATTTTTCGTGCAGAGTGGTACAGCTGGGAGGCATCACCACCGGGAAAATCACAGCGGGCACTCCCCACATCCGGCATAAACAGGGTATCGCCGACAAATAGGGCATCACCGATCAACCACACCATATCCGCAGGCGTGTGCCCGGGGCTGTAAATCACCCGCGCTTCCAGCTCCCCTACTTGGAAAATATCACCATCTTTAAACAAGTGATCAAACTGGCTACCATCGACCAAAAATCCCCGCTCCAGGTTAAACACTTCGCGAAAAATCTCTTGCACCTGGCGTATCTGCTCCCCGATGGCAATGCGCCCACCCAGTTGACCCTTGAGAAAGGGCGCCCCTGACAGATGGTCCGCGTGTGCATGGGTCTCCAGCATCCACTCCAACGTAAGCCGCTTGCGCCGGATAAACGACACTATCTCCTCTGCACCCCGGCTACTGGTGCGTCCGGAAGCAGCGTCAAAGTTGAGTACGGCATCCACAACCGCAGCCGAACCCCCCTCCCGGTCGTACACCACATAGCTCCAGGTGTCCGTATCCCTGTCAAGAAACGGCTGCACCTGAGTGACCTGCTTTCTCTGTGGCATCACATAACCCCTACAATACATTGGCCCAGCAATATACAATCTGATAATATACAAAACAATATATTGTATTTGTGAAACCTGTCAGTAGCCGATCCCTATGCCCAATACCGACAAACCCGATCTCAGAAAAATGCGCGAATCCGCTGGCCAGGCTACCGCCATGCTGCGCTCCCTGGCCAATCGGGATCGCCTGCTCCTGCTGTGCCAGCTCAGCCAGGAAGAACTCAACGTCAGCGAGCTTGAAAAGCAATTGGACATTCATCAACCCAGCCTCTCCCAGCAGCTGGGCGTATTGCGCCGCGAGGGCCTGGTGGCCACCCGGCGCGCGGGCAAACACATCTACTACCGGGTTGCAGCCCCCCGGGCCCTGTCCCTGCTGCAAACCCTCTACCAACTCTACTGTGCGGAGTCCTCCAATGATGACTGAATCGGCGGCCTCAATACCGTCACCGCCTTTGCCGACAACACCCGGGTCAGCTCTCCATGGTCTCTGTGGCGGCCAAGTTAGCATTCAAACTGGCGGGTTTTGTCATCGTTTGCATTCTGCGCTATTCAACGACCAGCTGAAAAGATCGAAATGATGAAACCCCCGCTTTACTGCGCTACTCACCGCTAAATACAGTTTCAATTAAGTCTCAAAACGAACATTCTGCGTTCGGGTTACCCAAGCAAGCCCGGTGCCCTCTCAATGGCGCCCGCCTGGCTTGCCGCTGCAGCGCACTACAATTAGGGGCCGCCAACGCCCAATGGATACAATATGCGGGTGCACCATCTGATTTCGCCCTGGCTTAAGCATTACCGGCCCGAATGGCTGGCAGGTGATGCCATTGCCGCGCTCATTGCCAGTATGATGCTTGTACCCCAGGCGCTGGCCTATGCAGCCCTGGCAGGACTGCCACCGTATCTGGGGCTCTATGCGGGCCTACTGCCACTGGCCGGTTATGCCCTGTTTGGTTCAAGCTCAGTACTGTCAGTGGGCCCGGTGGCGGTGCTGGCCCTGATGACCGCCTCGGCCCTCAGCCCTATCGCCACACCGGGTAGTGCCGAATACATCAACGGCGCCATCCTCCTCGCCCTGCTGAGTGGTTTGATACTCCTTTTGATGGGGTTCCTCGGCCTCGGCAGTCTGTCCAATCTGTTGAGCCTGCCGGTTGTGGACGGCTTTATCTCCGGTGCAGCTATCCTCATTATTGTCGGTCAAATCGCTCCTTTGCTGGGAATAGAGAACAGTGGTGATACGGCCCTGGAAATACTGCTGAGCACCCTCAGCAACACTTCCGATACGGACCCACAAACCGCCATCCTCGGCTTCGCTGCCCTGCTGAGCCTGATCGGTGCACGCCTGGGCCTTCCCTTCGTATTGATAAAAATGGGGGTCGGCCCGCCCAGGGCAAAACTGCTGTCTCGCCTGGCTCCGATGCTGATTGTCCTGTTGGCAATTTTGTTCACCGCCCTATTCCATTGGGAAAAGGAAATACTCGTGGTCGGCGATATTCCGGCCGGCCTGCCAGAGCTGAAGATGCCAACTTTCAGCCTGAGCCTGCTGCACCAGTTGATGCTGCCGGCACTGATTATTGCCCTGCTCGGATTTGTGGAAAGTCTCTCCATCGCCCATGCTATCGCTTTGCGCCGGGGGGAAAAACTCAATGCCAGCGCCGAACTCCGGGGCCTGGGTGCGGCCAACCTGCTCAGCGCATTCTCAGGCGGCTTCGCAGTCACAGGCAGTTTCGCACGCACAGCCGTGAATGATGAGGCTGGAGCCAGATCTCCATTGAGTGGGGTGATCGCTGCCGTGCTGATTGCCCTGGTCCTGCTGTACGCGGCCCGGATATTCACGGAATTGCCGGTATGCGTGCTCGCCGCAACCATTATCGTAGCGGCCGCCAACCTGATAAACCTGCGTGCCATGGCCCTGCACTGGCACTACGACCGCACCGACGGTCTCGCCATGGCCGGCACCCTGCTGGGTGTTTTGCTGTTCGGTGTCGAAACTGGTATTGGGCTGGGCATTGGATTGTCCTTCGCCACCCTTATCTGGCGCACCAGCAGACCCCACATTGCTGTGGTCGGACGCGTACCGGGCAGCGAGCATTTCCGCAATGTTCTGCGGCACACAGTAAAAACCCAACCGGGTATCCTGTTTCTGCGCATTGATGAGAACCTGTTCTTCAGCAATATCAGCGCCGTTGAAGAACGCCTGCTGGTCGAGGTCAAGCGCCACCGGAACCCCCACGACTTGGTACTTATTCTCTCTTCGGTAAACCGGATTGACAGCACTGCGATAGAGCGGTTACAGCAAATTAACCGAGACCTGAGGGAACACGACATACGCCTGCATCTGGCCGAAGTAAAGGGACCAGTGCTGGACCGTATGGGGCGCTCCAAACTGCTGCAGGAGCTGAGTGGACGGGTCTTTATGTCTTCCTATATTGCCGAGTTGGCTTTGCGTCGCTACCAGATCAAAGGTGACGACAGCAAATCCACGGAATCGCTGCCCCCTGCCAAACCCACCTGAGACCGGCGTAGCCCAAAACGGCGTCAAATACCCCCTTAAAGGAAACAAACCCGAAGAAAATCACCGAAAACTGCAAATCATCCGCTATCCGGAGCCTATTACTGCCACCTCACCATCTGCCCTCTTGTACGCAAGCCGGGGGTTACAGCAAACCTGAACACGGACAGGCACTAGAATAGTAAACTAAACACAAACCCACTGTTGAGCACTATCCGAATTCACTCTGCCAAAGGTTTCAGTTCAACCCAGGGGAAAAATTTCCAATATCCACCCATCCCGCTTCACCACACAGAGAGGCCGCTATGGAAGAGGCGCACAAAGTCGACGTCAAGCAAGCCCTGCGGGTATTCGACCGGGTCACCAGGGAGGGCCGCAAAGAGCGCGATGGCTGGCATTACCAAGGGCTGACAGTGAGCACCGATTTTGACGGCTATACGGCCTTTATCCATTCAAGCAAAGTGAAGCTCACGATCTTTTTTCATAACAAGTTCTCGGTGGATTATAAGAGCGGTAAAGACTTACAGGAATTTTTGAACCTTATTGACCGCCTGGATAAGGATTAAAGCCCTCAATAATTGAACTACTTCGGGACACCGCTGTGGAAGCGGAAAATGCTGTCACTGTGCTCTACCAGTTCCCGCTCCACTTGCAGCAACACCTGGACCCGTGGCGCCGTGCCCTCACCGGCAGTCTTCTCGGCTAGGTACAGATAGTCACGAAAGTGACGGGCCTCAGACCTCAAAAGAGAGAGATAGAACCCCTGTAGTTCTTCATCCAGAAAGGGCGCGATTCGGGCAAAACGTTCACAGGAGCGCGCTTCAATAATCGCGCCACAGATCAGGGTATCCACCAGTCGCCCCGGCTCGGTCGTGCGCACCTCGGCGCGCAGACTCGCCGCGTAACGAGACGCACTGAGATGGGGATAGGCGATGCCACGCTTCTCCATAATCGCCAGCACCTGCTCAAAGTGGCGTAATTCCTCGCGTGCCAGACGCGACATTTTGTTGAGCAGCTCGAAGTCATTGAGGTAACGAAACATCAGGTTCAGCGCTGTACCCGCCGCCTTCTTTTCACAGTTTGCATGGTCCACCAGCATCAATTCTGGCTCGGCCAGCGCTGCGTGAATCCAGGCCTCCGGAGTCGGGCACAGCAGAAACCCGTGAATGGCGGAAAGATCGGGGGTTTGACTATTCATAGGGGGTACTTCAATAGGAGAAAATCACTTGGCGCGGGATTATAGCGACCCGGGATAAAAAGGGCAGCTATGCCAGCTGTTGGTACAGCAGCTTCTGTTTACCGGATTGATTTGGGAAGAACGGCATCCCCCTCCTTTGCCAGGCGGAAGAAGCCCGATGCAGAGGTATGCGCCTGCCGGAGCGGATACCCAATGCTCCAATTGTCACAGCCTGCGCCAGAAAAAGGCGTATCGCTTGTACCAGACCCTAGTGGCATTGGCCGCTTTCAGGGGTAAAGCGGTTGTCCCGGCGGCTCGGGAAATTCTTGACTGCCACTTTGCGAACTGACCAGGGCAACGGGTTGCACAAGTGTTCTGTGACCCCGATTACCGGGTAGTGCAACCCATATTTGCCCAGTTATACCTGTGCCGGCGCCCGCGGCAGGACGACGAGTGCTGGCTCAGCACAAGAATGTCATCTTCAATATTGCTTGACTAACCAGCCAAAGCCCCACCCTGAACAAAGGGGTATACACTGTTATTTCAAACCATTGCTCAAGTAGATCGCTACAGCGCGGCTCGGCAGCGACACACCCATACACTTAACAAAGTGTCGCACAGCATTGAGGCCGCTCGAAAAGGCAGGAGACCGTATTGACTATCGGCTTATCAAACCGATCCCAGACCGCCGACTGGCCGGAGCTTCCCTTTAAAAACTGGTCGGATACAGCGGCGACACTCCATATGTGGACCCAAATAGTCGGAAAGATTCGACTCGCGCAAACCCCGTGGACAAACCATTCCTGGCATGTCCCCTTCTACGTAACAGCGCGCGGCCTCGGTACGTCGCTGATTCCCTATGATGGCAGGGCATTTGAAATCACCTTCGACCTGCTTGACCACCAACTTGTGATCCAGACAACCAATGGCGGCCAACAATTCCTAGCGCTGGAGTCGCGCTCTGTTTCCAGTTTTTATCAAGATATTCTCAAGGCACTCGCGACACTTGGTCTCGATATCCAGATCTTTACCACACCCAGCGAAGTAGCCGATGCAATTCCATTCGAAAAAGATAATAAGCACCATCATTATGATCACGAATTTGCCACACGATTCTGGCGCGCCCTGGTGCAGATGGATCGCGTGTTCAAGGAATTTCGCTCCCGTTTTATTGGAAAATGCAGCCCTGTCCACTTTTTCTGGGGCAGCTTCGACCTGGCCGTGACACGCTTTTCGGGCAGAGAGGCGCCACCTCATCCGGGAGGCGTGCCACACCTTCCGGATTGGGTCGCCCGCGAGGCCTACTCTCACGAGGTGAGCAGTGCAGGATTCTGGCCAGGTGGCGGCAAGATCGAGACCCCATCGTTTTACTCCTATGCCTATCCGGCACCGGATGGATTCTCTAAAGCGCAAGTGTCACCCGCAGAAGCCTACTACTCGGACAAGTTGGGCGAATTCATTCTCTCCTACGACGATGTGCGAACATCAGAATCGCCTGACGACAGGCTGCTAGAGTTCCTCCAAACTACCTATGAGGCGGCTGCCAATATCTCGGGCTGGGACCGCACAGCCTTGGAGCGTGAGCTTGTGCCAAGTCCTTGACATTACTGGTGTGTTGACCTGGATTGATTCAGCTAAGAGTGCACAAACTTCACCTAAGCGGCTTAAACGCCTTGTGTATCAGTATGGCGGTGCCCCGAAATCGTATTATTAATGAAACAGTAGTGCTGCCCGTCAGCGACAGACCTCCTGTTACCAGTTTTGCCAGCGCTTAAACTTTGCCTGACACATCAGGCTCCTGAACACTAGCGCCTGGCTTTTTATAAATAAGTGAGCCATTTTTAAGCGTAGCCCTATTGTTCTGCCCCAGGATAATTGAAATCTTCCTACTGAATACACCAAAATGAGCGTTATAACCCTGCTCATCTTTCAATAGAGCCCCTTTAAGACTGCCCCAATCTATTTTTACCTGGTCATTGGTAATATAAATCTTATGTTCCGGCCAGCCTTTATTATTTCTGTAAGTCCCTAACAAATTAGACGGCAACTCATCAGCTTGTACTATCAGGTCACTATCAGGCGCATCCATCAGCTCTGCTTTGATCGATTCCGCTAACCGTTGCGATTCCTGCTTCAGTAATTCATAACGATTGCCTTTCTCAAGCACAGAATTATAAGCATAGTTAGCAATCACATGGGGCAGAGTGAACGCAATATCCTGATTGGTAAAGGCTATGACCCCTATTGCTCGCTCGGGCATAAAGGACACATGTATACTGTAGCCACCGTAATTACCAAACCTCGTCAATAGGGCTTCACCATTGTATTCCGCCACATCCCATCCCAATGTATAGCCATCACGCGCATAAGTGAAATAGGTTCTTTTTTGAGCGACCTGTTTATCGTGCATTTTCTCAAAAATATCGCCTTTGGATAATTTTGAGGCATCCTGGTTGATATTGGTTTTCAGCCAGGCAGCAAGGTCGCTTGCTGTAGAAACCAGACCGCCTGCAGGGTGCATGGTGGCATTTGTTTTGTGGTGCCCATAATCAAAAACACCACCGTCTTTTGCAGTGGTAATTGCAGGCAATATATTCGTAACCCCAGAAATATTTGCAGTTGTAGCACTCATACCTAAAGGCTTGGTAATATACAATGAGATGAGCTCAGCCCAGTGTTTGCCCATAACAGACTCAGCAAGCATTGAAGCCACAATTGGCCCCGTATTTGAATATCTAAACTGATGGTCCGGCGCAACAAGCATATGCTCATTTAAAGCTCTGGTTAACTCAAGCTGATCGGCGTAACCAAGAAATGCCGTTTTAAAGGTAAATGGAACACTCGTAAAACCGGATGTATGTGTAAGCAGTTGTTCCACTGTAATTTTGTTAGCGTCAATCTTTCCGCTGGTAATTAGCGTGGGGTCATAATAGGATATAGGTTTACTTAAATCTATTCTTTCTGCATCATGAAGAATAGCCAATAATGTGCCAGTCAATGCCTTAGTATGAGATGCGATAAGAATCGGAGTATCTTTGCTTAACTGGCGGTCACCTTTTGAATAGGCATTGAAAAAAGAAAGTCCACTTGAATCTACAAGCCCAACAAAATAAGAACCCGTTAAATTATTTTTATCAATCAGTTCTTTTAAAGTAGATGACACATCTGATTTCACTTTATCGTTACCTGCAAAGCAGTCATAAGCAGCCACAGACAAAGCTGCCACACATAATAGCACTTTCCAATTCATGGATATTTCCTGTTTTTTTACTTTTTTAAGTGAAACTGGAAGGCAAAAACACCTGTAATTCCTTCACCTCACTATCATTCCATTAAGGGTATCTTTATAAATTAAGTTTTCCTTAATTTATAGAGAACCCCTTAATGCTCAAGGCTTAGTGACGGGCAGCAAGAATACCGCCGGCCATAACCACCAGAGAGGAGAGCATCCCCATACCAACCAGACTGTAAAGGCTGATAGATTGTCGGGCGGCTTCGCTCAATACCTCTCCAAAGGGAAACTGCCAGGCAACAATACCGGAGGCAGCCAGCACAGCGAGATACTGGAATCCACTGGCACGGCGCTCAGCACGCCTTGATGACACCGGCAACTCGGCCATCACCCGGTCACAGAAGCCATTGTCATCCAGGTAGGGCTCCCCGAGTTGCAGCTGTTCACTCAACCAGGCATCGAACACCGGATCTTTGCCCTCTATAGCTGTATCGCGCAAAGCGCTGCCCTTTCTGTGATGTTGTTCAAAATTAACCATTGACCACCTCCTCGTGCCAAGGTTGCAGCAAGCTGCGCAGCTTGGCCCTGGCGCGATTGATATGAGATTTTACCGTACCCAGTGGCAACTTCATGATATTCGCCGTTTCTTCATGAGAAAAACCCCGCTGCAGGGATAAGTGTATGGCTTGGCGTTGCACATCACTGAGTGATTCCATGGCGGAGTCAAGGTCCCTGGCCATAGCCAATTGCTGGGCTTCCTCCACACTTTCATCAGCCTGGGCCTTATCTACTGCTTCCTGATCCACTTCCGGCGTATTCTTACGCTTGTGACTCATAACAAGATTGTAGGCAATACGGTACAGCCAGGTGCTGAAGCGGGCATCTCCCCGAAATGCCGGCAACGCTTTGTAGGCCTTGATAAATGCCTCCTGAGCCATATCGTCTGCCAGGCCCTGGTCACCACCACACAGCTGCCGGAGCGAGAATCGCAGCTGAGACTGATAGCGGCGAACCAGCTGCGCGTAGGCCCGCTGGTCCCCGTTTTCGACGGCGCGTCTGATCAGCCCCTCATCATCGAGGTCCATATTCGCTGTCCTTACGCCTGCTTGTTATCCAGCTTCCAGTTGATAAAGCGGGCCAGACCGATAAAGAGAGGGATCACTCCCAGACTACCCACTTCGATACCCGCCAAGGCTGTAAGGCATATAAATACCGCCGAGCCAATTGCTATTAGGGTGATACCCCGGTCTTTAGGGCTCCCCGGACTATTGCCATCCAGGGCATCAAACAACTCCGGCGGAACATCCCGGCCCTCTGCCACCATGCGGTTGATGTTGTCCATCAACAGTTGCTTCTTGCGATAGCTATTATGGGTGACCAACCACACAATCAACACCGGCATACCAAAAACACAGAGCAGGGCAACGATTGGTATCAACAATTCATCTAGCTGCTCAACCTCGTGATCTCTAAACCAGTGGCTGGAAGAGTGGTCGTAACGCCGGGAAAGGCCGATTTCCACATTCTCCGGGACACTGTCAAGCGCCTCCTCAACCACCTGACCGCGCTCATCGAGAATCCCCTTGCGTTCGAGTTTCTCAATAATGCGCTGGCTTAGTGGACCACCGAATTCCTCACCAAGGTCCACCTGAACCTCACTGCGCTCACCATCCTCTCCACGGGTTTTAATCGTGAGCACACCATTTTCATCACGCAGGATACGCACGCGCGATGCGGCCTCCGGGGCTTCAATGTCCACTGCAGGAGGGGCTGGGGGCTCCGGCATAGTGGCGGTATTCTCCTGTGCCCAACTGCCCTGGGCGACAAATAAGGCTGCTACTGCCATGAACCAATGGGTGCCTGCCCGCACCGAAAAGATAGTTCTCGCTCTCATTTTTTGCTCTCTAATCGTTCTCTTTACTCGCGTTGTTGCACAGTCAGGCAAGTGTCAAATCCCGCTGCCGTTACATGACCGTGAGCCGGCCTTTTGAGTAAGGACCCGGTGTTGCACCGCGCAGGGGCTTGTCCTCGGCGATTCGCACCGGATAGGGGAAACCGCTACCCTGGAAAATATGCTTGGCTCGCCATTTATTAAGCTTGAACATAAAGTGCTGGTCGATCTTCTCAGTAAGCTCCCGGTTGATCTTCTCCATCGAGAAACCCAATTCCGCCGCCCTACTCTGACCAACTGGCAATCCACCTAATATCAACACCAACATGGCGCAAAACTGTACCTTCCGGAATGATACCGCAGTGAACATTGTGACCTCCAGATCGTTTTTTCTTGTACACCTCTGAGACGGGGTCAGGCATGGCTTTGGATGCAATAAACTATAATTTTTCCTTTAGTCTATTAAGGGAAATAATGTTCCAGCCAGAATGATTTCAATAGCATAATAATCGAGCCGACCTTTTGCTGAGCGCATGCCATTGAGTGAGGTAATTTCAGCCCAGTTACCTCAGCATATCCGGCCAGTACAGTGAGAACCTCTCGCTAGATGCCTCCACTGTGGCATACTTTGCCAATGCGCAGCAGCAGTCTGGATAGGACCTGAGGAGTTCCCTGTGCTCCACCTCTGTTGATCTGCTTTTTAAGTGGTTTATAAGAGGTTTGGGCAGCACCTGATGTGCAATGCAATCCTGGGACGGTGAATCCACTACATGGAATAAGTAATGGCAGATACAGAGGGCAGTTAAAATAATGGATTTACTCGGCTGGTTATCTCTTGCAGGTATCTGCGCGCTCGGGGCCATGTCGCCCGGTCCCAGCCTCCTGATCGTGTTGCGCAGTGCCGCTTCCGGCTGGCGCCAGGGACTTGCCTGCGCCATTGCCCATGGCGCCGGTGTCGCAATTTATGCCACACTGACCGCTTTCGGCCTGGCAGTACTCATTACCCGCTCGGGGCTTTTATTTGGCATCCTGCAATGGGCCGGTGCCGCCATGCTGGTGTATCTGGGCTGGAAAGCCCTGAGCGGCCCCACCCTGGGTTCCCATGCCGTCAATCTGGAAACCAATCACCAGAGTCTCAGGCGCTCGATCGCCCAGGGTTTCGGCGTTGCCTTTTTTAATCCCAAAATTGCTGTTTTCTTCACCGCCTTGTTCAGCCAGTTCGTATCAGAGCAACAGGCATTGGCAACCAAACTGGGTATGGCCACGTTGGTGGCCGGAGTGGATGCACTTTGGTACTGCATCATTGCGTTGACTGTTCACGCCAGCCGCAAGCGACAACTGGTGAGTAAACCTCTGGGACAACGCATACAACAATTGTTTGGTTTGCTACTAATTGCCCTTGCCGCACGGCTTCTGCTCTCTGTTTAACTTTCTGCAAGACTACCGATTGCCCTTTACTGACCCGGTCGGCGAAACGCACCGGCACCTTTGTAGCTTGCGCTCGCAGAATGCACCCACCGGTGGCGCAATTTTACTGATCCGAAAGCCTGTTTAGCTTATTGGACTGTCAAGGGGATATTGCAGCCTATTCCTCAGGCACCAATCCACTTTCGCTCCAGCAATAGCATCATTCACGGCTGTCCCTTTTTTAAATTGGCTGTTGACACTGAATATTTATACAGCTAATGTACGCCCATACAAATAACCTGAACTGTCTGCAAGACAAGTGGGAGTCATATCATGGCCGTAGTAGCTGTTTGGAAATGTGATCGAGACGGAGCAATGTTTGACAATAAAAAAGACGCTGAAGAACACGACAAAATGCTGGAACTGGCTGCCAATATTACCGCGCTGATTGAGCGCCATATTGAGGGCATCAATGAACAGGCCGGTGAAGAGATAGGCTTGTTACTGGCCAGGCGTCGCGACGCGTTGGCCAAGGCCTGCAAGGGCAAACCGGAAGCTCTGCTGGAACAAAAAGAGAACGGTGCACATGAAGGCGGAGAGGAAACCGTTACCCCTTTTGTGGCAAATCAGTAGGCACTTGTATTTTTATCCCTGTACTCTGCCCGGTTCTACCGGGCTTTTTTATCACCAGCAGATCCTGCGCCTGTAACCAGTCCTCAAGTGCGATTGCACCCAGCTCCCGGACAACGCAAAACGCCAGTTTACATCGCCATCACAGCTATAACGATATTGATGATCGCCAGAACCAGTATCACCACCCAGCTGATCAGCGTGCCCCAGAAACGCCCCATATGGGCTCCGCCCTTGCCTGCCGACAGACCATAGGCATGGCAGACTCTGGACAAAAGAAATGCACTGCCAAAAAAATGCAACCACATTCGAGCCAGACCGCTCAGCTCGGCGACCAGCAACAACAGTAGTGCTATGGGAATATATTCAATGGCATTGGCATGCACTCTCACGCGAATCTCATTGAACAGATCATTCCCGGTGCCCATTCCGAGCTTTTTCGTGCGCCGAAACTGCACCACCCTAATGGCAAGATAGATGATTAAAATTGCGCAGAGACCGGTATAAAGGGCTGTTACATTCGCCATCCTGTTGTTCCTTTTTTCTTATTGAGCCGCTGATCCACTATATCGCTTTAATCTGTTCACCAGCCACACAAATACTATCCAAGTGTATGACCTTTTGGCGCATTATGCCGTTGGCAAATGACACCGTACTATCTGAAATATTCCACCAAAAAAAGAGCGGGCCTATTGCCCGCTCCTGTCTATTGACTATCGCCGTCATCAAATATTGCGCGCGCTCAATGCCGGTAACCAAAATTGTGGCCCTTGGATGGCTTCAAGTAACGGTCACGCAAGCGGGTGGACCGGGTCACCAATGACTGGGGCTCCCCCGCAATCAGTACCTGCTCCGGGTAACTGGTCACTTCAAGCGGGTCTCCGCTCCAGATCACAATATCCGCAACAGCGCCCGTCTCCAGGGTACCACCCTCCAGACTGAAGATATCGGCAACATTGCTACTAATAGACTTAAGTGCCGCCTCATAAGGCAGGCCATGGGCGACGGCGTTACCGGCGGACTGGCGCGAGAGATAGATATTGTGTGTCGAGGCATAATCCGGGCCGCTGATCGCCACCTTGACTCCGGCCTTGGTCAACAAGGCGGCATTATCCAGGCGTGCGCCCAGGCTCGAGAAGGAGATTGGCAGATTGTTGATCGCATCAATCACCACCGGCACTTGGGCCTCGGCCAATTGATCCGCCACCATCCAGCCCTCTGCCGCACCCAGGATCACCAGCTTTACGTCAAAGGCTTTTGCCAGCGCTATGGCTGCGAGGATGTCACTGGCGCGGTTCGCAGTGATCACCAGGGGCGTCTTGCCATCCACTACCGGTTGCAGGGCTTCCAGATCGGCCAAACTGTAGTCCAGCTGACGCCATTCGCCACGGCGAATGGCCGAACGGTTTTCCCGGAACTCTATGGCCTCACGCAGAGCGCTCTCCACTTTGGCATAGGCACTGGCACGGCTACCGCCAGCCAACTGTGCGCCCGCCTCTCCCAGATAGGCCTTCTGGGCAACATCCCTGGCTTCAACACTGTCGAACTCGCCATTCAATTTGATCGCAAAGCTGCGCCCGGCGAATACCCGCTGGGCTTCCACCGCACCGCTGTCCCAGGGACTGATTCCGGGAAACACCACAGCACTGGTTACACCACCTGCGCGATTAAACGGAATCAGGGTGGACTTCGGGTTATAAGCCGGCAGCGGATTAAAGGCGCTGCCGATACTTTCACCTGTGACCGCCTGATCATTGGTGGTACTGGCAGCACTGATTTCCACCAGGCCCAGCTCCGAAATCGGTGCGACAATCCCCGGGGTTACAACCTTGCCACTGGCATCAATTACCCGCTCGGCAGAGGCATCCAAAGAGGAGCCCACTTGCACAATGCGGCCATCCGCAATCAAGATATCGGCAGTATCCAGGCTACCTTTATCGGACAGGGTGTGAACCTTCCCCCCCTTGATCAGGATGGTTTCGGCCTGGGCGTTACTGAAAAGCAATCCCAGAGCCAGAGTACAAAAAACAACTACTTTATTCACAGTCGCTCTCCCTCGGCATTGAGAATACCCAACTCAAAATCACTGCGCGGTTGGCGCTTCTTGTCGGTGCGGTCATACATCAGTTCGCCATCGATAAACACCTGTTCCACCTGGGTGTAGACACTAAAGGGGTTACCGGACCAAACCACCACATCGGCCATCTTGCCCTTCTCCAGGCTGCCAGCCTGCGCGTCAATACCCAGGGCCCTTGCCGGGTTTAGTGTCATCCAGGCAACGGCATCTTTGGGCTGGATATCGAAGCCCGCACGCTGGCCGGCAGCCATCGCCTTGGCCACCTCTTGATTCAGATGCTGCACCCCCACCCCGGAGTCCGAGTGAATCATTGCACAGGCCCTGGCCTGATCGACAATGGCGATATTGGCCTCTGTCATATCAAAGGCCTCATGTTTGAAGCCCCACCAGTCGGCCCACATAGCCGCACAGACGTTATTCTCTGCCAGCAGGTCCGCCACCTTGTAAGCCTCGACAGCATGGTGGAATGTGGAGATCTTGAAATCGAACTCGTCGGCAATATCCATCATCACCGCCATTTCTTCACCGCGATAACAATGATTGTGCACCAGAATATCGCCGTTGAGTACACCGGCCAGTGTCTCGAGCCCCAGATCGCGCTCCGGCTCGTCACCGCCGCTCTCAACATAGTCCTCCCATCGCTTCTTGTAATTGCTCGCCTCTATCCAGGCACTGCGATAACCGGCTACATTACCCATGCGGGTGGAGGGGGAAGTCCCCTTGCCACCGTAGACGCGCTTGGGATTTTCACCACAGGCCATCTTCAGCCCGTAGGGAGCCCCGGGGAACTTCATATCCTGTACGCTGCGGCCCGGTACATTCTTGAGGGTAACACTGCGTCCGCCGAAGAGATTGGCAGAGCCTGGCAAAACTTGAAGCGTGGTTACCCCACCGGCCAGGGCCAGGGGGAACTGGGGGTCCTGAGTCCACACCGAGTGTTCAGCCCAAACCTGCGCCGTATTGGGGGAGGTCATTTCGTTGCCATCCTGAGAGGACTCGATGGACGGTGCGGGGTAATCACCCAGATGGGAATGCACATCGATAATACCGGGGGTGACCCATTTGCCCTCGCCATCGACGATAAGGGCCCCTTCGGGCGCCTTGAGGGCTTTGCCAATCTGGGCAATGCTGCCCTCTTCCAGCAACAGGTCTGCTTTTTCCATTTGCGCACCGGAACCGGTGAGTAATGTAGCCCCCTGAATCAGGACAGGGCGCGACTGCTTGATCGCATAGGTGGAGGGAAAGGCGTCGAGGCGGGCGAAATCCAGGGATCTCTGCCCGCTCTCACCATTTTTCATCTCTCCGCACGCAGACAGCAGTACCGAGGCAAAAAGCAGAACCGCGATACTGCGCCCGAAAACTCGAGAATGCAGCTGCATAGGAATTCATCCAGATGGTTTTGAATAGGGTGGTACATGCTATCAGGTTGTCTGGTGATAGCCACTATTTCAACCTACAAATTGGAACCCTTGCTCCCAATACGCTGCCGACCGGGGCCTGCCAGGGGCCCGGGCACTGCTGATAGCCCAGAGGCAATTACAACCAAGAAGCATAAAGAGCAGCCTGACACCATAAACTGTGTAGTGACTCAAAAACACGGCGAACTCCATATACTTATCTCACCCTTTCTGGTGCAATTTCTGCTGAGAAAATGCACAACACCAACTCAGGAGGAGAACAGATGATCAAGGAAGGTAACTTGCAGGTTTTCCCCTCCTCCCCAGTCATCGCTTCCGCCCAGGCAATGGATTCCAACCAGGTTTATGAGGCATTGCGCAAAAGCGAGGAGCGCTACCGAGAACTGGTCGCCCATGCAAACTCGATTATCATGCGCTACGACAGAAACGGGCGGATCACTTTTTTTAACGAATACGCACAGCAGCTGTTTGGCTACTCGGAAGAGGAGATTATTGGGCGACATCTGATTGGCACTATTGTACCGGCCAGTGAAACCAGTGGCCGTGACCTGCGCAAGCTGATTGATCACATCTGCAATCACCCCCAGGAACACCGCTATAACATTAATGAAAATATCACTAAATGTGGTAAGCGGGTTTGGATTGCCTGGACCAATAAAGTCATCTCCGATGAGAAAGGCCTCCCCGGGGGTATCCTCAGTATCGGTACCGATATTACCAAGCAGCGCCTGCTGGAGGAGGAGTTACGCCAGGCACAAAAAATGCAGGCGATTGGAGAACTGGCCGGCGGTATCGCCCACGATTTTAACAATATGATCCATGGTATCAGCGGCTACGCAGAGGTCATCCAGAAAATCTCTCGGGACCCCCTGATCAGTGAATATAGTCACCATATTCTTACCACTGCGCGTCATGCAGCAGAATTGACCAGGCAATTGCTTACCTTCGCACGCAAAGGCAACTATCAGCTCAAAGAGTGCAACACCCATGAAATCATACGCGATGTCAGTGCCATGCTGGGGCGCACAATCGACCGTCGTATCTGCATAGAACAACAGCTTGAAGCCAGCTGCCCCTGTATCATCGGCGACCCGGCCCAGCTAAAGAGCGCTTTACTCAATATTGGCATTAATGCAAAAGATGCTATGCCCAATGGCGGTACACTGCGCTTTACAAGCGCTAACTCATCCATGAAGAAGGTCAGCACTATTGCAGATTTTGAAGTCCAACCAGGTCGATATCTGGTCATCGAAATCAGCGACAGTGGCACCGGCATGCCCCCCGAGGTATGCCGACGTATATTCGAGCCTTTTTTCACCACCAAAGAGAGCGGACGCGGCGCTGGACTCGGCCTTGCCGCTGTGCACGGTACCATTCACCTGCACAAAGGCGCTATTCAATGCCACAGTCATGAGGGCGAGGGCAGCTGCTTTAAACTCTTCCTGCCCATCGCAGAAGCCGGCACGTGCAAGCAGTCCAAACCGCCGGCCGCACCCTTAAAGGAGCGAAAGCTCCGGATTATGGTGGTTGACGATGAAGCCATTGTACGCAGTTATTCCAAGGCAATATTTGAAATGCATGGCCACAGGGTAGAAACCTTTGCCACAGCAGAGCAGGCAATTACTTATTATCGACGGTATTGTGACAATGTGGACCTGGTCTTACTCGATATGATTATGCCGGGTATGGACGGGCAGGAACTCTTTGCATTCCTAAAACGCATTAACCCCAACATCAAAGCCATCCTTTCCACAGGCTACAGTGTTGACAGCAAAGTTCAGGAGGTGATTGCGGAGGGGGTGCTCGATTGCATTCAAAAACCCTTTACTTACGATAGGCTCAGCAAAAAAATTGAAGAGATGATCGCCAGTGGTCAACTGGCCCCATCAAGCTAAACAACGGGACAAATACAACTATAGACGAAGCGCCTCGACCAGCCTTGTTGGGGGTAGCGACTGCGGTTAAGAAAGGTATTCTGGTAACTGTGACCAATCGAAACTAGAGAATAATGTGCGGTAAATAGCGGCTCATATCCTGGGTCACCATGGTCTGATCCTCCCGGATTGATATGCCGGCGGCCACATCGCCCACCAGCCAGCTGCCTACCAGGGTAAAATGGTTGCCGAACTTCGGTAACGGGTGCATCTCCTGGTAGATATACCCCTCCTCGCCATAGGGGCCATCGGACAGCGGTTGGACTTCTCCGCTGCGCACGATAGAAATATTGGCACCTTCACGGGAAAAAATCGGTTTTTTCACCAGATCGCCCTCCCTGGCCCTGTCCAACTCATCTTCGAAGAAAGAGGGCAACAGATTGGGATGGCCGGGAAACAGTTTCCACAACATTGGCAGAAGTGCCTTGTTGGATACGATCGCCTTCCATGGGGGCTCCAGCCAGCGTACATTGTTGGTGCCCAGTAGCGCACCAAAGTCCTCGCGGAACATAAACTCCCAGGGATACAGCTTGAACATCCAGGTGATCACCTGATCCCGCAGATCCGTGAAATACCCCGCGGCATCGCGGCCAATATCGTCTATAAAAACAAAGTGGCTTTCGATACCCGCTTCACTGGCGCAGTCCTTGAGATATTGGACGGTACCGAAATCCTCTTCGCTATCCTTGCAGCAAGCGAAGTGCAATGGGCGACCAGGGGTCAAAATCTGCAGGTCATAAAAGCGATTCACCAGCTTTTCCTGCAAACTGTTAAACTGGTCTGACTGCAACGGCAGAGCGCGCCTGTCCACATTGTCCTGCAACCAGAGCCACTGCCAGAAACCAGTCTCGTATAGGCTAGTTGGAGTGTCCCCATTGTTCTCATAGAGCTTAGCGGGCCCCTGTCCGGAATAGGCAAAGTCCAGGCGGGAATACAGGCTGGGATCACCGTTCCTCCAGGAACTGCGCACAAAGTCCCAGTGCTGTTCAGGAATACAGAAACGCCGCAGCAATTCCTCATCCTCAAGCACCAATGCCACCACCTCCAGGCACATCTGGTGAATTTCCTCGGTGGGGTCTTCAATATCCTTTTCGATCTGCTTCAGGGAGAATTGGTAATAGGCACTTTCATCCCAGTAGGGCTCGCCATACAGGGTGTGAAAATGAAAGCCAAACTCCTTTGCTCGCGCCTTCCAGTGCGGACGTTCACCGATAGGCAACCTCAGCACCAATCAGCCCCCCCAGCCACGGGAACGGCTGCTGGAGCGGCCACCGCCCCAGTTGGACTTGGCTGAGGCCACAGCACCAAAGCCGCCCCTGGAAACCGTTTTGGTGACCTTGGGCTTGGGCTGCATGGTACTCTTGTCAACTCTATAGCTTGTTTTCCCATAACGCCCGATAACCTGGCCATCGGCAGTCATCAAACGATCATTGTAGCGTGAACCCGACGCGGCGTAACGGTAGACTGGATTGTAGTAGCCGCGGGCATGAGAGCGTCGGTCGCTATCATTGAGGATGGAGGCAACCATAAAACCCGTCATCAGCGGCATCCAGAAACCGCTGCTACTTTCCCGGCAATGCGCAAATTCCCCTTCACACTGCGCCAGGGAAGCATATTTGGGGCCGGTGCGCTCGGCCTCCGCCTGAGCGCGCTGATAAGCCGCCTCGCACCGGGCTTCATCCAACTGGGTATTGTCTACACAGTCCTCTATCGAGGAAACAACCTTGACTTCTTCATCTGAAGAGCATCCCATGAGAGCTGCAGCAACACCGATCGCCAGGGGGCGAAATAAGAAGCTTGGTCCCCTGCTCTTGCGCATGCGCGAGAGATCAATATTTTTAGTACGTTTCATCACTATTTCCCCATCAGTCAGTAGCTCATGCAGGCGGCATTGAGCACACCAACGGAGATTGTGGTTGCGGCCAGCATAATACCCGCGCTTATCTCGCCCTCTTCAATACGCTCTACAATACGCGGCATAAAACCAAAGCGGATAATTGCAAAGGCAAGTAATTGGGCAATCAACGCGACCGCAGCCCAGGTGGCGAAATCAATCAGTGTTACAGAGTTACTCGCAGCACCGGCGACAGCGATGGCAAAGCCCAGAATCGCACCACCAAATCCAATAGCCGCTGACGCATTTTTATCTTCTCGGATTAATTTCCACTCGTCATGGGGCGTCACCATTGTGTAGAGAAATTTAAACACGATCAAAAATAGTAATGACAGGCCAAAGTAGGCCGCAAAATGTACAATACCAGTCAGTAAATCATAGGGCTGGCCCATTGATACTTCTCCTTATTATCCGTGAATAGTCAGCTGTGAAGATGTCAGTGTGATACCGGTACTGATCACCAGGCTGCGGCTCAGATAGCCCGCATGCTCCTCCTTCTCTTCTGCGGAGAGGAAGAGGGATTCAGTACGCTGGTCGGACAGTTCGCGTTCGAACAGCATGGTGAATTGATCCGTTACCGAATAGTCTCCGCCTACGTCATAGGTCTTTTCGGACATATGTACCGGATTGTGGTAGTCACCGGCCGAAGTCCAGACCCTGTTGTAGGACCGCTCCTGCAATTGGTAACTTTCAGCGCCTATCTCCTGTTTCAGGAGGCTGTCCCAGGCCTGCTGATTGGCCACATCCAGGGTGTCGTAAAAGTGGAACAACTTGACATCCACCACATGCTCGTCTCCCCGGCCACCTTCAGCCACAACCTGGAGCCAGGCATCATCGTCTGTATAGAAACGGTAAACCCAGGTGCCATCGAGCTCTACAACGCCTGCGGCTTTGATGATTTGCGTGGGGGAACAGGACTCAATCGTAAGTTCATCCAGTATCAGGCGAATTGCCAGTGGATCCAGCTCAAAACTGGCTCCCAGGCGCAACCCCATAATCTCCGGTGTTTTCACTGCCGGGGCCTGTGTCCCCTTCAATTTATCGATCAGTTTGGCAAACATGTACCAACACCTTCCCCTTCATTTATTGTTATATCGAAGCAGTGCTTCTCATCCAGTCGCTTCGCGGAGATGTAATACAGCATATCCCCTTTACCCACCTGATCTGTCAGCGCCGGATTCACCGCTATTGTTACTACACCCTTGCGGCGCACAGCGATCAGTGTTGCCGACAGGTCCCGTTTGAAATGATCAAACAGGGCAGCAACCGGTAAAGGCTCCTCTCCAAAGTACTCAACACTGTACTGTGTCATCCCGTAAGTACTATCCAGCAACTGCCTGTGCAAGCGGGCGGATCCGGGGTCCAGAGAGGATTTTGCCAGCAGCTCCACCGCTACCGAGGGGATACATTCAATATTCGGACAGTGCGCGCGCAATAATTCACCGACATTTTCATCCTGGAAATAGGCAGTCTTATGACTGTTGGGGCTGTACTTGTCGCAAAACAAAGCCGTGGTCAGTGTTACATCATCAAGCGGGTTGTCAATAATAATCCGTGCAGCATCGGCCAAACCGGCTCGCTGCATACTTTCAATATGGGAAAAGGATTCAACCCGCACAAAGTCAATTCTGCCGGGCATGGGGTTTTCAATATCGGCTTCTACGCAAAGTACTATTTCAGCGGCTGCACCATTGGTCTTTGACAACAAAAGCTCGATTAGGCGCAGGGTCCGCGTTCCGTTCCAGCCAATAATGACCGTATGATTTACATGATTCGTCATGCGCAACCCTCTTTTTCCTCGGTGTACAAACTCCGAAACTGCAAAGCCCACCCGGGTAATCACCAACGCAAACAGGCTCAGGCCCAAAGGGATCACCCAGGCCGCCACCACCATTTTTCCCGCGGGTGTAGCCGGTGAGAAATCCCCGTAACCCACCGTCGATGCGGTCACTACCAGCCAGTAGAGAAAGTTATCGGGCGCGATAATCTCGCTTTCCCCGGCGGCACTCAGCAGCAGATAGCTGCCCGCCACATAGACCAGGACAGAGACAAAAACAGTCGTTTTATCGGCTTGAATAAACAGCGACGCCAGAAGGCGTCGCACGCGATACAGTAGCACCGATTCAGGCCTTTTCGCGATTCGCCAGCAATTGAGCCAGTTTGTCACTACTGCTGACCTGACCGCCAGGTTGGATACCCGCTGCCTTCAGCTTGGCATCGAGGCTCGAGCCGCTCTCTTCAGAGGCCAGCTCTTCCGCCGCTTCCAATTCGGCCGCGCGCTCCTGCTGCTTGCTCTTGATTCGGTCAAGACTGTCCAGAGCGGTCTTGATCCTGCTGTTGGCCCCCAAGTGACGGGAAGAGACAGCAACCTGAGCTTTCTGCACAGATTCAGTGGCCTTGATCTGGTCGATCTGCTGTTCCATGCGGCGTACATTGGTCTTGGCCTTGGCAATATTGCCCTTCAGGGAACGCTCTGAGTTCAGAAACCCATCCAGCAGGCTGCGCTCGGTCTGCAACTGCGTCTCCAGCTCAGAAACCCGCTCGGCACACTCCAACGCCAGGTTATTATCGCCCTTCTCACTGGCATTAACCGCGTGGGCGCTGTAAGTTTCAATATCCGCACGCAGGGATTCCACTTTACCTTCCGCCAGCTTGCGCTTGGCCATAATTTTGGTCAGGTTCTCGTCACAGGCTTTCAACTCAGTTTTCGCCTCGCGCAATTCTTGGTCGAGAATACGGATTGACTGGCTGTCCGCTACCGCTTCAGTGCCTTCGTTGACCGCACCTTTCAAGGCAGTCCAGATCTTTCTCAGGCTCATGCTACACCCTCCATTTCAAAATGCTCTGCATACAAATCCAGGAAATCCCTCACATTGGAAAACAGGGTCTCTACCTCCTCGATGACAACTTCATCTTTACTGGACACAGAGAGCGCGCCAAAGGCGACGTAATAGTGCTCACTGCCAATATTTTTAATCGCGATAGCCGTCAGGGGAACCAATTGATGGGTTTGTAATACCATCTCATTGAGCGCGGCCACATCGCCGACCTGGCTCACCGGAAAAAGAATACTCTCGACAACGATCTGCTTCTCACCCACATAAATAAAGGCGTCAACGCCCTCATCGTTGGAAATACTGAGGCAGTCTCCCTCCGGCTCCACTACCCAACCGGTATGACTTTCCGCCAGCTGGCGCAGGCTCTCATTGTTCCAGGTCATCTCAACCCCCTTACTGTGGAATATTGGTCACGAATATAGCATCAAAAAAACAACAGTCAATAGGTTATTTCAAACTTATATTGCAAATAATACACAAAAAGATACTATTTGCCACTTAATGACTATTAACCAGAATGGAGTAAAGCCCATGGATCACAAACAAAGCCTCAGTAATCAGCAGGCACTGGCTCCCTATAAGCAGGCCATTGCCCGCTATGTGCGTGCCTCCATGGCTTTGAAGGGCATGCGCTACAGTGATCTGGCCCAGGCCCTGGCCGAAAGGGGTATTTCAATGACTACAGAAAATCTGCGCAGCAAAGTGAGCAAATGCATGTTTTCAGCGGATCTGCTCGCGGCCATCATTGATGCCTTATCCTTAGAGGACAGCGCCATGACTGAAATCCTTAAGCAGGCTCGGGAACTGCAAGATCACGGACTCAACATCGGTCGGGAGAAAAGCTAACATCTTCTTCTCTTCCGGGCCAGTACACAGGATCACACGCGATGCAGCCGCTATAAGACCCATGCCTGACTGGAGTTTTGGGGCTGTTTTAGCCTTAAGAGCCACCGATTGAACTGTGAGGAAAAACCCGAGACAGTCAACACCGCACTAATAATGGTGGAGCTTGTACACGGGTTCGCCATTGCCGCACTTACCCACAACTTCCGGCTCAGACAGTTTTGCCCCAGCCGGAATTATCTTATTGGTGGGCCACCAGACAAAGCAGGCGTAACGAAAGTTGACCGCCCAGTTGCAGTACAGGCGGCCATCATCTTCCTCGTAAAAGCGCGCCTGGCAAAAGCTCAGAGTCGGACTTCGCACGCCCTGTTGCTGTTGGGCATCCGCAACCATGATATCCATAGCCCCGACAGCAGATACCCAAAAGCAGGGAATCAACAACCACAGTTTCATAGATGCACTCGGTGAAAGTCACAGTTGGACTCCCTTAAAGCCTAGCAGCCCCGGCGCAGCTTTTATTTCAGGTGACCGAATCAATCACTCCGGGATGGCCCCTGTCTCCTCTTCCCTACACTGCTCACCCCGCAAAACCCCGATAATACGCGTGATGCACTCCCGTTGACCCACAGACCAGTGCAGATAGGGCAACGGCAGAACCCGGATGCCAGCCCGGTGCAGAATCTTGTAGGTCCGGATCGTAAAGTGCTGTTGGTACTCTCCCGGGTAGCCAATCAAGTCCACCCCCAGGATGCAACCCTGATACTCACACACGACATCGACACGCTGGCCTGCGATGGGAAAGTCGATCCAGTGCCGGATACCCGCCTCTTTAAGGCCCGCACTGACCGCCCTGGCAAATTCACAGGAGAAGGTCCCCTCTTGGTAACTACGGTCCGCGCCATGACCAAAGGAAATATAACGGCGCAGTAAGTGATCTGATGACAGCAACTCGGGACTGATTGAATAAGCCACCAGCTGCCGCTCCTTAGCCCGAGTAATCGCCACATTAAACATAGCGGCACCATTGAGATACGCCGCGGCCCGCAGAGATTGGCTATCGATGGCCATTGAGAGAAGCATTACATCCCGCTCCTCCCCTTGAAAACCGTATGGTGTGGCGATCCGTACCGAAAAGCTGTGCAGCTTGTCCGCGGAAAAAACCCTGGAGACCTCTTTAGCCAGGTAGTTGGCCTGTTCCCGATAGGGAGACAGCACACCAACAGACGGTTTAAGCGGCGCATTTTCGTAGCGGTTAAAATGATCGCGCAACTGGGATATGACCCAGTCTTTTTCAACCCTGTTCCTGCCGTTTCTGGCTCTCCGCCCCTCCAGCCGGTGAAAAGTCAACGCCGAAGTGCGGGAGTTCCCGGGCCGCGCCTGCATAACTTTGAGACGGTCAGCATAAAACGCATGGTTACTGAAAGCGATCAGCTCCGGTTGGCTTCGGTAGTGCTCATCGAGCAGGGTCACCGCATCCTGGCTGCCAAGGGCGTCAGACACCAAGTCCAACAGGGACTGGTCCCGGTAGCTAAATGCCTCCGGTAACTCGCCGCAATGCACCGTCTCTTCCCACAAGCGCTGCTGCTGGTTTGCCGGAAGGAAGGAGACATGCCGAAGCTGCTTTCCATCCCCCACCACAACCGCGCGTTTCGCCCGGTAGAGCGCTGGAAGCGCACTTGCAATATCGCACTGGGTGGATTCATCAAAGATCACCAGATCAAACATGCCACAAGAAAGCGGCAGTATCTCGTTGAGCTCGTCCAGACTTGCAAGCCAGATAGGATAGGCTTGTAGGACAAGATGCATATTCGTCTGTGCAAATCGTTCCGCCTGGGTTTTTGAAGTCCTCGCCCTCAGTGCTTGGTGGAAACTGGCCAGGCTGCGCCGCTCTGTATTTAATAACTGGGCAAGCTTTTCCAGGCGGTAGGTATTGATGTAACGGGCAGCCTGCCGTTCAAACCTATGACGCAACTGGCTGATGCCATCCTGAAAGCCCCACAAGGCTTCTGTCTGCAGGTCCCGACCAAACAGTGGCGCACCCACACGTAATAACCAAGCTGCCCAGCGTCCGGGGCCGAGAACCCTGGCAAGCCGCAGCGCCCGCGCAAAGCGACGCTCGGCCCTGTGTAATGATTTATTTGTAGCCCTCAAGCTGAGCTTTAACTTGGTGGCACTCACCTCGGGCAAATCAACCCCCTCCTTGAGCAGGGTATCGAGGTGGGTCTTCAAGCTGCGAACAAAACTCTGCTCGCCCGCATGTACGTAGCCCTCGGTCAGTCCATAGGTTTCCTGTAACTTGTTTCTTACAACATCAATGGCTTCGGAGGTTTTAGAGACAACCAGCACTGAGTCACCATGCAGCATTTGGTCGATCGCCACGGCGGCAATGGTAAAACTCTTGCCCGTACCGGGGGGCCCTGATACGAGACTGAGCGGCAATCGTGCCGCATTGCGTAATGCCCGCTCCTGGGCACTACTGAACAGCCCCGGCAACATTTCAGGCTCGCTGTCACTTTCAATCAACTGCGCAGACTCTCCTCCCAGGGCAACCTGTAAAGGGGCCTGGAAATTTCGCGCCTGCACCAATTGACCAAGTTCGTGCAGGACTCCGCGAGACCCTCTGGGCCTGTCCGCCAAAATTACCGCACCGGCACTGACCGGACCCAGCCGTGACGCTTCCATCCTTTCCTGCACCAATGTCTCAGGCTGAAGGTTTGGCCAGCGACTCAATTCCTCAAGTTCTTCCAACAGACTGTATTCCCGCAGCCATCGCCCCATATCCGCCACCTGGGAGGCATCCATGGGAAACCGGGGTAAAGGAAAAGTATTCGTCACCGCCGAATCGATATCCGGCTTCAAAATCTGCCGGAGCAGGGGCAGATTAATGCGGATATCGGTGGTATTTATTTCGGCAAAATAATCATCTTCGCGATAAATTCGAGCGGGAAAATACAGAAGCGGTGAACACAGTGTGCGCCTGGCGGTGAAACCACCTTGAGTGGTGAGCTTTCCGCAGACAAAAAAACAGGCATAAATCAGGCGTCGCTCTTTTCGATAGGTATCAGCCAGTTTGGCCAGTTTTTCCGCAACAGGGTAAATCAATGGAATTCGTGGCAGTTCGCCGCTGCTGAGATAATCCGGCTCCTTTAAAAACAAACGGCGGTTGCCCGGCAGTCTGGCAATATTGGTCAGCGACAGATCGTGACTGTCCGCTAGATAGCAGCGTCGAAAATATTCAATCAATAATTGAAAGTTTGCCTGCATAACCGTCCGCTGATACTACTTTTCGACAAAATACTACTTGAAATAAAAAGGCCGGGACAAATGATCTCTTACCACATCTTAACGCTCACCCGCCAGTGCGTGGAATTGTTTCTTTTCAGCCACACTCAGGCGCAGGCCATACTTTTTCACGATCGACATAAAACGCCGGACATAAATTTTTCCCACCGGTGCGTAAGGTGGCATCCATCGATCGGGGCCTCTGTGCCCTTTGCTCTGGTTATGCCCATCATCCACCAACCACAAGTTTTCAATATCCTCCGCAAATTGCCGTTTCCGCTCACTGCTCCATTCGGCCCCGCCGTGATCATGGGCCCACTTCAAAGGTACTATATGCTCCACATCCAGATCAGATGCCTTGCTGTAAAAATTGCCGGTATAGGGGTCCAACCACAATCCCGTATCCACTTTGCAGCCATTGCTGTGGGTAAAACGCACGGGGGAGAGGGAGAAACGCATCAACAGCTCGTGACGGGTATCCTGACAGTCACTATCGAAGTCGGACCAGCGGGGCAGCCATTCCGCACGTTTATACGGTAACGCTACCGCAGAAAAACCAAACAAAAGAAAAGACAAAGCCGTCAGCAGCTTTGAAATTGACCGAACACTCATACAACGACTACCAATCAAATCCAAATTTGCAGCTTAATGGAAAGGCCTGCTTTAGGCTATCGCATACTTCAGATTTTTACCGGGGAGGTACAAGTTTGAAGCGTGAATATTTTATACGAAAAACCCCAGAACAGGATAGATTCAGGTTTGTAAGTACACTCAGAAATAGAATGGGGGCAAAACATTCATCTTCTTTTGCCCCCCGAATTACCCAGTATACCGGGTGTTCTTACCGGGTCTTCCCTGACTCTAGGCAGACACGGATTCTGTGCGGGGTTGCCGCTGCAGCTCCCGTGCGGAATGCTCCTCATATCCGGCCACCTCAGTGGCCTTGACCTTGTGGAAAACCGCGTAGAAGACCGGCACCGCAATCAGAGTCAGCACCGTTGCAAAACCCAGTCCACCCATGATGGTCACCGCCATATCGGCAAAGAAAGCGTCAAACAGTAACGGCGACATCCCCAGTATGGTCGTAACCGCAGCGAGAAATACCGGGCGTAAACGACTGACACTGGCGCGCTGGATGGCCGTCAGGCGCGGCAGGCCCATTTCAGTCTGCACCTCAATTTCATCCACCAGCACCACGGCATTTTTGATCAACATGCCAGACAGGCTCAGTACGCCGAGCAGCGACATAAAGCCAAACGGCAACCCTGTCAGTAACAGGCCAACCACCACACCCACCAGAGACATAGGCACAACCAGCCAGATGATCAGCGGTTCACGCACAGTGCCAAACAACAAAATAGAGATCAGGACCATGACCAGAAAGCCAAGTGGCAACTTCTTGCCGAGGGATTCCTGTGCATCCGAAGAGCTTTCGTATTCGCCACCAAACTCCACAGTATAACCCAGGGGCAATGACAGACTTTCCACCCCGCTGCGGATTCTATTGAATGCCGCCATGGCAGTCACGCCCTCGGGCGCTTCCGCACTGATTGTAATAGTGGGCACCCGGTTGCGGCGCTGAATCAGGCTCTCTTCTGCGGTGGTCTCAAATTCCGTAACCAGTTGGCCGGCGGGAATATAACCCTGCTCGTTGGGACTCCATATAAGCCGGTCCTGCAGGGAGCCAACCCGGTTGCGGTCTTTTTCCGGCATACGCGCAATAATCGGGATAATCCGGTCGCCACTTTCAAATTCCCCCACCCGGTAGCCAGATGTGGCAAACTGAATGGTGCGACTGATATCCGTATTGGTCACCCCCGCTACACGCGCCCGCTCAGGGTCGAGATGCACGCGAACAGTGGCCTCTCGGCTGCGCCAGTTGTGCCGGATATCTTCCAAATCGCCTTTTCGGTAAAGCTGTTCAACCTCCTCAGCCAGGGCACGCAGGGTATTGAAATCCTGACCCGAGATACGCACTTCCACATCCGCGCCCCCGCCAGGGCCAAATACCAAGCGCTTGAAGGTGATCAAGGCCTCCGGTTGCGCGTTGCGCAACCCTGTCTTGGCACGCTCGATCAACCCCGCAATCTGCTCACGATTTTCCGTACGCACAATCAACTGGCCATAAGCGGGGTTGGGCGGCTCAGAAGCATAAGTCAGCATAAAACGGTCCGCCCCTCTGCCGGCAACCGCTGTTACGGAAATCACTGCGTCCTGCGCCAACATAAACTCGGTGGCTTCCTGCAGCGCGCTTTCAGTGCGCTTGATATCGCTACCCTGGGGCAGGAAATAATTCACATAAAACAGGGCGGCATTGGAGTTGGGGAAAAAGCCCTGTTTAACAAAACCGAAACCGATATAACTGAGCAGCGTCACCACAACCAGCACCGCGATGGTGCGGCCGCGTCGATTCAACGCACCGGACAGGGCCCGGGCATACATACGATAAAAGCGCCCACTGTAAAGATCATCGTCGCTCCTGGCAGTTTTTACCGGCTTGAACAGGTGATAACCCAAATAAGGCGTAATAGTAATCGCCAGCACCCAACTGAGCACCAGGGAAATACCAATCACAGCAAACAGGGAGAAGAGGAATTCACCGGTGGCATCGTCGGACAAACCGATTCCGGAAAAAGCCATAATGCCGATGATGGTCGCTCCCAGAAGCGGCCAGAATGTCTGACGTACCACGCGCTGGGCAGCACTCTGGGGTGCCTCTTTCCTCTGCACCCCCATCAGCATCCCTTCGGCCACCACAATGGCATTATCCACCAGCATCCCCATGGCGATAATCAGGGCACCGAGAGAAATGCGCTGCAGATTCAAACCGAACAAATTCATAATCAGCACGGTTCCAAGCACCGTAAGACCGAGCACAACACCGACAACCACACCAGAGCGCCAGCCCATAAACACACATAACACCAGAGTAACAATCACTATGGAAGAAACAAGATTGAACAGGAACCCCGTGACACTCTCCTCTACCACTTTGTGTTGTTCGTAAACCGGGTGGATGTCCACACCCAGAGGCAAGCCCTGCTTGAGCTCTGCCAGCTTGGCTCCCACAGCCATTCCCACATCGACGATATTGATGTCCTCAGCACCAGCCACACCAATCAAAATGGCTGGCTTACCATTAAAGCGTGCGATAAAACCCGGATTTTCATGGTAACCCAGAGAGACATCGGCAATATCCCGCACTGCCAGCATAGCGGTGGAACCGGGAACACCCACCAGAATGTTGCGAACCGATTCCAGATCACTGGCCGGGTTGTCCACCACAATACGGGTGCGCAGGTCCTGCCTGCCGATCTCCCCCTCTTGCTGGGTGGCACTTTCCACCCGCAGCACCTGAGCCAGGTCATCCAGGGAGAAGCCAAACTGTGCGAGGCGGGATTCGTCAATATTGAGGTAGGCCACGTCATCAATGGTGCCAGAGCGGGATACCTTAGCCACCCCCTCAACACCCAATAGCTCGCGACGAATGGCCTTGGTGATTTCACGCATTTCCGCCTGCGAAAAACCGTCACCGGTGACCGCATAGTAAATACCGTACACTTCACCGAAATCGTCGTTGACCACAGATTCCATGGCGCCACTAGGCAGCTCACTCTGCGTGTCGTTGACCTTGCGGCGCAGTTCATCCCAAACCTGTGCCAATTCCTCCGAATTATACTGATCCTTGACCTGTACCCGAATTTCCGACATGCCGGGACTGGAAGTGGAGGTCACCTTATCGAGCTGTCCCATCTGCTGGATAGCAACCTCGAGCTTTTCGGTGACCTCCTCTTCAACCCGCCGGGCACTGGCCCCCGGATACAAGGTAAAAACACGGGCCTCTTTAATGGTAAAGGCAGGATCTTCAAGACGGCCAATATCCGTTAGCGCCCAGAGGCCGCCGATTAGACAAATCAGTATCAGCAGCCAGCTGTATACCGGCCGCTGGATAAAAACATCAGAAATTTTCAAGATACTTCCCCACCCCTACCAGGCCCACAGGTCAAACGGATATTAGCGCTGTACATAATTGCGTACTTTTGCACCGTCATAGAGATGCTGACCGCCAGCGGCGACCAGTTTCATCGCTGGCGACAAGCCTTCAACGACTTGCACGGCTTCACCGTCAGTGCGCCCGAGGGCGACCTGGACTCTGGATACAGACTGGTCCACATTGATCTGCCAGACATAAGGCTTACCTTCGGCATCAGTCTGGATTGCCGCCAGCGGAACCCACAGATCTCCCCTTTCCTGTTTCAACTTCACCTTCACCCGTGCCGTCATACCGGGGAGAATTTGTACTTTCTCTGGGCGCGACATGCCCAGTTCAACGATATAGGTCTGGGTCACGCTGTCCGCCTCCGCCTGGTGCTCCCGGTATTCAAGAGCAAACGCCTGTCCCGGCAGGAATTCAAATTCTGCATTGACCGAACTGATCTGGTCCTTACTGACAGTTGCCAGCATTTTTTCCGGCACCGAAATCTGGATGCGTACTTCAGAAATGTTCTGCAGCCGCACAATGGCCTGGCCGGGCTGCACATTGGTGTAATTTTCCACCAGCTGGCGGGTAGCAAGCGCATCAAAGGGCACGCGCAGTTTGGTATAGGCCAAGTCCTGCTCGGCCTTTTCCAGGGCCACTTTTGCCAGATTGAAATTACTCTCGGTTTCGTCGAGCTGTTGCTGGGATATCACTTTTGATCCCGCCAGAGAGCGCTGGCGTTTCAGGGTCTTCTCCAGCAGCTCTACATTGACACGGGCCTCTTTTACCCTGCGGCGGTAGTCCCGGTCGTCCAACTCCGCAATCAGTGTACCCTTGGGAAGAATTTCTCCCTCTCGAATATTCAACCTGTCCAGTTTGCCCCCCACCTGGAATGAGAGATCCACACTCTGCACCGCTTTCACCCGTCCGGCAAACTGGCGATCCGTAGACCCAGCATCGCTGGTGACAGTGGCAACCTTGACCGGCAACAGGTGCTCGATCTGGCGCTCATCCCCTTCCGAGCCGGAACACCCTGCAAAAAGCACCACAGTGGCCACCAGCAAGAGCAGGGAGCAACGACAATGTATCGACAAATTCATATTCCTTATCCACAAACTTGGTTAACTGGAAATCAAAGCTTCAGGCGAGATCGGTCGAAAGCATTAGCAGGCGTTCGCGGAGACGCTCGAACAGTGGGTCCTCAATCTCCAAAACCCCCAAAACACGCCCGAGAAACATACCCTGGGCCGCCAGGATCAAAAGCAGGGCCAATTCGGGGTCACGATAGATTTTGGCCAATTCACTGCGCAACGCAGCCTGCTTGGCCTTGAAAGGGTCGAGCAGTGCCGGATTCTCTGCCACAGCCGCTATCAGAGATCGCGGCAGGGATTCATCATCCTCCATCAGTTCAAAAATGGCATTGAGCCGAGCGATCAGCAAACCCGCTCCCGACGCGACGGAGGCCTCGGTACTGGCATATTCCCTGTCAACGGCTGCCTGCAGCATGGCCTTGATCAACGACTGCTTGGTGGGAAAGTGATGAATGAGCCCCCCCTTGCTGAGGCCGCAATGGGCAGCGACTGCATCCAGGGTGAGCTTGCGCGCACCTCTCTCCCGCACCACCGCTTCCGCCGCGCGCACTATGGTAGCCTTATCGACTTTTGGCACATGGCCTCCTGGGAATCTCCAAATAAAAACCGACTGGTCGGTATATTATCTCAAGCCGAGGCAATGTCAAGCGATGTTACTCTACGGCCCCATCACTCAAGGTTAAAAAGTGTGTGCCAGGGCACTCTATGACCCATTGGACACTGCCCTGCAGTTTCCTATCTGGAGTATTTAATGTCGATCCTACTCTGCCCCTGCGGTTCGGGCGAAAATCTGAAAGCCTGCTGCGGCCTCTACCTTTCCGGCAAAGCCTACCCAGGTACAGCCACATCTCTGTTGCGCAGCCGCTACAGTGCCTATGCCACAGGCAACCTGACCTATTTGCACCAGACCTGGCACCCCGATACCCGCCCAAATCTTCGCGCGCAAGACCTGGTAACCCAATGGACACATCTGCAGATAATCAGGGTCAAGCCAGGGCTGAAGCACTCTGTCGCGGAGTTTAAAGCGCTGTACAGAGACGGAGATCAGGAGCGTGAAGTTCGCGAGATTTCCCTGTTCAAACTATACAGAAAGCGCTGGGTCTATCTGCAAACTTGCGCGGATTGGCCATAAAAAGTCCTGCCATACTACTGTAATTACTCTGCAACAATACATGGGCCGAGCAGGCTCCGTGGGACAACGTCCCCGCAGAAATGTTTTGGCATCCAGGCTTTTCTCACCGCCTTTTACGTTGACAAAGCAAACATCTGTGATCTTCGGCTGCACTGGCTTTTCAATGGCGCCTCTCAAGCGGGCCGCGAGAAGATTTATTTTAAAAAAACTTTTTGAAAATTAGAGACATAACAAAGTTTCCGGAGGGAGTGCCGCCAATTAAAAAGCTACTCTCCATACGACTTTGTGATGCATAGGCCTTGGAATTATACCTTATATCCACACCCGCTTCATAAGCGCCAAAACCCCAAAACACCCCCAAATTGGCCACTGTAAGCGCTTTCTCTGGGATCACCCCATAACTATATTGCTTTACGCCGCTTCTAACTTTTGAATTTCCCTCCAAAAAAATATTTCTCACCACTGCTGTATGTTCAAGACCGGCTTGAACAAACCAATAAAAATCACCGTCAGGTTGGGTTGAGACACTGCTGAAAGCCGGCAGCCGACTGCCCAGCATCAAACGAAGCCCAACCCCATGGTCCCTAATAATATTACCGCTTCTCCAGCGAAGATAAGGTACCGCGCGGTAAACCACCCCCCCTTTTTGAAAGGCGGACAGAGGAATTTTATAGCCAAGCTGTAACTCTGGCATGAATCCCCATTCGTTATAAACTTGGGAGCGCCAACCTTTGGGGAACGTGGAACCGGTAGCTCTGTGTATCCACTCTTGCATCACTCGCGCACCGGATCTGGGGCCTGTGCTGCCAATATCCAAGGTAACATCAGCACACCAGTTAGCGGAAATCTGGTAGTGGTAGTTGACACCCAAATAGGCCCATCCGCCATAGGGGTGTTCACCATTGGCCGGCGCGGGCTTTGCAAGATTTTCCGGAGTATAGATATCCTGGCCCAAACGCAGCGTAAACGGACTGCTTGCCGACCTCCAGGCTAAAAGGAGTCCGCCGGTATAATCCCTATCCGTCTGGAAAGGAGCGTCGTTCGCCACCTCGATCTGAAGCTGGCCTTTTGCTGTACCGGCCGCCCCAACTGGCAGCGAATCCATGGCAGAGAGCAAAACAACCACTAACAACAGGAAATTCTTGGCACTGTGCTCCATATGCCACTCTTACTTCGCCTGTTCCTTAAGAAGCCAAATCCGATCTCGCTCTGTTGCACTCTCGCACTACTGGTTGCAACAAGGGTATTCCAGCCCCCTCAAAGCCCCGACTGGAGGAGCCCCCTCACTCTGCCACCTCTCACCTTTTCAGTGTCAACAGCCCAATTGCGTCTGGTGAAGTACTGCTTGTTTGCCTAAAGGCCGGGGCAGAAATGATGACCAGTCCCAATCAACTTGCCCCTCACTGACACAGCTCTACTCCGTGGCGGGCGCAACAGCGATAAACTGGCCCCTGAATCAACATCACAATACAAATACTCGCAGCTCAATTTGAACTCTAGCAGGTTGTTGAAAAAGGCCTTCCATGACTTTTTTCAACTTGGGTTTGCGGCGCATGCCCGCAAACCCTCCACGACAAATCAAACACTTACAGGCTTGATTTGCAGCCCGAACATCCCTGTTCGCGTTAGCAGGCTGCTGAAAAATGTTGTTTCAACAGCCCCTAGCAAACCGGCAACAAAAGAATGAGATGAGAAGCGCCCTTTCAATAATCACAATAGCTGGCAGAGCCACTCCGCAACGGACCCGGTCCGCTTCTGGAGCTGAAATACACCTAATGAGGGGGCTATCACATTGCGACCGCAGTACCCCCTTTGCCTCATGGCGCCGATGGGTACCAACAGTGACTTAAAAAGACAATGAGCTAGGGGGGGGTGTGATTATTTGCCATCAGGGTTGGCCAGGCAGCGCGCAGGTACATAACCATTGTCCACAGGGTCAGCGCAGCGGCGATATACAACAGTAGATACCCAAGGGTTTCCATTAGCGGATACTCCCGTACGTCGAAGGCAAGCAATACGATAATAGCCGCCATCTGTGCCGTAGTCTTGACCTTGCCCACATAGGATACGGCAACACTGCTGCGCTGACCAAACTCCGCCATCCATTCCCGCAGACCGGATACCGCAATCTCCCGGCAAATAATCACTGCTGCTGCAATAGTAAACCAGGCATTTTTGTGCAGGCCCACAAGCAGCACCAGGGCGGTGGCCACCATCAGCTTGTCCGCGACGGGGTCCAGGAAGGCACCAAATGCCGTGCTTTGATTCAGTTTTCTTGCCAGGTAACCGTCGAGCCAGTCGGTTGCGGCGGCGGCGGCAAAAATAACTGCCGAGGCGACATAGCTCCATTGATACGGCAGATAGAAAACCATCACCAAGACGGGTATCAATCCGACACGAAGCAATGTCAACTGGTTGGCAAGTGTCATACTTTTCTCTGTTCTTGAAGGGGGACGTACGTTAACAAGCCGTTGCACAAAATGAAACGTCCAGTGAAACAGCCGGACAATAATTCATCAGTTCTATCACCCAATTATTCCTGGTGCAGTAGCGAGTATATAGTTTGTGCGAGTTTGCGGCTGATTCCCTCCACACTGGCAATTTCTGTCGCTGTGGCCCGCTTGATTTCCTGCAGACCACCAAAATGGCGCAGCAATGCCCGTCGACGAGCGGGCCCCACCCCGGCGATGCCCTCCAGGGGCGACTCCCGCCGCTTCTTGTCCCGGCGCGCCCGGTGGCCCGCAATGGCAAACCGATGCGCCTCATCGCGAACCCGTTGAATCAAATGCAAAGCGGGCGAATCGGAAGACAGTACAAGCTCTTTGTTACTGGAAACCACATGGAGGGTTTCAAAGCCCGCTTTGCGCGTCGTGCCCTTGGCAACGCCGATGATTTGTACACCAACCACACCCAGCGCATTAAGAGCGTCCACCGCTTGGCCAACCTGACCCTTTCCGCCATCAATCAACAGAATATTGGGGAATTTGCCCTCGCCCCCTGACAAGCGGGTATAGCGTCGCTTGAGCGCCTGACCCATGGCCGCATAATCATCCCCGGCCTGGATGCCCTTAATATTGAATCGGCGGTAATCCGACTTGACCGGACCGCCGGTATCAAATACAACACATGACGCCACCGTAGCCTCACCTGATGAATGGCTGATATCGAAGCACTCCAACCTATCCGGAAGCTGCTCTAACCCAAGCGCTTCCTGCAGCGCTTCAAAGCGGTCGAACAGCCTCTGCTGCGCAGCGGTACGGCTGCTCAAATTCTGTCGGGCCGCCTGTTGCGCCATCTCCACCCAAGTGGCGCGCTTGCCGCGCAATTTGTGCGCTATGGTAACCTCTCGCCCACTCTGGGCGCCCAGGGCCTGCTGCAGCGGCACCACATCCTCCAGGGCTTCGGACACAAGAATTTCGCGGGGGATTTCCCGCGCACTGCCGATATAGAACTGCGGTACAAAGGCAGACAACAGCGCAGCATGGCTCAGCCCGAGACGCTCGCTGGGAAAATAACTGCGACTGCCCAATATTCTCCCCAGGCGGATAAACAGCACATGTACACAACAGCTGCCGCTCTCACTGGCAACCCCAAGCACATCCACATCACCGCTGTCGCCCTCGGCCACCTGATCAGCCTGGAGGCGTCGCAATGCGGAAATCTGGTCGCGCAAGCGCGCGGCCTTCTCGAATGCCAGGGCCCTGGAGGCATCGTCCATTTCATCGGCCAATTCCCGAATAATACTGTCGCTTTTGCCGCTGAGGAACATCTCAGCGTGACGCACATCCTGACGGTACTCCTCCTCACCGATAAAATGCACACAGGGCGCAGTGCAGCGCTGGATCTGATATTGCAGGCAGGGTCTTGAACGGTTGCGGAATACGCTGTCTTCACAGGAGCGGATTCGAAAGGTCTTTTGCAGGAAGTTCAGGCTCTCACGCACCGAGGACGCATTGGGAAAAGGGCCAAAATAGCGTCCCTTCCTGTATTTGGCACCGCGATGCAAGCCAATGCGTGGGAAAGCATCGCTGCTGGAAAGAAAAATATAAGGATAACCTTTGTCATCTTTCAGCATGACATTGAAAGGTGGGCGCTGCGCCTTGATCAGGCTTTGTTCCAACACCAGCGCTTCCGTCTCACTGCGCGTGACAGTAACCTCTATGGTGTTGATGCGCTGCACCAGGACCATGGTCTTGGTGGTGAGACCAGAACTGCGAAAATAACTGGAAAGGCGATTGCGCAGGTTTTTCGCCTTGCCCACATAGAGAATATGATTGTTGGCGTCAAACATCTGGTAGACGCCCGACTTTCGGGTAACGGTGGAAAGAAAACGCTTGCTGTCAAACATCTGGCAGTCATTTTTATGGGCCGGCACCTGCCCGCTAAAATTAAAGGGCCGCCTCGGGATCGAGTATCTGGTATTTGACTGCGAGCAGGGTCAATTCAACATCACTGCTGATATTCAACTTCTCGAAAATCCGGTAACGGTAGCTGTTTACTGTTTTGGGGCTGACAGAGAGCGTCTGGGCGATCTCTGCGACCTTGGCCCCATTGACGATCATATCAGCGGTCTGCAGTTCACGCTTGGAAAGTTTTTCGAACGGAGAGCGGTTACCCGTTTGGCCGGAGACATTGCGCAGTGCCATTTTGGTCGCCATGGACTTGCTGATATACGGTTCACCGGACACCACGGTGCGAATTGCGAGAACCATCTCTGCCAGGTCGGCACCCTTGGTGACATACCCCCGGGCGCCCGCTTCGATCAAGCGACCGGGGAACAAATCGTCATCCAGCGCACTCACCGCGACAACTCTCGCCTGCGGACAACGGCGGAGCAGCTTTCGGGTCGCTTCGAGCCCGCCCATGCCGGGCATTTTTACATCCATGAGAATCACATCGACTTCGCGCTGGCGCACAAATTCCAGGGCTTCCTCGCCACAATTTGCCTCGCCAACGACCTCTACTCCCTCGACATCACTCAACATGCGCGAAATCCCCATTCGCACAAGATCGTGATCGTCTACCACCAAGACTTTGATCAAGCTATCCCCAACTACGGATAAGTGCAGCGATTGCGCAGCGTCTTCATCCCCACCGCCTGCGCCCTCGAAACTGCCTTCTTTTTCTTAATTGCGGGGAAACTGCCCCGCACAGATCCACCCCAAGAATCCAACGACAACATACCAGACAAAAACGCTACCGCAAAGCAAAGTTGGCGTTTCAAATGCTGCCAAAAAGTCTGATCGGCAAAGAATTCTGCTGCCATTATACGCAATCGTTACACTGTAAAAACGTACCAAGTTATTTTCCTGCGATCAACAGGTTTTTATTCCGCACGATTTGCACGGCAAAAAGTCAGATAACGAAGATTCTATGGATAATAGAATTCGAAATATATTAAATGCAATTAAATTTCTTTTAGTTATAGATATTGGGATCTGTGCCACAACACAAATCTCTGTTGAACCCGATGACTTAAGCAGTGATTGGACGTCAAGATTCTGCCTAAAACCTCGTGCCAGGGTCACGGCTAGGCAGCAGGGAGCGATATGGAAAAAACAGGGCTGCAGAAGGCGCTGGATTGGCACCGTCAAGGGCCACCGCTCAGCCGGAGCACCCCACTATGGGTAGTAGCGTGGCTCGGGTTCCAGTGACACACCAAATTTTGCACGCACGTCAGCGGCGATCTCCTCGGCCAGCCCCGTCAGTTCATCCCCACTACCCCTGCCGGGGTTGACCAGCACCAGGGCCTGAGAATCGTGCACCCCCACAGCATTGCGCCGGGCCCCCCGCCAACCGGCGCGATCAATCAGCCATGCCGCAGCCAACTTCCAGCGATCCCCCGCTGCAAAAGCCACCAAATCCGGGTGTGCCACCTTAAGGCTTTCATAGCAAACGGTATCTACGACAGGATTCTTGAAAAAACTGCCGGCATTGGGAATTATTTCCGGCAAAGGCAATTTGCTATTGCGGATATCACTCACTGCTCGCGCCACCAGAGCCGGCGTCAGCGCGGCGCGGTCCCAGTTGCGTTTTTGTAGATACTCGCGCAGTGCAGGATAGCCGATATAGGGCTGCCATTTGCCGGGAAGCACCAGGCTCACCTGGGTGATGATGTACTGGTCTCGCAGCGAGCCCTTGAACACACTGTCGCGGTAAGCAAAGGCGCAGTCCCCGGTATCGAATGTATGTATTTCCCCGCTGGCAATTTCCATTGCTTGCAAGCTGCTAAAGCGATCGCGCAACTCAATCCCATAGGCACCGATGTTCTGAATTGGCGCTGCACCCACCTTGCCCGGAATCAAGGCAAGGTTTTCCAGCCCACCCAATCCTTTCTTCACCGTCGTCATCACCAATTGATGCCAATTCTCACCGGCGGCGGCGCTGACAGTGTGACCAAGGTCCTCCGACTTAAGTGAGAGACCACGAAGATCCAACTGGATAGCCAGACCGGGGAAATCCCCGGTCAACACGATATTGCTGCCGCCACCCAAGGGCAAAATGGGAAGGCGCCGCCGCAGCGCAAACGCTAAAGCTTCCCGCAACTGATCCAGCGTTCGCACCCGCGCAAAATGGGCACTCTGAGCAGGTATTGCCAGGGTATTATGGGGTTGTAAATCGATATCGGCTTCTATCATCGGGAAACAGCTTTAGCCGAAAAGTGCCCGTACACGCTGAAGATCCCGCTCGGTATCTATACCGCCAGGCACTTCCGTACAGGCATCGGCTACATGGATATCTTCATCGTGGTACAAAAAACGCAGCTGTTCCAGCGCTTCGAACCGCTCAAGCGGGGCCACAGGCCAGGATACGAAGCTTTGCAACAGCGCCACCCGGTAGGCATAGATACCAATATGTCGGCGAGGTTCCAGGCCAACGGGCAGTTCAATGGCTTCCAGGCTAAAGGCATCCCGCGGCCAGGGTATTGGCGCGCGAGAAAAATAGCGCGCCATCCCCGATTTTGCAGTGACGACTTTTACAATATTCGGATTACGAAAGTCGTCCAGGGTATGAATAGGCTCCGCCAGGGTGGCCACACCGGCGCGCCCATTTGCCGCGAGATTGTGCGCGACCTGATTGATAACCCGGGCCGGGATCAGGGGCTCATCCCCTTGTACATTCACCAGTATGCGATCGTCGGCGAGCCCAAGATTCATCGCCACTTCCTGCAGGCGATCGGTGCCGGAGGCATGATCCGCCGAGGTCATACACACCGCCCCACCGAATGCCCGCACAGCTTCAGCTACGCGCATATCGTCAGTGGCGACAATCACCCGCTCGGCACTGCTCTCCCGTGCCCGCTCATAGACATGCTGCACCATGGGTTTACCGGCAATATCTGCCAGGGGCTTGCCCGGTAATCGACTGGCCGCGAAACGGGCGGGAATAATAACATCGAAAGCGCAATTATTTTTCATCATCAGAAAACTGCTGCAGGTGCCGATGCACCTTTTGATAAAACAGATCGGGTAACTTGGCGCGCACCTCCAGCGCCCACCAGTGGCTCTGCCAGAAGTCGCGGCATTTTACCGCATCCTTCATCGTCATGATGACCGGTGTTTTGCCATCAAAGTGCAGCTCCTGCGGACTGAACTGATGGTGATCGGCAAAGGGTTGCTCCATCACCTTAAAGCCGAGTTGGCGAAGTGCGCGGAAAAAGCGCTGCGGATTGCCGATCGCCGCCACCCCGTGGCAGGGGCCGGGCTCCGGCCCCGAGAGCAGTCGCAGTGTAGAAGTCTGATCGAGGTTAAATTGATGCCAGCAGGATGGCTCCAGTGTCATCTGGAAATCCAGCAGATCTCCGCACTGCTGCCTGACTCCCGAACCGGGCTCGCCGTTACTCACCACAATATCCACAGTCCGCAAACGGGTTTCAGGCTCTCTCAGGGGGCCACAGGGCAGCAAATGGCCATTGCCGAGACCGCGCAGGCCATCCACCACACAAATTTCCAGGCTGCGCCAAAGATTGTAATGCTGCAAACCGTCATCGGACAAAATGACATTGCACTGGTGATAATCAATCAGTGCCCGGGCCGCCTCTGTTCGATTGGGGGAAACCATCACCGGCACACCGGAAATCAGGTGCAGCATCAGTGGTTCATCACCGGATTCCAGCGGGTGCGACTGGGCCGTAACCTGGTAGGGATAGCGCTTGGCGCGGCCGCCGTATCCGCGACTGACAATACCGGGGTTTCTACCCCGCTCTTTCAACCAGCGCGCGAGTTCCGCCACCAACGGCGTTTTGCCGGCACCACCAACAGTGATATTACCCACCACAATGACCGGCGCCGGTAGTGGCGGTGGCGGCGTGCGGGCCAACCTGGCCCTGCGCCGACCGATCAATTGGCGGTAGAGCATCTCCAGTGGTGCGAGCAGGTACAGAGCCCGCCTGCCGCCCTGTTTCGGATACCAGCGCGTATTCAACCAGTCTTCCAGTGACATCCCTGTGCCCTACCCCATCGCCTGCCGTTGCAACAATACGGCATAATGCCCCCCGCGTGCGAGCAACTCCGTGTGACTACCGCTCTCCACTATACGGCCCCTCTCCATCACCAGGATGCGATCGGCATTTTCGATCGTACTCAGGCGATGGGCAATGACAAACGTAGTGCGGTTTTTCATCACCTCCCTCAGGCCGGCCTGAATATGGCGTTCGGACTCATTATCCAATGCCGAAGTCGCCTCATCCAGAATAAGAATGGGAGCATCCTTGAGCAGGGCCCGTGCGATCGACAGACGCTGGCGCTGACCGCCGGAGAGCGTCTGCGCATTGTCACCCAGGGCGGTCTCCAGCCCTTGTGGCAGTGCTTCGATAAATTGAGCCGCATGCGCCTGTTCTATGGCGCGCAGTACATTTTCCCGAGGGGCATCTTCCAGTTCGCCATAGGCGATATTGCGGTAAACGGTATCGTTAAATAAGACGATATTCTGCGATACCATACTGATATGATGGCGCAATTCGGTGACAGGTACAGCGGAGATATCTGTGCCATCCACCAGAATGCACCCGCCACTGGGTTCATAAAAACGGGCCAGCAGACTTACCAGGGTACTTTTGCCGGAGCCCGAAGCCCCGACCAGGGCCACCGTTTCACCCACTCCCACAGAAAAGCTGATCCCTTCAAGGACTTTTGGTGCCGCCTCATCATAGCTGAACTCCAGAGCTTCAAAACTGACCGCCCCGCGCACCGGCCTGGGTAACCTCTGCTTGCCCCCCTGCGGCTCCTTGGGTGCATCCATCACCTCGAAAATACTCTCCGCCGCGGCAATGCCTTTTTGAATATCCGCAAACACCTCGGAGAGACTGCGTACCGGTTTCGCCAGGGAGGCCGCAGCGCCGATATAGGCGGCAAAAACCCCCGCAGTCATGGACTCCACCATACCTGGTGCCAGGGCCAGCCATACAATGGTAGCCGTCGAGAGCCCCACCAAAATCTGTATAACCGACACACTGGCAGTATTGGTCACCACCAGCTTCATAAATTGTCTGCGATTGTTGTCACTGGCTGACAGAAAACGGGAACGCTCATAAGCCTGGCCACCATACATACGTACAACCTGGTAGCCATTGATGGCTTCCTGGGTGACGTGGGTAACATCTCCCATGGAGTTCTGGATACGATGACTCAATTTGCGAAACCGCTTGCCGACCACCCGCACAATAAGAGCGATCAGTGGCGCAAACAGAAAAAAGGTCAACGTGAGTTTCCAGTTCACCAACAGCAGGTATATCAACAGGCCAAGCGTGGTAAAGGATTCGCGGAAAAGCACTTTGATCGCCTTGGTGATGGCGTTGGTAACCTGCTCGACGTTATAGGAGACCTTGGAAATCAGGTAGGCGCCGGTATAACGGTCAAAATAGGCACTGGGAAGCTGGCCGATCCTTTCGAACAATTCGGTGCGAAGCTGGTGAATCACTGCGCGCGCCACATGGGAAAGACCGTAGCTGCCAATAAAGTTGCCCAGCGCCCGCAACACAATAATCAAGAACATCGCCAGGGGAACCAGCCAGCGCGCGGTTTCCTGGGGCATCACGCCTCCGGCATAGTGAGAGGCTACAAATTTTGAGAGAAAACCGCGATTCTCCTGAATACCCGCCCCCACCGCATCGAGCAGCAGCTCGGTTACGGCAATCAGGCTGACACCCATCACAGAAAACAGCAAAAAACCCAGGACTGCAACACCAAAGATGGCAATATGCGGTCGGGCGTAAATGAGCAGACGGCGATAGGTTTGCGCCCCTCGTTGCGGTTTGCTGGGGGACGGGATTTCTCTCTTCATACAGACCAATGAATGGATTCACCCAAACGGGATGAATGCACGCGCGAATCCCACCATCCACCACGGCCAGATACAGACTCTGCGCGCTAGTTTTGTTCCGGTTGCCGTGTAGTAATGCTTAGGTTGACAAAACCCAACTGTCCAGCGGCATCCATTGCCCGAACCACGGCTTGATGATGGGCTGTGGCGTCGGCGGTGATCACAAGCGGGCGATTGTACTCGCCTGCGGAAACTTCTGACAGCGCGGATTTCAAGGTGGTCAGTTTTTTGTTGATCAAAGGCTGACCTTCCACAGCGTAACCACCATCCGCACTGATCAAAATTTCCACAGCACGGGGCTGCTCTGCCGCCTGGGGCCCAGCGGCTTCCGGCAGGTTCAGCTTGAGGTGGCTCTCCTTGGTAAAGGTGGTAGACACCATAAAGAAAATCAACAGGAGAAAAACCACGTCAATCAGCGGCGTGAGGTTCACTCCATCAGACTCTTTGGCTTGACGGCGAAAGTGCATGGGTTGCTACCTCGCTCAGGCCGCGGCTTTGATGTTGCGGTCGCTGTGCAAAGCATCCACAAGCTTCACGGCTTCCTGTTCCATCGCCACCACTATGGTATCCACCCGGCGCTGGAAATATCTGTGTGCCATCAGCGCGGGGATAGCCACGGTCAGGCCCGCAGCGGTAGTGATCAAGGCCTGGCTGATGCCACCGGCCAGTACCCCGGCATTGCCGGTTCCCTCCAGCATAATGGCGGTAAATACCTGGATCATACCAATCACGGTGCCGAGCAGGCCGATCAGTGGTGCAACCGCTGCAATGGTGCCCAATACACCCAAATAGCGCTCGAGTTCATGCACCACTTGACTCGCAGTCTCCTCAATGCTGTCTTTCATCACATCGCGACCATGGCGGGAATTGGACAGGCCGGAGGCAAAAATGCGCCCCAATGGACTGGAGTCCCGCAACGCTTTCAGTTGCTCCGCATCCAGCTGATTGTTTTTCAGCAACCCCCAAACTTCGCTCAACAGGGTCGGTGGCGCTATGCGCTGGGGGTGCAATGTCCAAAGGCGCTCAATACAGATCGCAATTACGGCTACAGAACAGAGCAGGATCGGCAGCATCAGCCAGCCACCGGATTTTATGATTTCTAACACGTTTCTCAGCCCCAAACAGCGAGAGGGATTTCGGGAATTTAACTACTGCATCACAGATGCGGGTTCAGCACTTTACCACAGCTATTCCCGGCGGCTAAGTCCTCCATCGTGCCCTGCCTCATCACTGTGACCCGCATACCAAAATCGCGCAGCGGACCGGGCCAGGCGTACCTGGGGCCGGCTGATTCCCTCCCGCCAAAAAAACGCCACCGCGCCGTTTTGCGCAGTATTGAAAATTTGAGTACCCATTTTGCGGTAACGCTCGACCACCTCGGCATGGGGATGGCCAAAGTGATGGCGAAAACCTGCGCTGAAAACAACCCGCTCCGGCTTCGACCAAACCAGCAGGTTTGTCGATGACGAAGTCCGCGACCCATGATGTGGCGCCACCAGCAGATCCACTGGCGGGAAATGGGGGTACATCTGCTGTAGACGAGTTTCCACCGCACTGCTGATATCCCCTGTCAGCAACAATCGAACCTTGCGCCACTGCACCAGGGCCACACAACTGTGGTCATTTTCCGTACCGCTTAGTGCCTCTCCCTGGGGCCAGAGCCAGTCAATAGTGATATCGCCAATACTGGCGCTTCTGCCGGCCACGCAGGCTTCCGTTGGCACACTGGAATTACCCACCAGGTTGAATCCCAATCGCCCCGGCGCATACAGCCTGCCCGGCAGAAAGGTCTGCAGCAGCCCCTGCACACCACCAGCGTGATCCCTGTCTCCATGGCTGACAATCAGCGCATCCAGGGTACCTGCCCGCGCCGCGACAAGGTAGGGGGTGAGTATGGCGCTGCCGGCGCTCCAACCTGTCGAAGACAGGGGACCCGCGTCATAGACGACATGGGCTTGTGAGGAGTAAAACACCAGCGCCAGTCCCTGGCCAACATCGAGGGCGGTGAACCGAAACCCCTGGCGCTCCGACACCGACAGGGGCAGCAGCGGCTGGAGCAAGGGCAACAGAAACAGCCAGCCCAGGTTGCGCGCCGGCCAACCCCGCGGTAGCAACAGCGCCAATACACCCAGCGCTGCAACCGCCAGCAGCACTGGACCCTGCGGCGGCGCCAGGGTCTGCCAACTGGGCAACAGACGATCCGCAGCCTCCAGGCACCTTATCAAAAGGTCCAGCTGCCAACCGGCGAACCTGAAACAAAGAAGCCCTAAGCTCGTCTCCATCAGCAAGATGCCCAGCATCAGCACAGGCAGGATGAGTACACCAAGCCAGGGAATCGCCACCAAGTTGAACAACATGCCGCCGGCACTGAATCCGGAAAAATACACGACCGAAGGCAAAAGCAATCCCAGAGCCACCAGCCACTGGCTGCGCAGCAGCTGCAAAATACGGGTGAGCCACGAGGATCGCACTGCAGGGAAAGCCCCCGCTTTGAGCACCTGGGTGGTCGATACTGGCTCAAGCGCCAGTGCCAGGCGTCCTCTAAAACCCAGCAGCAGGGCTGCAACTGCAGTGAAAGACAACCAGAATCCCGCTGCGTAAAAGGCCAGCGGCTGCAGGGTGAGTACCAGGGCAAGCGCCAGGGCAAAGGCAATGCCGGCACCAATTCTGCGCCGCCACTGCCAACCCAGCAGCAATACCCAGGTCATCACCAGCGCCCTTTGCGCCGAGAGGGGCGCACCGGCCAGCAGGGTATAAATCAGGGTGCCCGCCAAAGCCAGCGCCACAGACAGGATCGCGGGGGTAACGCCTGTCAGAATGCCGACACCCCGGGCAATGCCATGACCGAGCAGCAATAGAAATCCCGCCACCATGCCCACATGCAGCCCCGAAATCGCCAGCAGGTGCGCTGTACCCGTCCGCTTCAACAGGTCTCGATCCGCCTGGACAAGACCGCTGCGATCACCCAGCAGTAACGCGCTGATCAGTGCTGTCCGCCCCACCGGCAGTGCTAGCAGCCTGTCGCGCAACATACTGCGCAGCGACCCTATTCCCGCGCCCTGCCCCAACCACTGCGGGGTCGCGTCCCCAGGGCGCACATAGCCTGTCGCAAATACCCCCCTTTGCAGGAGCCAATGCTCATAATCAAAACTGTGGGGGTTCACACTGCCCCGCGGGCGCATCAATCGCACCGGCAATAACCAGCGGCTGGCACCGCGCAGTTGGGACAGCGTGTCGGCATCGGCACGATACCAGGTGAGATACAAGAGGCTACCCGCTGCAACCGGACTCCGCCTTTTGCCCGGAGGCGCCCCCAAAACCACCGCCTGGAAACGCACACTGCGTGCCTGCGACCCGTCCCATTGATCACCGTTACCGGAGCGAATTTCCGGCAGGGATACGATTTGGACCCGGAGCAGGTGGTCGGAGCCGTGTATCTCAATGGGCAGGCGTTGTTGCAGCGCTTTCTGGTTGCTCCACAACCCCCAGCCAGCACCGGCAAGGGAGACGGCCAACACAATCAGTGCGGGCCTGTGCCGGGGCTGTATGAGCACCACCAGGGCCAATGACACATAGACGCCCAACAGCAGCCCCGTTTGAGGAAGTTCAGGTAGACAACCGACGCCCATGAGGGACAGTGAAAATATCCAGAGCAGCGGAGTGGGACCCCAGAGTCGCCTTTCACCAGATACCCTCCGCCAATAAAGCATACCCATTTGCCCCCGCTGTCCCTGCTCGATTCAATGCCTTTACATCAGCAGGTAATACCCCCATTCGCACTTGAATCAACCTGAGGGACTGCCAGAAACCCAAGAGCAGGTACAAGCGAACCAAAAGAAAGAGGGTATCGTTAGCTTATGCTGCCTCCAGGTGGCATTAAGGCCTTTGCGTAACACTCACTGGTCATATTATTTTAAAAAAAGCGCCATCTTTAACCTTTTTGTAATATTCAGGTCGCAGAATCCGCACCAGATTGAGGGGTCGTCAATAAAGCGAACGAAAACCCCCCTCTGACCAAACCCATAAACTGTGCGAGACGATTATGAACAAGACCGCGCTCTCTCTGGCCATCGTTACCCTGATCCCCACTGTGGCCAATGCTCAGGATGAAGGCGAACTAGTAGATTTTTACGGCAAAGCCAATGTCGCCCTGCAGTCTGCCGACGAGGGCGACGGCTCTGTCACCGACGTTCAGAGCAATGCCTCTCGCCTCGGCGTGAAGGGCGAAATCGCTCTGACCGAGAGCATCAAGGGCATCTACCGTTTGGAATACGAAGTGGATATGGACGGCGACACCGAAGACACCTTCTCCCAGCGCAATATCTACGCTGGCCTGGAAGGCGGTTTCGGTCAGGTGATCGCGGGCAAGTTTGACACCCCACTGAAGATTGCCCAGAAGAAAGTGGATTTGTTCAACGATCTGGAGGGCGACATCAAGAGCCTGATCACCAAGAGCGACAACCGCGAAGCAGACAGTTTTCAGTACACTACTCCGTCTTTCGCTGGTTTTAAAGCCTCTGCCGCTTACATCAGCCACAAAGACGCTGTGATTGGCTATGAGGACCTCGGCCTAAATGAGGCAGGTGACGAAATACTCAGGGAGATCACCCGGGAAAACGGGGCTTCCGTCTCGATCGCCTACGACAACAACGGTGTTTACCTGGCCTACGCTGTTGACCAGGACGTTGAAGAAAATGACCGTGACGTTCAGCGCTTCGTCGCCCAATACAATCTTGGCCCCCTCCAGGTCGGCGCCCTTTTCGAAGATCAGGAAAAAGCTGACGGCAGCAACCAGGACGGCTGGATGGGTTCTGTTGCCTACAAGATCGAGCAATGGACCCTGAAAGCCCAGTACGGCCAGTCCGACATTGTCAAGGAGGACGGAAAAACCTACAGCCTTGGGGTCGACTACAAGTTCAACAGCGCGGCCAAGGTTTTTGGATTCTACACCGATGAAAGCGCAGATGCAGGCTACGACCGCAGCTACGCTGGCATCGGTGCCGAGTACAAATTCTAGGAGCACTTGATACGCCGGCGACTCCAATTGGGAAGGGCCATCTGATCACCCCACCCTGTGAGTGCTTGAATAGGCGGCCACTGGCCGCCGCATTAATGCCCACCTGGCAGTCCTTCCCCCCGCTGACGACACGGGGCACTAAATCACCAATAAATCCATAAACCGATGTACCGGCAGGTTCCGGAGGCGTCGCAAGTCCTGGCATAACGCCAAAATTTTCTCCATTTGGCCCCGGGGAAAGCGGGAAGCCAGGTTCTGGCGAAACTTGTTCTCCAGCAGTGGAATTCCCTCCTGCCGGCGACGGCGGTGTCCAATGGGGTATGCCACCTCGATCTTTTTTGTCGAGCTGCCGTCTCGAAAAAAGACCTGCACTGCATTGGCAATAGAGCGTTTGTCCGGGTCCAGGTAATCCCTCGAGTAGCAGTTGTCCTCAACCACCGCCATTTTGTCGCGCAGCACATCAATTTCCGGATGCGCCCTATGGAAATCATCTTGGTAGTATTCAGCCTGCAGATTGCCAAATAACAGTGACACGGCAACCACATACTGGAGACAGTGATCTCTATCTGCCGCATTCGCCAAAGGGCCGCGTTTCGAGATAATACGGATCGCCGACTCCTGCGTTGTCACCACAATCCTGTCGACCTCTGTAAGCCTTTCAACCACTTGCGGGTGCAGCGCAATGGCTGCTTCACAGGCAGTCTGGCTGTGGAACTCGGCCGGAAAGGAGACCTTAAACAGAATGTTCTCTATCACATAAGACCCATAGCCACAGGAAAATTGAAACTGCCGGTCTCCCTCCAGCTTTACTTTCTGATCCGCATTGGTTTTGCTAAAACAGACATCGTAAAAACCCCACTGATGTGCGCTGAGGGCAGTGGGCACTCCCATTTCCCCAAGCACTGCCATCTGCGCAAGCCATAGACCCCTAGATGAGGCATCCCCCGCTGCCCAGGACTTGCGCGAACCGGTATTGGGGGTGTGCCGATAGGTGCGCAGGGCGCTGCCATCCACCCAGGCCAGGGATACCGCCGCCATTATTTCCGCTCGACTGCCACCTTTCATCCAGGCCGCGACCGCCGCTGAAGCCACTCGCACCAACAGTACATGGTCCAAGCCAACGCGGTTAAAGCTGTTTGCCACCGCCAGCACGCCCTGAATTTCGTAGGCTTTGACCATGGCCTCAAGTACTTTTTGCATCGGCACTTGGGGGCCACCCTGTACCCGCTGCTGTTGCGACAGATAATCGCCCACCGCGAGTATAGCGCCCAGGTTATCCGAGGGATGACTCCACTCCGCGGCCAACCAGGTATCGTTAAAATCCAGCCAGCGTATTGTACAGCCGATATCCCAGGCCGCTTTCACAGGGTCCAGTTGAAACCGGGTGCCCGGCACTCGCGCGCCACCGGGCACCCAGGTCCCCTCCACCAAAGGACCCAGCAACTTGGTACATTCGGGAAAGCGCAGCGCCAGAAGAGCGCAGCCAAGGGCATCCATCAGGCAATAGCGTGCGGCATCCCAGGCTGCATCGGAATCAATAGAGTAATTCAGGACATAGTCAGCGATATCCTGAATCACAGGATCGTAATCGGGCCGCGTATTCTGGTCGATGCCGGGGTGCATAGCGGGACTTCCATGTCGAAGAAGAGCATAACGGGCAGCTGCTTTTACTACCCAGTTCATCGTGGATACCAACCACCAGGACTCATACCATTGTATTCAAAAGACACTGACCGGCCGGATACCTGTTTGATTCACGCTATGTCCCGGTTTGCCACCATTGCCAAAAAATACTGTGAAAGCGAAAAAAAAACGAATATACGAAAGCCTCTGCACCCAATTATTCACAACATCAATAAACGCTAGGGCGAGCAGCGCCGCCTGGCTGCCACCCCTTGAATACCAACAGCAATGTAAGTTACGCCAGTATTCCCAGGCCCGGCGGCAGCGCGCCACTAATCCTATTTATACGCTCATGCATTGGATTGCCAAGCGAGCCAGTCTGTATGATAACGAACGAAATTAGAAAAGCGGGTCGAAAGACCCGCTTTTCTAGAGGCGCTGGCAGAGCTGGCAGCTAACAATCACCCAACCCCGCACGACAACAGTTCTTTCAACGAGCAATCCGGGAATCACTCACAGGGAACAACATCTTCCGCCAGCAGTCCTTTGTCACCTTGTTGCATTTCGAACTCAACCGCCTGCCCCTCATTAAGGGTCTTATAACCCTCGCCGCGGATGCTACGGTAGTGAACAAAAATATCTTCAGTTCCTTCTCCACAGGTGATGAAGCCATAACCCCTTGCGTTATTAAACCACTTCACAGTACCTGTAACGCGATCACTCATTGAGACAACCTCATTATTGTTATTGCGCCCACCTCTATTACCCCATACGTAAAGAGGGACAAACGCCACCCTATTATTAACAGACTGCGCCATGCAGAATGCTGTCTTGAATCATCCTTTGGACAGATATCCAGCGAACGTAAACTGATTTTTAGATAAAACAGCGCCAGTGTCTAGTTTTCTATGTGAAATAGATACTAGGTTTGTACCGATATGCGTAATTAACCGTCAAAAGCTTGGCAAAGGGCAGTATCTATATGACTCACTTGTACCTTATTACACTTGCGGTGGGCTGTCACACACAGGCTCCCGTGTTAATGAAGGAATATCGGCAATATGTAAGGTAGACGTAGGAAATGCACAGGAGGCTCCATGACCCTCGACAATCCTTAAGATTGATAATAAAACCTCCTGTTTTATCTCGTGAAAACGGATCCAGTCTGTCGTTCGCGTAAACGTATACACAAAGAAATCCAGCGATGAGACGGCGAAGCTGTTGAAGTTAACGATCAGTGTTCGATTGGCATCTATTTCTGGGTGCCGCTGTAACATTGCCCTTACATCTGAAACAATCGACGCCATCAAATGCGCATCTTCATAACGGATGCCGATGGTTTCGAAAATCCTCCGATTTAGCATGCGTGAAGGGTTTTCTACCGCAATCTGGGTAAAAACACTATTGGGCACATAGACCGGGCGCAGATCGAAGGTACGTATCCGGGTAAGGCGCCAACCGATATCCTCGACTGTGCCCTCAATCTCCTTATCTGGTGAGCGTATCCAGTCCCCCACCGCAAAGGGGCGGTCCAGGTAGATCATCAGGCCACCGAAAAAATTTGCCAACAAATCCTTGGCCGCGAAACCTACCGCCAGTCCGCCGATTCCACCGAAAGCCAGCAGGCCACTCACGCTGTAGCCCAGGAACTGCATAATTACAATGCCTGAGGTAATGGCTATGGAGGCCCTGACAAGCTTACCGATCGCACGTACCGTGGTTGCATCCATCGGCTTGCCGATATAGCGCGGATTGCTCAGATTGCACTCGGTACTGTGGGAGAAACGCCAGGCAAACCAGGCCAGAACCAGGATAAGCCCTATCTCCCGCATCGGTTCTGCTACAGAGAAGATTTCCGCACCGGTGGCCTGTTCCGCATACTGTGCCGCAAACGTCAGTCCCAGCAACCACACCAAAACCTGCCCTGGGGGCGACAGTGCCCGCACCAGGGCATCATCCCAAGGGTTCTCTGTCTTTTCAGCCCGAGCCGCCAGCCGCATGACGAAACGGCCATACATCCAGGCAGCCAGTGCCGCAATCAGTACGAACAGGAAGACAATCACGATCCAGGCGCGATTCTCGCCCAACCAGGACAATAGCAAGTGCTCTACGGATTCCACTAACACCCCCTACGTTTAACAACCATACAGCCCAACTGCCCCCTCTCTCTACTAATGGTGCCAGGATAAGAGCCAGTCGCGCGTTCTGTGCCAACGGGCATTGGTTTCCAGCTCAGGCCAAGTAGTGATAGAGGGCCTGCCGCGCATGGCACTCAGGCGCGCACGGGATTCTGAATGCGGCACAAAGTCCCGCAGGGCGGCGAGCGCCTCCAGGGCGCCCTCACGACTGTTGCACACTACCCCCATATCGCAGCCGGCCTCCAGGGCAGCTCGGATTCTCTCCCCATAGCCGCCAATGACAGCAGCACCGTTCATAGACAGATCATCGCTGATAATAACCCCGCCAAAGCCGAGGCGTCCCCGCAGGATATCCTGTAGCCAGTAGCGGGAAAAGCCCACAGGTCGGCTATCAATATTCACGAAATGAATATGGGCCGGCATAACTGCATCCAACTCTGCGGTACCAATACAGTCAATAAATGGCAAGGCATCGGACTCCATCACCTGATCCAGGGTGCGCCCATCCTCGGGCAATTCCCTATGGCTGTCCTCAAGCACATGGCCGTGGCCTGGAAAATGCTTGCCGGTCGCCGCCATGCCCGCCTCCCGCATGCCCTGGATAAACGGGCGTACAAATGCGGTCAGGCGCTTGGGGTCTGCGCAAAAGCTGCGGTCACCAATGACCCGACTGCGTTGGTCATCTGCGTCCAAAACCGGCGCAAAACTGAAATCCACCCCAACTGTCAGCAATTCTGCCGCCAGCAGCCAGCCCACATCCCGCAGCTGCTCCTGTGAGGCTCGCGCGGACAGGGCCTGCAGGGATGGCAGCCGGGTAAATTCATCGCGAAAACGCTGGACTCTGCCCCCTTCCTGATCGACAGCCAACAGCAACTCCGGACGCACCGTGCGGATTGCAGTAATCAGCTCCTGCAACTGGACCCGGTTGTGATAGTTGCGCGCGAAAAAAATCACTCCCCCCACAAGCGGATGTCTCAGCAACTCGCAATCCTCACCGGAAAGCTCAAGCCCCTCAATATCGACCATAACCGGCCCCAGCGGTGCAGACATAATAAGCTCCTCGAATAGTTCCGCCGCCTGAACACCTCTGTCAGAGGCTATTTCGCAACAACCTTGAGCATGGCAGTGGCAGCTGGCACCAGTCGCTCCAGAGTCTCCGGCAAACTGCTCTGCGCACCAAAATCCTCCCTCAGGATAGCCTCTATGGCATCGAAACTCGACAACGTAAAGATGGTCGCACCCAACATAAAGTACAGGCGCCAGTAGAAAGTGACAGGGTCCACCCCGGGGAGGGCTCCTGCCAACAGGCCGGCAAAACGGCGATAGCTATCGCCATATCGGGACACGATGAAACGGCGCAAATGCCCCTGGAACTGCGTATAGGCCAACCCTAAAAGGCGCATGAAACGCTGGGGGTTGAGGCCATTTTCACTGAGACTGCCGAGCCCCACCCGGTAGAGACTCCCCAACAGGTCTTCCACATGCAGGGGCAGTCCAGATGCAGCCCGCCGGTCCAGCTCTGACTCCAGCGCGCAAGTGAACGGGGTTAAAAAACGTTCAAATACCGCCTGAATCAATGCTTTCTTTGAACCAAAGTGATAGTTGACCGCGGCCAGATTAACCCCGGCCGTGCTGGTGATTGTCCTAAGGGATGTCTCGGTAAAGCCGCGCTCCGCAAACAGAACCTCTGCGGCGTCCAGTATGCGGCTAACGGTGTCCGTATGGCTCATAAGCATTAGACCAAAATTTAAAACAGGTGTTTGATTCTGGCCAGACTAGCACATTCCACCATCGCACCGGTGACACCTTGTTCTACCCCCCCAAGTCCCCGATCAATCATCGAGGCCGTGGCCACAGTGCGTATTGGTTAGGAAAGCTATGTTGAGACGTACCACTCCCCTAGGAGCAGGTGTGGTTGGCTTAGTTATGGCTAGCCCGCCCTACTCTAGATTGCCGGGTCATTGCGATGCGAGAGGGTGCTGCCGCCAGGCCCAGGCCGGTGCGAGTCACACAATAAAGGCAGTCTGTGCCTTTGTGCCGGTTTTTCAAAAGCGTCTATCCAACAGATCTTGACCAATAGATCCTGATAGTGCGGTTTCCTCTGCGGGCTAAAATACGAAGGGAAGGTAGGCGCGGCACACAGGGAAAAACTCCGGTCACCCCTGAGGTCGCATATAATGCAGTATCAGCTCTGCCGCCTCCTCTACTGTCTCTACGATGTGGAACAAGTCCAGATCTCCTGCATCAATGCAATTTCGCTCCAAAACCGTATCCACTAGCCAGTTGTAGAGGCCACTCCAGTAGTGCCTATCCACTAGTACAATGGGAAAACGGCGTACTTTTTGCGTTTGCACCAAAGTTAGTGCCTCGAATAATTCGTCCAAGGTGCCGTAACCTCCCGGCAGCCCCACAAACCCCACAGCATGCTTGACAAACATAAATTTACGCACAAAGAAATAACGAAAATTCAAACTGATATCCTGATAGGGGTTGGCCGTTTGCTCAAAGGGAAGCTCGATATTCAAACCGATCGAAGTACCCGGCAGGTCAAAAGCACCACGATTACACGCCTCCATCAAACCCGGTCCCCCACCGGTGATAACCGAAATACCCTCTGCTGCCAATAGCTCACCCAGTTTCACGCCCTGCTGGTATTCAGAGCTATTCTCTGTAAAGCGCGCACCACCAAAAACCGTAACCGCACCACTGAGTGCGATCAGGCGTTCAATGCCATCTACCAACTCCGACTGTATGCGCAGCACCCGCCATGCCTCGGCCATTTTTGCATCCAGCATTATTCCCTCTCTGTCAGGCCTTTCAACAATCGTGTTCATTTCCTGTCTGCATAACCAATGTAGCAGCATATAGAACGGGGGTGCATTGGGATTGCAAGAACATCAATTCTGTATATAATCCCAGCAACTGTATAAAAATACAGAACTTCAGGTAACCCTATGACCAATCTCACCGCCCGACAAACCCAAGTATTGGAGCTGATCAAAGCCTATTTGGTTGAAACAGGTTATCCGCCGACCCGGGCGGAAATTGCCCAAGAGCTGGGATTCCGATCACCCAATGCCGCAGAAGAGCACCTCAAGGCTCTGGCGCGCAAAGGAGCCATTGAGATGGTCGCTGGCGCCTCCCGCGGCATTCGGATTCCCGACCACCAATCCGGCCTTCCCATCATTGGTCGTGTTGCCGCGGGTCACCCTATTCTCGCGGCAGAACACATCGAGGACTATTGCAACCTTCCCGCCAACTTCTTCCGCCCCCCTGCAGACTACCTGCTTCGGGTACACGGGATGAGTATGCGCGATGCGGGCATACTCGACGGTGATCTGCTTGCGGTACAAAAAACCGAACAGGTCAGGAATGGACAAATTGTCGTGGCGCGCATTGACGACGAGGTAACCGTTAAACGTTTCCGCCGCAAAGGCAACCAGGCGGCGGTGCAGTTGCTGCCTGAAAACGAGGACTTTGACATCCTTCGGGTGGATATGCGGGACAACAACTTTGTGATTGAAGGGTTGGCCGTGGGCGTTATTCGTCAAACCCCCTAATTTTTCACGCCTGAAACGAAAACAGCGGCCACTGGCCGCTGTTGAAACTCCCCTGGGTAACCGCTCGATCAGTGGATCGTATGGTTAACCGGCATTGCCTCCTCGTCTTCCTCAAGGTAACCAGGCTCCAGGTCATCCAGATTATGCACAGCCTCAATGCCCGCTTCCAGCATAGCGCGGGCAATAGCCACCTTATGCTTTCTCATAAACTGGAGACTCTCGTCTGAGAAATGAATACTCACCAGAGGGTCCTCCTTGTGGCCACTACGACGCAATGCCACGTCGCCATTGGCCAGTTCAATAATCTCAAAAGTTTCGGAGGACATTTGCTTTTCCTTCACCACAAATCAATTTCCGCCCAGTGTACCACAGGCTATTTATAAGTTTCAGTGGGCGCAGCCGGCGGAGCAAATGGTACACAGGTACCCTTAACACTCCTCCAAACTGGCGCGCTGCCTGCGCACCAATTCACTCAGGGCACTGTGCCACTCTAGTAGTATTTCAGCGGAAATCGCGTTAGATGCGGGGAAGGCAATACTGTGCAGTGGGATCAGGTTTGCCCCTTTCCGCACGGATTCCCTAGTGGGCGCGGGGGCAAGTTGTTGCAGCTGCTTCCAAGCTTGAAGCAGTTTACTTAACCAACTATCGGGATCAGCGCTGAGCAAGGACAATTCCCTGGCCTCACTGCTGACCACTCCCTGGCTTTCAAGACTATCCAAGATAACTTGCAAAGACTCAGGCTCGAAACCCAATTGCAATTGGATTGCCAGCTCAGCGAGGAAAGCCCTGTAGGCTTTCCATAACTGAAACAGGGCCGCCTCTTCCAGGGCCCTGCTTTGCAAGTCAGATTCGCCGGTCCTCTGTAACAACAGCTGACATTTGCGCAGTGCAGAGACAACCAACCCCGTATAGAGAGTCGTCATTGGCTGCCCTGAACTGCTTTCTTGCGCGGGGGTTTACGTCTGGCAGTGGTGCTTTTACTGCCGGTCTCCACCCGCCAAGCGCCTTCACGATAGAAAGCACGCCATCCCGTCGCTTTGCCCTCCTCCTCAGATTGCACATATTGCTGCTGCATCTTGCGACTGAAACGGACTACAGTGTCCCGCCCTTCATTGTCTTTGAGCGGGGCCGAGAAGAGGAAGCTGTACTTGGGGTCGATTTCGCTCTTGTGAGGCAGCAGCTCTTTGACCAGAGGGGCGCGTGTCTCGCGTTTTTTTGGAAACTGGCTGGCCGCCAGGAAAAGCCCGCTGGCACCGTCACGCAGGATATAGTGGTCATCCACTTTCAAGCACGACAACTCCGGCATGGGCACCGGGTCCATTTTTGGTGGCGCCGGCTGGCCACTTTTCAATAACTTGCGGGTGTTTTTACAAGCTTCATTGGTACAGCCGAAGTACTTACCAAAGCGACCGGACTTCAGCTGCATATCACTGCCGCACTTGTCGCACTCGATGATCGGACCATCGTAGCCTTTGATCTTAAAGGTGCCCTGCTCAATTTCGTAGCCGTTACAATCCGGATTGTTGCCACAGATATGGAGTTTGCGGTGTTCGTCCAGCAGGTAGCTGTCCATGGCCGTGCCGCATTTGGCACAACGACGCTTCTCGCGTAGAAGGCGGGATTCCGCTTCCTCATCCGTGTCCGCATCAACCGCCTCATCGCCGGACACCAGGTTCATGGTATTGACGCAGCGCTCCTTGGGCGGCAGAGCATAGCCGGAACAGCCCAGAAATACCCCAGTGGAACCGGTGCGAATCTGCATATGACGTCCGCATTTGCTACAGGTGATATCCGTATCGGTCGGGGTATTGCGGCGCATGCCCGCCTCGGCAGACTGCGCCTTTTCCAGGCGAGCGGAAAAGTCCCGATAGAACTCATCGAGCAACTGTTTCCAACCTTTCTCCCCTTCGGCCACCGCATCCAAGGACTCTTCCAGGCTCGCGGTAAACCCGAAGTCCATCAGATTTTTGAAGCTTTCGCTGAGGCGATCAGTAACAATATCGCCCATCTTTTCCGCGTAGAAACGCCGGTTTTCCAGGCGCGCATAACCGCGGTCCTGAATGGTGGAAATAATCGATGCATAGGTGGAGGGCCGACCAATGCCGCGTTTTTCCAATTCCCTAACCAGGGCCGCTTCGCTAAAGCGCGCAGGCGGTTTGGTGAAATGCTGTCTCGGGTCCAATTTCTGCAGTGCGAGCCTGTCGCCGACTTTGACGTCCGGCAGCACCAGATCCTCCTCCTTTTTGCCCCCAGAAGGCGCCACTTTGAGGAAACCATCAAAGCGGATAACCCGGCCCCGTGCGCGCAGTTCAAATTCACCGGCGCTGACCACGATCGAGGTAGAGGTAAATTGTGCAGGTGTCATCTGGCAGGCGACAAACTGTTGCCAGATCAGGTTGTAGAGCCTTTCCGCATCGCGCTCTACCCCGGATAGCATATTCGGGCCCATGCGTACATCGGAGGGTCGAATGGCCTCGTGGGCCTCCTGGGCACCCGTCTTGCTGCTGTAGGTGTTAGGCACTCCTGGCAGGTACTTATCGCCGTAGTGCTCGCCGATATATTCCCGCGCAGATTCCACTGCCTCCCCACTGAGGTTGGTGGAATCGGTACGCATGTAGGTAATGTGCCCCGCTTCATACAGACGCTGAGCCAGGGTCATGGTCTTCTTCACACCGAAACCGAGGCGATTACTCGCCGCTTGCTGCAGTGTCGAGGTGATAAACGGGGCTCCGGGTTTGGAGCTGGTCGGCTTGTCGTCCCGCCCGCTAACAACGAATGTACTGGACTCCAACTGTCGCGTGGCACCATTCGTCTGGGCCTCATTGACGGGACGGAATACCTGACCGGCCTGCTTTTTGACCTCAAGGCGCAGCTTGTCGGCTTTATCGGTTTTTGTGTCGGCAAACAGAGTCCAGTACTCTTCCGGGATAAAGGCGCGGATCTCCCGTTCCCGCTCCACTACGAGACGTACGGCCACAGACTGCACGCGTCCTGCGGACAATCCCCTGGCCACTTTTTCCCAAAGTAGCGGCGATACCATATACCCGACAATACGGTCGAGAAACCGCCGTGCCTGCTGGGCATTCACCCGGTTGATATTCAGGCGCCCGGGGTCTTTGAAGGCACCCTGAATCGCGGACTTGGTAATTTCGTTAAAGACCACCCGGCGATAGCGATCGTCATCACCGCCGATGGCCTCGCGCAAATGCCAGGCGATTGCCTCCCCCTCGCGATCCAAATCTGTCGCTAGGTAGATATGGTCAGCGTTTTCAGCAAGCTTGCGCAATTCGCTGACGACTTTTTCCTTGCCTGGCAGAATTTCATAATGTGCCAGCCAGCCGTGATCCGGGTCTATGCCCATGCGCTTGATCAGCTGCTCGTGACTCTTTTTGCGCTTGTAAGCCGCTTTCGCCTCCGGGGAGAGCTTGCGGGTTTCCGCCGCGCGCCGCGCCCGAGCCTTTGCATCAACAGGCTGTTTGCGGCCCCCACCTGTGGGCAAATCGCGAATATGGCCAACGCTGGACTTAACCACAAAGTCCTTGCCGAGGTATTTGTTGATGGTTTTTGCTTTGGCCGGTGATTCAACGATGACCAGTGATTTACCCATAACTCTCTGATTTAAAATAAAAATTTACTGCTGTTTGAGACCTGGCAAGCCGTGAGTGCAGGCTTGCGCTGCGCGAATATATAAGCTCCAGTCACTGCGCGGTCAAGCAGAGCTGACAATTTTCTGTGCCAAACAACAAAAATGTCCACCCGATAAAGGACTGGGAAAGAGACATAGCGCCTGTCTCCTCTTCACGCTATCGAGCCCATCAGGCTAACCTACCGGAGGCCTTGCCGGACTCGGTTTGCGTATGACCCCCTCTATCAGCGGACTGAATTCAGCCAGTGCCGATAACAGTTTTGCAAAGGCCTGTCCCCCACCAGTTTCCCGCCACTGGATGCCCAACCCCACATCGGTGGCTACGACTGCATCGGTATCCACTGGCACTTTTTCCAGCAATTGGTGCAGATGATGCCAGGCGGATTGGGGAGCCGCCCGAGCGCTACCCCAATCCCAGCACCCGGCAAAATTCAACTCGTGCGCCACCCGCTGGCGCTGTAAACTCCAGCCGACCTGCAGCCCTTTGCGGTCCCGCCACGGATGGGAATAGACGGCGGCAGTCCCCCTGCCAGCGGGGGCCGGAAGGGCCTGAATCTGCACAGTAATGCCCGCCCGTGCAGCCCGGCTGCGCATGTCCGCCAACTGGCGGTCTCGCCGGTTGGGTTTCAGCCACATTACCGGCCCCAGTACCAGCCCAATGACGAGGGCAATAATGATCACTGGCACCCATTCCGACATAACCGCCCACCTGATCAATAGACAAAAACCGCCATTGTGTGCTGTTTCGTATGATCTGTGTCAAACAGTTTTTTTACGGTAGACTGAAAATGGCTGTCGAAAGGGTGTATTCACAAAGTCAATAATAGAGACGGGAGAAAGCACATTATGGCGGAATATCAACGAATTTTGGTCGGCCTTGATCTCTCCAAGGAATCCTCTCAGGTACTGAAAAAAGCCGCAGCGCTTGCCGGGGCATTCGGCGCTGAGATGAGTTTGGTGCATGCCATAGAGCCTTTGACTTTTGCCTATGGCGGAGATATCCCTATGGACCTCTCCGAAGTACAGGATCAGTTGCAAACCCAGGCCAAAGAACAGCTGCGCAAGGCCGCACATGCGCTGAATATTCCCACCGAACGACAACATGTCATTCTCGGCCAGCCGTCTACCGAAATACACCGCCTGGCCGGGGACCTGGGGGCAGACCTGATCGTCATCGGCAGCCACGGCCGCCACGGCCTGGCCCTGTTGCTGGGCTCAACGGCCAATGGGGTGTTACACGGGGCCAAATGCGATGTGCTGGCAATCCGCGTGCACCTGGAAGATAAGTAGCTGATCAGGGGGGCAGTTTGAGGTTGGCAAAACCACCACCCTTCAATCGCCAGAAACACGCTCAGCCGGTCCCGCCTTCGAGTTCAGACCAACGCTCAAAAGCGGCCTCCAACTGCGCTTGCTTTTCTGTGAGCAAACCCAACCGCCCCTGTACCAAAGACGGCTGTTGGCGGAAAAAAGCGGGATCGGCAACCTCCGCTTGCAAAGCGCCGATTGCCTCTTCGAGCCCTTCAATCAACTCAGGCAGGCTGTCCAGCTCTCGTTGCAACTTGTAGCCAAGCTTCTTTTTTTGATCCCGCGACTTCGCCCTATCCGCGGGTTTGGGGGAAGGCGTGGTCTCGGTGATCTTTTCCGCTTTGGTCCCCGCTGCGAAGCTGCCCCCCTGGCGAATAAAATCGTTATAACCTCCCACATACTCGCGAATGTAGCCATTCCCTTCAAAAGCCAGGCAGGCGCCCACCACATTGTCCAAAAAGGCGCGATCATGACTCACCAACAGGACGGTACCGCTGAAGTCCAGCAACAACTTCTCCAGCAACTCCAGGGTTTCCGCATCCAGGTCGTTGGTGGGTTCGTCGAGTACCAGAATATTAGCGGGCAGACTGAACAGCTTAGCCAACAGAGCACGATTGCGTTCGCCACCACTCAGGGCGCCAACCCGGGCGCGCGCCTTGGCACCACTGAACAAAAAATCAGACAGATAGGACATTGCGTGGCGGCTCTTACCACCAACAAGTACCGAATCGCGGCCCCCGGTCACATTGTCCAACACCGTTAAATCGGGATTCAACTGGTCACGGTGCTGATCAAAGTAGGCTATCTGCTGCTTGGTCCCCAGGCGCACACGGCCACACTGGGGCTGCAAATCTCCCAGCAGCAAGCGAATCAGGGTACTCTTGCCCGCGCCATTGGGGCCGATCAGGCCGATCTTGTCACCGCGCATCAAGCTGAAGGAGAGATCACGAATCAGCGGTTTCTCGCCGGGATAAGCAAACGTGGCATCGGTCAGCTCCGCCACCAGCTTGCCGGACCTCTCCCCGCTGTCGACAGAAATTCTCGCAATGCCCTGCTGGCGCCTGCGCGCCTCCCGTTGACGCCTGAGCCCTTGCAGGGCGCGGACTCGCCCCTCGTTGCGGGTGCGGCGGGCCTTGATACCCTGGCGAATCCAAGCTTCCTCCCGGGCCAGTTTCCTGTCGAATAGCGCCTCAGTTCTGGCCTCCTCCTCCAACAGTTTTTCCTTTTCCTCCTGATAGCGCTCGAACTGACAGCGAAAGGCGCGCAAATGGCCCCGGTCCAAGTCCCAAACTGTGCGGGACAGACGCCGGGCCAGCGCACGGTCGTGGCTCACAAATAACAGGGCGCCACGATAGTCGGCAAGGAAGTCCTCAAGCCACTCCACCGCAGCAATGTCCAGATGATTGGTGGGCTCGTCGAGGATCAACAGGTCCGGCTCCGTTACCAGTGCGCGGGCAAGTGCCGCGCGGCGCTGCCAGCCACCGGAGAGCGCCTCAACCCGCCCATCGCCATCGAGGCCGAGACGGTCCAATACCCCACTGACACGCGGCAGCAGGCCCCAGCCCTGCGCAGCCTCCAGTTGCGCCTGCAGCTCGGCAGTGGGATTATCCCGGTAGCCCGCCAATACGGCGCCGATCTCACCCAGTCCACCTGCGACATAGGCATAGACGGATTCATTACAACCCGACGGCAGGGCCTGTTCCAGCATCGCCATCACCATGCCGCTGGCGCGAACAACCTCACCCTCGTCGGGGTCGGCCTGCCCGGCAATCAGGCGCAGCAGACTGGATTTACCCTCCCCATTGCGCCCCGCAAGGCAAATGCGATCACCACGCTCGATTTTTGCGCTGACTTTCTCAGCAAGTACTTGGGTCCCGTAGCGAAGACTGACCCCATCCAATAGAAGCAACATAAACACGCACTACACTTAACAAACCCGGATTGCATTCCCGCCAAATGAAAACGCGAACTCAATACTACGGGCCCTGTGAAAAATCCGCTATTTTAGCATTTTTATCGTGCTCTCCCGCATACTGGCGAGGATGCACCCAATATCGGGATAAATGAGATGTGGACCGACACAAGGGGGATTGCCCTGCTCTCCCCTCTCTTGATGATCTGTGTCTGCCTGATTGCCCCGTGCAAGGCCCAGCAACAGGCGCCGCCTTCGGAGCAGTCAGCGGCAATCCCGGGCGAAGAGGTTATTGTCTATCGCCAGAAACTGCGCAGGGCACGGCTCGCCATCGGCCACAACCACCCGCACCAGCTTAAAAAACTGAAATCCGAACTCAAGGACTATCCTCTGGCCCCCTATCTGGACTATTGGATCATTCATAAAAATCTGCCGCAGCTGCCCATGGCGGAAATAAACCGGTTTCTCACCGAGAATGAAAATACCGCTATTGGCGACTGGATGCGCATACAACTCCTTATGCAATTGGGCAGTCGGGGCCAGTTTAAAGCCTATCTGAAATACTACCGGCCGAAGCCACAAAACCGCACTGCCTTGCGCTGTTATTATGCCGATGCCCTGTCCCGTCATGGGGACAGGGCACAAGCCTACCGGCTAGCAAGGCAGCTTTGGCTGGTGGGGCATTCCCAGGTGGAGGAATGCGATCCCGTTTTTGCCCGCTGGAGGCAGGACGGTGGGCTTACCCAGAAGCTGATTTGGAGACGCCATCTGCTCGCACTCAAAGAGGGTAATCCGGCACTGGCCACCTATATTGCCAGGAAAATGAAGGCGCCCTACAAGGAGCTGGCAGCACGCTTGCGCCAAGTACACAAAACCCCCGAGCTGCTACTCAACTATTCCCGCTTTTTGGACGGCCTCCAGCAGAACCGGGAAATTATCCTGTACGGCCTTCATCGATTGGCGCGACAGGACGCAGCCAGCGCCGAACAGGCCTGGCAGCGCTATAGCGCCAGTTTTCTCTTCAGCGATACCGAACAGGAGACACTGTTGCACCACCTGGCGCGGCAATTTGCGCGACAGGAGAATATGCCGGGATTGTTGCGGCTTGGGCGGGGTCGCGCGATCAGAAATGGGCACAGCATCGAGTGGTTGGCACGCCAGTTCCTGCGCGAGTTGGATTGGGAACAGGTTGCCTTCTGGATCGACCGACTACCGCCAGCCAAGCAGCAACTCGACCGCTGGCTCTATTGGAAAGCCCGCTCACTGGACGAGCTCTACGGCGAGTCACACACCGGGGTCTCTGCACACCTCTACCGACAACTGGCACAGAAACGCAGCTACTACGGCTTTCTCGCCGCAGATGCACTGGGGCAACACTACAGCTTTGTTCACAGGCCCGCGCCGATCACGACCGAGCAGGTTCAAACCATAGCGCACCGCCCGGCCTTTCAGAGAGCGCGTGAATTACAGGCCATGGGCGAATTCTTTCATGCGCGCAGGGAGTGGAATTACGCCACCAGGGATATGACTCCCGAGGAATTACTGGCCGCAGGTAAGGTGGCGAGCAACTGGGGCTGGTATCACAAGTCCATCCAGTCCGTGTTGGCCGCAAACTATCTGGACGATCTGGAGCTGCGCTTCCCACTGGCCTTCGCAGAGATCATTCACAATGTCAGTGAACGGGTGGGCAGGCAGAGTTCGCCACTGGACCCCTATATGATTTACGCAGTCGCACGTCAGGAGAGCCATTTCAGTCACGATGCCAAATCCAGCTCCGGTGCTCTGGGGATTATGCAGCTATTGCCCTCCACAGCCCGCGACACCGCGCGCCGCTCCGGGGTGCCCTTCCGCCGCAGTTGGGACCTGTTGAGTCCCGGCACCAATATCGCCCTCGGCAGTTTCTACCTGAGCACCCTGCTCAACCGCTTCGACAACAACCGCATCCTAGCTGCAGCAGCCTACAATGCGGGGCCATCCCGGGTGGCGAATTGGCTGAGGAAGACCCGCAAACGCCTGCCCTACGACGTCTGGATAGAAACCATTCCCTACAGCGAAACACGCACCTATGTTCAAAATGTGCTGGCATACACGGTCATTTACGCCTACCGCAACGGTGCCAGATTACAGTTACTAAAGGAGAATGAAGCCACAGGCAAACTCTAACTACCCCAATCTCTCGGCCAACCACGCTTGCAGCTGCGACCGGTCAAAGGGCCAGGGGCAGACCTCTTCAGGATCGCCGAGCCCCACTGCGGGAATCATCAACCGGAAGCGTTCGAGTAATTGATCGTCATCGGCGATATCCACTTCGCGCAATCGCAAACCAAACCGGGGCAGAAGGGGCCAGATTTCCACTTTTGCCTTTTCACACAGACTGCACCCAAGTGTCGTATAGAGCATGAGTTCGGTTGCGCCTTTCATCCGAAAAGTCCCTGCGAGTCCGCCCAGTAAAGACCTGCGGCACTCACCCCCAGCAGCAGGGCCACCACCCAGGTGCGCGCTGGGGTCTTGCGCACTCCGGAAACGCCAACAGCACCAGCGCCCGACAGGACATGGTCATTGGCAATAGCAGAAGGCCGGGTGATATCCTCTGCAACCGCTCCTGTGCTGACTGCCCCCTCCGATCGCGCCACTTCAGCCATGGAAACTGCGGGACGCACTGCAGTTCTGTCAATATCATCCGCGGGGCCGACAACGGAAAAGCACAAGGTATCGAAACGCAGCTCGTCACCGCGACGTACACGGCTCTCCGCAACCCGGCGATTATTGACATAAGTGCCATTGGCCGAACCGAGATCGATTACAAATAACAACCCTTCGCGCACTTCCAGACGCGCGTGGCGGCGCGATAAATGAGACAGAAAAAAGGTGATATCGCATTCTTCCGAACGCCCCACCACCGAACCCGCTTTCACAGCAAACACTTTCCCGGCAATGGCCCGGTGGTTTGCTCTTAAGGCCCAGGCAACACTTTTCGCAGGTGCCGCTTTGAGCCTGGTCACTTTCGGATCGACAATTCTCAGTATACGGGTACCAACTGTCAGCTGGTCATTCAGCCGCAACCGATGCGGTATTGTCACAGCCTGGCCATTGACCAGAACCTGGGAGCCGGCGCAGACACTGTCGAGCATCAGTTGATGCTCTTTTTTTACAGCAATTTTCAGGTGCAACTTGGCCACAGAGTCATCGGGCAGACACAGGTCGCAACTCTGGGCCCGCCCCACGGTCACGCCCGGTGAAACCAGCCAGATACTTTGACCTGGGTCCTTCACGTCGCAAAGTTTGAGCATTGAAGTCGCTCCTCAACCTAAAGGGAATTGAAAAAACAGGCCTCATCCAGGAGATAAAACGCTCGACGCTTAACCTGGCAATCGAACCAATGCCTTGCCGGGTTAATAAACACAGGGCCGGGCTGGCGCAAGCGCCTGTAGTACGCGCAACTGCGCACATTGCACCGACATTTCCAGGGCGGCAACCCCATAGGAATGGAAGACCTGCCGGATTCCCAGGCTGAGAAGACCACTGGTAAAAAGCTGCCGAAACGCTCAGTTTTATTGTTAAAGTTGAGTTTAACATGGGTAATACCATTAGCGTGTGATTGGGTTTGCAGCTTACAATGAAGCGAAGGTCTAGTATCCGCAAGGTGCGATGATGGCCACTTGAGTGCAGTAGGTGGGGTTACATAAAGTATATTTGCCGCGCCACTGGAGGAGGGCCGGCTTCTGCCGGGCTGGCTATCTCCTATACAATGATCATCACAGAGTACAGGTAGTTACACGCCAGTGAGTGAAGCCAAAGTGTCGCGGCAAAGCGGAGTTGTTCAGTGCATGCAAGGCGCCACGCGCAGTGCCGGCGCCACCCATCCCGGCTACCGGCGTGAACAGAATGAAGATGCCTACTGGGCCGATGAACAGAAAGGGATTTGGGTGGTTGCGGATGGTCTGGGCGGACACCATGCCGGCGAGCTTGCCAGCAAAACGGTTGTCGAAGAGGTTCAGCAATCTGCAGCTACTGACCGCCACTACGAACAGGCGCTGCGAAAGGCCCATACCCTGCTGCTTGGAGATGAACACTGCACTGCCAACATGGGCTCCACCGCAGTCGTTCTGGCCGAGGAGGGCGACTACTTCCGTATCTATTGGGTGGGAGACAGCCGGGCCTATCGGTGGACACCAGGCGGCAGGGGCGGCGAACTCAGTCAGCTGACCAATGACCACTCCTACGTTCAGATGTTAATGGATTCCGGTGCCATCAATCCTGAAGAGGCGGCCAGCCACCCCAACCGGCATGTTATAACCCGCTGTATCGGCGGCAGTGCAAACCCAAACCTGGAAATAGACCGGGTTTCCTACCAATGGGCTGCAGGGCAGAAACTGTTGCTGTGCAGTGATGGCCTCTGCACCGAAGTGCCCAATGAGAAGATTGCGCAAATACTGGCAGAAAATACCGACAATCATCGCGCGGTGGATTTACTGATCGGGGCCGCACTCGATGCCGGCGGCAGAGATAACATTACCGTACAAATTATCGATGCCCCACCCCAGGCACCTGCCCTCTGCTCAACTTCGGACGCACACTCCCGAGCTGTTCACAACAAACCGCCATTCGAGCAGCTCCAGGGACTGTCGAAGCGGGTGTTTGCAGCACTTCTTGTGGTAGCCGCAGTCACGATGGCAATCATCGGGCTTCCCAAGCTGCTTTAACAGGACCCGCTCACCATGGAAGTCGTCACCAGCGGTAGTTCATCCCTGCAAATTCCGGGCTATCGGATCCTCAAAAAAATCAATCAGGGCGGCATGTCCACGGTGTACCTGGCGATCCAGCGCAGTGTGGGCCGCCAGGTGGCCCTCAAGGTGATGTCGCCGGTTTTGAATGCAGACCCGGTCTTCAGTGAGCGATTCCAGCGCGAGGCCAATATCGTCGGGCAGCTCTCCCACCCCAATATTGTCGGCATCCACGATATCGGTCGCTACCGCAGCCTAAATTATATCGCCATGGATTATATGCCGGGAGGCTCGGTGTCAGAACGGCTTGAAAAAGGTCCTATAGCGCCGCTGGAAGCCCTGAATGTCGTGCGGCAAATCGCCATGGCTCTGGATCATGCCCACAGCAAGGGCTATGTGCATCGCGATCTCAAACCGGAGAATATCCTGTTGCGGGAAGACGGCTCCGCCGTACTCAGCGATTTCGGGGTGGCGCGGGCGGTCGCGCGCACTACCCGCATGACCAATAGCGGCATGGTAGTGGGAACCCCCCACTACATGAGCCCCGAGCAGGCACGGGGAGCCGCCATTGACGGTCGCGCCGACCTCTACAGCCTCGGTGTGGTCTTCTATGAAATGCTGACTGGTGCCGTGCCCTATCAAGCCGAGGAAGCGGTGGCCATTGCCATCAAGCATCTGACCGGCCCTATCCCGCGGCTGCCATCGCGCAACGCCATTTACCAGCCACTGATAGACCGCTTTCTGGCGAAGGACCCGGACAAACGGTTTCAGCGCGGACTGGATGTGAGTGATGCCGTGGACCAATGGATTGCTACCCTGGCGGGTAAGCCCAGCAGCCAGATCAGCCAGCTCAACATTGCCTCCGTTGGGATTTACAGCCTCACCCGCGCCCTGTTGCTCACCTTGTACAGCAGCGCCAGCGAGCGGATTGTGCGGGTCCTGAAACGAGGCAGAAAACACCCCGAGCAGCCACAGCGGACACAAACAGAACGGGACACTCTCGTGCGCCTGCACCAGCTGCTACGTGAACCCGCAAAACACAAACGCCCCTGGCTGGCCGGCGGACTCATGGCCCTCTCCCTGTTCTTCACCTGGAGTCTGTTCAGCCTGATCAGCGCCAAAGCCCAATGGCGCAGCGGCCTCCCGCTCCTCGACAGCGCCAGCCGCTTTACCGCCGGAGCCCTGTCGGGTCAGGCAGCCGCATTATTGCCCAATCCCGATTCAATACCTGATAAGAATCCCGCCAGTGAAACCCAAACGACCGCTTTAGGGGCAACAGAGGGCGGGGAAAATATAACCACAAAACCCGTTGCGCTTGCAGAAAGTGGCGGGCCTCCGCGAAACCCCGGCAGCGGCATGGACAAAACGGCCACAACAACCCCATTGAGCCCGGAGACAACGAAAAGTGCCTCCGGGAGCATCCAGGCTGCGTTATCCGAGATTCCCAAAGCCCCACCCACCTATGCCCTGAATGTGAAGACATCGCCGCAAGACGCCCGTGTGCGCATTATGAATATTGCACCCCGCTATCAGCCGGGCATCAAGCTAAAGTCGGGAAAATACGACCTGGAAATCAGCAAGCCCGGCTTTAACAAGGTGCGCCGCTGGGTCGATATCAAAGATAGTGACCTCACACTATCGCTTGCACTGAAGCGGGCTTACTTTGCCGGGAAAAAAATCCGCTCGAAACTCCCATCCGGGGGCTGGGGGCCACAGATGATTGTGATCGAAGCGGGCAGGTTTACCATGGGCAATAACCGGCGCTCTTTCAGCAGTCCGGCCCACAAGGTGGCAATCACCCGTGCTTTTGCCATTTCAACCCATGAAATTACCTTTGATGAGTATGATCGTTTTGCTCTGGCCACTGGTCGTGCTCTGCCGGACGACGCCGGCTGGGGGCGCGGAGACAGGCCCGTTATCCATGTCAGCTGGGAGGATGCCCAAGGGTACCTGCAGTGGCTATCCTCAGAAACCCGCCAGCGCTACCGCCTGGCCACTGAAGCGGAATGGGAGTACGCGGCCCGCGCAGGTGTTGCAGAGCCTTTCTGGTGGGGGGGCGATGATGCGCGCGGCAAGGCCAATTGCCGGCGGGGATGCAATAGCGAATTCAACAGCCTCTTCCGTGTCACCACTGCACCCGTGGGTCACTACCCGGCCAACCCCTTCGGACTCTACGATACCGCGGGTAACGTCGCCGAATGGGTGCAGGACTGCTACCAGCCCGGTTATGACAGTAGCCGCACCGATGCAAACCCGCTACGGATAGCGAACTGTAAATTGCACAGCGTGCGCGGTGGCTCTATGCGGGACACCTCCAGCAAGATCAGTGCGGATTATCGCAAGGGCCTCAGCGATGATAGCCGCTTGCGGGATCTCGGTTTTCGGGTGGTTATGGAACTCGAGTAAAGCGTGTCCCTGCCGGGATATTTTTGATGTTTCAGCCGGCCCGCTGACTTAAGGGTTGAGCCTCGAAGCGCATCGGGTCTATTCCCCTGCGCACAATTCCCAGACATTGTGAATCCTCGGGTTTCTGTGAAAATCCCTGTCCAGCAATTGCAGCGGCTTTACCCGGTAGGCTTTGTCAATCTCCCCATCCATTTTGAAACTGCGCAAATTATTTGAAAACACCAGTCTGCCACCGGGGGCCAGCAACGTCATGCACTGGTGAATCAGCGTTGCGTGATCGCGCTGTATATCCAGTACCCTGCGCATTTTGACAGAATTGGAAAAGGTGGGGGGGTCGAGGAAGATCAAATCGTACTGTCCTTTGCGATTTTGCTGGGCTGAGGCAAGCCACCGAAGGCAGTCCGCTTCCACCAGTTGGTGCCTGTAAGGGTCCATAGTATTCGCGCGAAAATTGCGTGCGGCCCAGGACTGATACGTTCTGGACATGTCCACACTGGTACTCCGCACACAGCCCCCCAGGGCGGCCTGCACTGTCGCACTGGCGGTGTAGCAGAATAAATTGAGAAATGTTTTGCCGGAGGCTAACTCGCGAATGTACTTGCGCACCGGACGGTGGTCGAGAAACAGTCCGGTATCGAGATAACGCCACAAATCCACTTCGAACTCAGCACCGTACTCCTTCACTCGCAAAGCGGTTCCAGCTTCCGCCTGCTTTTGATACTGGCCACCGCCCTTCTGCCCACTCTTGTGACTGTGACGGCGCCGCTCCTTGATACTGATCTTTGCCCGCGGCAAGTCCAGGACAGTTTGCACAGCACGCATCAGGTCGCGCAGGCGGTTACACGCTTTACCCTCATCAATACTGGCCGGTGGGCGGTACTCCTGCAGATGGGCATACAGCGTACCACTACTGGTTTTGTACAAATCCACTGCAGCAGAATATTCCGGCAGATCGGCATCGTAGAGCCGGTAACAATCGACACCGTTCCTATCGGCCCATTTGCCAGTCGTGCGCAGATTCTTACGCAGGCGGTTGGCCACCATTTCCGCCTCTACAGATAGTTTGCGCTCTTTGTCAGCCGATTGTCCCGGCGCATTCAGTTGATGCACCTGGAACAATAACAATTGGCTGGGAATACTGCCATTGTACAGTTGGTAGTGCTTGTGGGAGCGCAGCCCGGTGGAATAGCCAAGCTCCGGGTTGCCCGTAAAAATACCCACCTGCCAGCCTGGAAATTCCACTTTCAGCTGGCGCCCCAACTCCGCGTAGGTTTCCCGCAGGGCTTCCTGATCTCCCAAACGCTCACCGTAGGGCGGATTGGTCAACACCAGGCCCGGCTTGACTGCCCTGTGGCTCGGGACTTTGAAAGCGGCTACGGAACGACAACGCACTCGAACCCGGCGTTCCAGTCCCGCCCTGGCAATATTGGCTTCGGCAGCAAAAAGCACCCTGGCATCCGCATCATAACCGCGAATTTCAGGTAAATCTTTCTCCAGGCCAGCGGCGCGGCGCTGCAGGGCTTCCTCACGCAAGTGATTCCAGATATCGCTCTGGTGATTGAGCCAGGACTCAAAACCAAATTGCTCGCGAAACAAGCCCGGGGCGATATCCGCCGCCATCAAGGCCGCTTCAATCAAAATGGTGCCCGAGCCACACATGGGGTCCAGCAATGCACCGCCCTCTGCGGCAATCCGTGGCCACTGGGCGCGCAGCAAGAGCGCGGCAGCGAGATTCTCTTTTAATGGTGCAGCGCCGATGTGGGTGCGGTAGCCGCGTTTATGCAGGCTGTCGCCGCTGAGATCAATCGCGATATCCAGCTTTTCCCGCTGTAATCGCAACGTCACGGTCAAATCGGGATTGTGCTTGACAATGCTCGGTCTCGCACCGGTCTGACGGCGCAGGCGATCGACAATTGCATCTTTTGCCTTCTGTGCACCGAATTGACTGTTGCGAATCTCGCGGTTGGTGCCGGAGAACTGTAGCCAGAGCTTGCCAGACGGCTGTATATGCTGCTCCCAGGGCTGAGCGGCAACTGCTCGATAAAGATCTTCGGCACCGCCTATACGCACCTGATCCAGGCGCGCCAGGATACGGTTGGCGAGGCGGCTCCAGAGACAACAGCGGTAGGCCAGGGCTAAAGAGCCGCAAAAGTGCACGGCCGCGGGCTGCTCCTGCAATCCATCCGCACCGAGAGCCCGCAGCTCTTGGGCGAGCAGGCTCTCAAGCCCTTTGGGGCAGGTGGCAGTGAACTTTAATGCTTCTATCTGTAAATCAGTCAACATATTTACCCAATTTCCCCCTCCAGAAGGGGACATTTCACGTCTTCCGGGGCTTGTTTGCACGCCAATTTTCTTACCCCGCCCGGTGCGGACCGATGAGAGAAACGATGCCGCCCACAGAGGCTTAGAACCAGTGAGAACCTACCGGCACCCGCACCCCTGACATGCACAGCCATCCTCGAAACCGGTCACAAGCGGAGGGTCACTCCGCCACCGTCGCGATGTCCCTTGTGCCGTCTCAACCCACGCTAAACGCACCGATTGGCGCCATGTCTGTGGAGTCATGTGGGATTTTCCCGCCCCACCAATAGCGCTCAAATGGCCTGTCCAGAGTTTTCCGATTGGGCAAACCCGACAGTATTCTTGCAATAGGAGGCGGAAAGGAAAGCGCGCGGTCACCTGCGGGAAAGATTCACTAAGCTTAAACAAACGGTGCAATATAACTGTAAAGCGTATCCATCATACCGCGCTGCCACCGGTACATCTACGAACAGAGGTGCCTTATACAATGAAACGCCAAAAACGCAATCACACCGACAGGGCATTCTACCGGGGATATTTAGCTGCACTGAACAACAAGTCCATTGACAGTTGTCCCTTTGTAGAAAGTGATGCCCACCAGGAATGGGTCAACGGCTGGCGTGAAGGGCGGGAAGACTACTGGAATGGCTTTGACAGAACCACCAAGGCGCAAAAATTGGAGATTTATAGCGCTGTTTCCACCGACATCCAGTACCCGGACGGCTGGAGTACCATTTAGCCCTTAACGACAACCCAAGACCTCTCCCAGTCCCTGCTCAGGGCCAACAAGCGCAGAGTGTTTTTGATCTGGCGCTCTGCCAAACACAACCAATACTTTTTCAAGGGCGGCTGTCCATGTGCAACCAAACCTATTGGGACTCACCGCCAACTGAGCGACGGCGCTCCAGGGCAAGGGCCTCCGCGGCAGCGCGAATGAGCGCTGGGCCCCGATAGATAAACCCGGTGTAGATCTGCACCGCAGTGGCACCGGCACGAATTTTATCCACCGCGCTGTCCCCATCAAAAATACCGCCCACACCAACAATCGGGATTCGCTTGTCCAGCGCCTGGGACAATTGCGCAATAACCTGGGTCGAGCGCTTCCGTAGCGGCTTACCGCTGAGACCACCCTCCTCGCTTCCATAGGGCAGCCTGGCGACCGAAGACTTATCGATGGTGGTATTGGTCGCGATGACACCATCGACACTGTACTCGCACAACACCTCGGCAATCTGCGCGATGACCTCCCCCTCCAAATCTGGGGCAATCTTTACCGCCACGGGCACATAGCGGTCACTCTTTTGCGCCAGCTGCAGTTGCTTGTCTTTGATACGTTCCAGCAGACGTTTCAGGCTTTCGCCAAACTGCAGATCTCGCAAACCGCGCGTATTGGGAGAGGACACATTGGCTGTGATGTAATCCGCAAAGGGATAGACTTTTTCCATGCACAGGCAGTAGTCGTCCGCCGCTCTCTCAACCGGGGTATCAAAGTTCTTGCCCACATTGATGCCCAGTACCCCCTTGTAGCGGCGATGCCGCACCCGCTGTACAAGGTAATCGACACCGAGGTTATTAAACCCCATACGATTGATAAGGGCACCAGCCTCCTCCACACGGAACAGGCGCGGTTGTGGGTTGCCTGGCTGCGGGCGCGGGGTCACGGTCCCCACTTCGATAAAACCAAAGCCCAGTGCACCCAATCCGTTGAATGCCTGCGCATTCTTGTCCAGCCCCGCAGCCAGCCCCACGGGGTTGGGTAATGTCAGCCCCATCAACTCCACGGGGTCATGCGCTATGGGCTTTTTGAACAGCGACATCAGACCGAGACGCTCGGCGGCCCCGATCGCATCCAGTGAGAAATGGTGGGCTCGCTCGGGATCGAGCGCGAACAATGCCTTACGCAGTGTTGAATACATACCTTTCCTTAATATGGGGAGCGAGCGGCCACCCACTTGCCACGAAAAGGGCAAACGAAGCACTCGGGTTTCACAAATACATGGTTGGGGCCACCCACAGGGACCCCTCCAACCCATACCAATCCGGCAATCAAACAATTCCCGGAACTGACGACTGTGTTATTCCTGCAGGGATTCACAGTCTGCGGTAGCCTGAGCAAGGTACATCAACTCGCGCAGAGCCACCGTAAACATCGCAAAATCACCCACAGAGGCTGCTTTCAGCTCGGCAATCATCGTGTGCCAACGTGCAATGGCAGACGCCATAATAGCGCTCCAGCGCAACATCGCGGTATCGACATCCAATTTCTCCCCGCTGGCGAGGCGCAGGATGTTTACCGCAAGAGTCGAGAGCTGGCTGTCCAGATCATCCATGCTGGTTTCGCGGGCCTGCGCTTGCCAAAAACTGTCGACCGGCAGATCGACAATCAGGTTGCCGAACCAGTGCAGGTTCAGCGCGTCGGAAAGCCGAAAGTAAACGATGGCCACTTCTTCCACCGACTTGCCACTGGCCCGCGCCGAGGCAGAAATACCCAGTGCAGAATAGAGATAGGTTGGGGAGGCTGACAGCAGTGCCAGAGGCTCGGGCACCCCCGCTTCCAAAAGCTTCTGATAACGCTGCTCCCACTCACTGAGTGGATCGCCGCTCAGAATTTTAGGCAGGGCCTTGATGACGCGCTGTACCGGCTCCTGAAATAACGCACAATTGCGCGCCGGCTCCAAATCACTGCGGCGATTGCGCAGAAACCAGCGGGTGGCACGGCGCACCCGGCCGATCATGGAATTAAGCAGCTCGGTCTGCAGTTCCGCCGGTACCTTGTAGTCGAGTTGGACCACCTGCTCCTGGAACTCTTGCATGCTGTAAACATCGCGGGCACTCACATAGGCCGCTGCAACATCGTCGATATTTCCCCCGGTGGCGGTGCTGATGCGATTATAGAATGTGATCCCCATGCTGTTGACCATTTCATTGGCCACCTGGGTGGCAACAATCTGGCGCAGCAGCGGATGGCCGTATACCTGTTCCTCGTATTGCGCCACCAGCTCTGCCGGAAAGGCGGACTCGGCAGCCCGACGCACTTGGGGATTATTGGCAATTTCTGAGTCTTGCAGCGCTTCTTTGAGCTGCACCTTCACATAAGAAAGCAAAACCGACAATTCGGGACGGGTGAGGCATTGCCCTTTGTGCAGCCGCTCGGAAATCTGTTCATTGTCGGGGATAAACTCCAGTGCCCGATTGAGGCGGCCGTCATCCTCCAGTGCATTAATGGTGCGCCGGTATTCATCCAGACGCTTGGAAACCTGGTACTCAGCGATGCTTAATGCGCGGGTCTGGTCGTAGTTGTTGCGCAACACAAGATCGCTCACCGAGTTGGTCATTCCATCCAGCAACTGATTGCGCTGCTTGTCGGTGAGGTCCCCGTTTGCCACCACCCGATCGAGAAGGATCTTGATGTTCACCTCGTGGTCGGAACAATCCACACCGGCGGCGTTGTCGATAAAGTCGGTATTACAGCGACCGTCATTCAGCGCGTATTCGATGCGTCCGCGCTGGGTCATGCCCAGATTACCCCCTTCCCCGAAAACCCTGGCGTGCAGCTCGCACCCATTGATGCGCAGATGGTCGTTGGACTTGTCTCCCACTTCGCCATCGGATTCTGTGGCCGCCTTGACGTAGGTACCAATGCCGCCATTCCAGATCAAATCCACCGGTGCACGCAGCAGGGCGCTGATCAGTTCGTTGGGCGTGAGCCGGTCTTCTTTGATATCGAATGCGCTCTTCATCTCCGCGGAGATCTTGATTGCCTTGACACGGCGCTCGAAAATCCCTCCGCCCTTGGAGATCAGCTTGCGGTTGTAATCCCCCCAACCGGAGCGAGGCAGGCCAAACAGGCGCTTGCGCTCCTCGAAACTGATGGCCGTATCCGGACTGGGATCAATAAAGATGTGTAAATGGTTAAAGGCGGCTGTCAGGCGAATATGTTCGGATAACAGCATGCCGTTACCAAAAACATCGCCGCCCATATCACCGATACCGATTACCGAGAAATCCTCTTTCTGGATATCCATTCCCATTTCGCGGAAGTGTCGCTGCACAGATACCCAGGCACCACGGGCGGTAATCCCCATCTTCTTGTGGTCATACCCCTGGCTTCCGCCGGAAGCAAAGGCATCGCCCAGCCAGAAATCATAGTCTTTGGCAATGCCATTGGCGATATCGGAGAAAGAGGCGGTCCCCTTGTCCGCCGCCACTACCAGGTAGGGGTCGTCCTCATCCCGACGCACGACCAATGGTGGCGGAATGACCTCACCATTCTTCAAGTTATCGGTGATATCCAGCAGGCCGCGGATAAAGGTTTTATAACAGGCGATTCCCGCTTCCATCACAGCCTCACCGCTGCCATCCGCCGGTGGACGACGCATCACAAAACCGCCTTTTGCACCGCTGGGAACGATCACGGCATTTTTCACCGCCTGGGCTTTCACCAGACCCAATACCTCGGTGCGAAAGTCTTCCAGTCGGTCCGACCAGCGCAGACCACCCCGTGCCACCTTACTGCCACGCAGATGCACACCTTCCACTCGCGGCGAGTAGACAAAAATCTCAAACTCGGGGCGTGGCTCGGGGATACCCGGAATGTCGCGTGGGCTGAATTTGATTGAGATGTAATCCCTGGGACGCCCCTCGGCATCGCTCTGAAAGAAGTTGGTACGCAGGGTCGCCAGCAGCAATTCCAGGTAGCGACGCAACACCAGGTCCTCATTGAGATTTTCGACGCCATCCAAACCATCGTGGATTTTGATAATCAGTCGCTCGACCCGGGTCTGTTCCTGCTTGCCGGAACTCAGGCGCGGATCAAACAGCGCACGAAAAAGCGCCACAAGGTTGCGGGTGATCTCCACATGGCTGGCCAGCGTTGCTGCGATATAGCCCTGGCTGGCACTGAATGTTGTTTGCTTCAGATAACGGGCGTAGGCGCGCAACATGGATACTTCACGCCAGTTCAGGCGGGCGGCCAATACCAGGCGGTTAAAGGCGTCACTCTCGGCAGTGTGGTTCCAGATAGCCGCGAAAGCATCCTGGAACAGGCTGCGGGAAGCCTGGGCATCGATTTTAGTGGGTAAGCCAAACTCCAGGTGGAACTCGTGCATCCACACATCGGTGCCGCCACAGGGACGAATCGTATAGGGGAACTCGCCAATGACCCGCAGACCGAGGTTCTCCAGAACCGGGATAATGTCCGAGAGGGTCAGGCCGCTGCCCCAGTTAAAGACTTTGAAACGGAGGCTGCCCTGGGCTGCACCGGCAGGCTGGTAGAAGCTCATGGCGACCCGGTTGTTTTCACTCAACCCCTGAATGGCATTGACATCCTGTACCGCGATACGCGGTTCAAAATCTTCTCGATAGCCCGCAGGGAAGGCGCGCCCGTAGATGCGAAAGAGGCGGTTGCCCTCCTCTTCCCCACCGCTTTCAATTAGCGATCTCTGAAATACATCTTCCCAGGAGCGGGTTATATCCACAATCTGCGCCTCCAACAGCGCTACATCCATATCTACGGGTGCGTCGGGTGAAACGCGGAAAACAAAATGTACCCGCGCGAGAATGGATTCGGAGAAGAAAGTGGTAAAATCCGAATCCCTGGCCTTAATGGCCCGAGCTATATGCGAGCAAATCAATTCGCGCACGCTGCTACTGAATTGTTCCCGCGGCACAAACACCGTCGCCGTGACAAACTTGCCAAAAGGATCCCGGCGCATAAATAGACGGATCTGGGCGCGCTCATTCAGGCTCAGCACCCCCATCACCACATCGAACAATTCCTGTGTACTGCCCTGGAACAGCTCGTCGCGGGGCAGGGTGTCCAGGATACGGCGCAGCGCCTTGCCGTCGTGGCCGTGGCCGGTCAGGCCGCTGTACTCGATGATGGACGCCATCTTGCGCCGGATAATCGGGATCTTCGCTGGGCTCTCTGTATACACCGGGGAGGTATAAAGCCCCATAAACGCCGACTCGCCAATGACCTCGCCTTCCGCGCTATAGCGCTTGATCATAACGTAATCTGAATAGGCACTGCGGTGCACACGGGATTTCACCGAGGATTTGGCGAACGTCAGGTAATTGGGGCCCTGATAAAAGCGCTGTTTTCCCTCACTGAAAGCAGTCTCCGGCATGGGGGCGGCGGTCTCCTGCAACTTCTTGAAAATCCCCAGGCGCCGGTCTTCCATTTCGCTGAGAATCTTCTTGTCGCCAGCCTGGCTGAACTCGTATTCCCGATAGCCCAGGAAAGTAAAGTTGCCATCGCGCATCCATTGCAGGAAAGCGCATGCCTCCAGCAGATTGGTGTCATCTTCAGAGAGTCCGGCCTGCAGCTGGCCCTCCATCTCGCTGCAGGCCTCGAGCAAGGGCGCATGATCATCTACCACCAATTCCACCTCGCCCAGAATCTCTTTCAAGGTGGCGGTCAGTCCAGAGGCGAACTCTGCCGAGGTGTCGCGGTCCACCTCGATATAAATCAGGGCCTCGACCAGCTTTCCCGCCCCCTTGCCAGGCTTGTTCTTGCCTGTCGAGATATGCTCAAAGGACAAATCCGGCGACACTCCGGGAGTGGGAAGCAGCTGCTTCAACTTACCACTGGCATTGCGTTCAAGATGCAGTACCGTACTTTTGATGGAGTGGATGACGGTATTTCTCCGATTGATCTCCATCCGCACAGAATCCACCAGAAATGGCATATCCTGCTGCAACAGTCCGATCACCGTATGGGTACATTCCCAACCATCGTCCTCCAGGCGCGGATTGAAGATCCACACCTTGGGAAGATCGCCGGAGCGCTGCTGAATAAAGTTCCACCAGGAGTAGATGCAACCGAAGACATCCACAAGTCGTCGGCCCGCCAGGTCTTCCAGCGGGTACTGGTGTAGGAACTGCTGCGCAAAAGCCACAACTGGCTCGGCTTCACTCGCCAGCTTATCGCGAGTCAGCTCACAAATCTGTGCCACTAACTCATCACGGCTATCGGTAATCACCGTCGCCATATTCACGGGGAACCTCCCAATCGCATTTTTGTCTCATCCGATCCAATAACTGTAGATCCGAAAAGACGGTCATCTCATCCCCGGATTACAAGCGGGGTGAGTCCTACAGGTTCACGTTCAGATACCCTTTGAGGAGTGACAGAACCACCTCAAAAGTTTGTCGCCTTACCGATGACCCGTTGTTACCTACTTGCCTCTTTATCTGGTGCCGTTAAAATCAACGGAGCCAACCTCAATGGTGGCGACTATATATAAAAGATCGCAGATAGCCAGCCAATTCGACCCGGCGGGCACATTCGCAAAAGAAGAGAGGTTATGGAAGCAAACCGGAATACCAGAGATCGCATCGTCGCCCTGGGCGACTGGTTGGAAGAGCAGATTATCGGGCAGAAAACCCTGGTCAATCGCATATTGATCGCCCTGCTTGCAGACGGCCACCTGTTGGTGGAAGGCGCTCCGGGCCTGGCCAAAACCAAGGCGATCAAAACACTGGGCGAAGCTGTTGAGGGAGACTTCCATCGCGTTCAGTTCACACCGGACCTGTTGCCGGCAGATATTACCGGTACCGATATTTACCGGCCGGAAAGCGGAGAGTTCCATTTCCAACCCGGGCCGGTCTTTCACAACCTGATCCTGGCCGATGAGATCAATCGCGCTCCCGCCAAAGTGCAATCCGCATTGTTGGAGGCCATGGCAGAGCGGCAAATCAGTGTAGGGCGGAAAACCTATCCGCTGCCACAGTTATTTTTGGTGATGGCCACTCAAAACCCTATTGAGCAGGAGGGGACCTATCCTCTACCAGAGGCTCAGTTAGACCGGTTTTTGATGCAGGTGAATCTTGCCTACCCGGATGCGGGGGCGGAAGCAAAAATTCTTCGTCTGGCCAGATCCGAGGCTAGCCTTGGCGAAAATCGCCCTGACAACGTGATCAATCAGGAGACCATCTTCCAGGCCCGCAAGCAGATTCTGGACATGCAGATGATTGAGGCAGTGGAAACCTATACTGTCCAGCTTGTCATTGCCACGCGCGAGCCGATGAAATATGACCGCGAGCTGGCGTCCTGGCTAGATTTTGGCGCCAGTCCCAGAGCAACCATTGCCCTCGACCGCTGTGCCCGCGCTCGGGCCTGGCTTGCCGGTCGCGATTACGTTACACCAGACGACGTAATGGAGGTGGCGCCCGATATTTTACGCCACCGCCTGCTGCTCAGTTTTGAAGCCGAAGCCGCCGGTATTAACACCAGTCAGGTCATAGAGCGGCTACTGCAGCAGGTTCCGGCCATCTGATGCAAGCTGCAGCCCCCCCGTTAGAAACGGATTTGCGCGGTGCCTATCCACAAGTGGGCCCGCTGGTGCAATTGCGCTATGTAGCGCGCCAGCTGCAATTGTTTCAACCGCGCCTGGCGCGCAGCGATCAGGCCGGCAACCTGCTCACCCGCTACCGTGGCCGCGGCATGAACTTTGAGGAGGTCAGGGACTATCAGGCCGGCGACGATGTCCGCTCTATTGATTGGCGCGTAACTGCACGCACCGGCAAGACCCATACCAAGCTTTACCAGGAGGAGCGGGAAAGGCCGGTGGTCATCCTGCTGGATCTGCGCTCACCGATGTTCTTTGGCAGCCACCGCGCGTTTAAATCTGTCGCCGCCAGTGGCATTGCCGCAGCTCTCGGCTGGGCCGGACTGCTGCACAGTGATCGCATCGGCGCCCTGCTTTTTTCCGACCGAGAGATTGATACCGTTCGTCCGCGGCGCAGTCACCACGCCGTATTGGCAATGATTCACAGTATGGTGGCCAGAGCCGGCGAACTTCGCAGCCCGATAGCGGAAAATGGCGGCCATTCCCTGAAGACCCTGTTGGAAGAAGCCCGCCGCATTGCCCGCCCTGGCAGTGCCCTTTTTCTGATCAGCGACTGTCACGATCTCGATGAACCCTGCTCGCAACCCCTTTACCTATTATCCCGGCAAGCGGACCTGCAGGTAATTCGGGTAACCGATCCCCTGGAACGGAAACTTCCGGCGCAGTCGATGACAATCACCGACGGCCTCCAGCGCACTTTTCTCAGTGCCGTCAACCGCCCTCAACGGGACGCCTTCGCAAAGGAACAGGCCCGCCTTCATACCGAAGTGGAGCAGCTCTGCCGCCGCCACCGGCTGCCGTTACTGGACTTTGACAACACCAAACCCCTGGTGCCGGAGCTGATGTCCTTCTATGGGTCACACCAGAAAAACAACTGGTACAAGAACAGTAACAGGCGGCAGTCGTGATGGATAAGAGGGACCTTCTGCTATCTGCCAGCGGTTGTCGCCAGACGCTCAGGAGCATCGCTTTCGGCAAGCCTGCGCCAACCTGGGAGCCGTTATGCTGAGAGAAACCAATCAGCGACAAAGCCCGGCACCTTCGCCGGAGCCCCAGGAACTCCTGGCACAATTACACGATATACAAGAGCCTACGTCCGTCGGTTGGTGGCCGCCTGCGCCGGGATGGTGGCTGCTCGCAACACTCATCTTCGCTTGTCTGCTGGGCATTGCAGTGGGGGTTGGGCGACAGCGCAAACAAGCCCGCCGCAACCGCTATCGGGTGCAAGCTGTGGCCCTACTGAAAGCGGTCGATGCCAGCCAGCCCACCGCCAGTGCGGAGATGAACGAAATCCTAAAGCGGGTCGCCGTGACCAGCTTTGGTCGCCCGCAGTGCGCCAATCTCACCGGCCTTCAGTGGCTGGCCTTCCTGGAAAATACCGCCCCATTGCAATGCCCCTCCGGTGCGAGGCAGGTCCTGCTGGAACAGTTGTATCGCGGTACTGGCGACCCGGACAGAAACAACGCATTGCGACAATACGCCATTGGCTGGGTGGAACAACACGACCGATCTGCGCAATCTGCGCAAGTGACCTCTACCGAGCTTAACGGGGAAGCCAGCCGTGTTTGAGTTTGACTGGCTCTGGGTTTTTTTACTCACACCGCTGCCACTTTTGCTGCGCTGGTGTCTGCCCCGCGCCAAACCGTTGCACAGTGCACTTAAAGTGCCTTTTTATGCGGCCTTGTCCCACCGCGACAGCGGTGGGACAAGTAACCTTTTCAACCTGGCGCTGCTCACCCTACTCTGGCTGTTGCTGATCTGCGCCGCGGCCCGCCCACGCTGGTACGGCGAGCCCATCACCCAGGCCGGCAGCGCCCGTGACCTGCTGGTGGCCGTGGACATCTCCGGCAGTATGGAAACTCCGGATATGCTCATCGGCGGTCGTCCGGCCATGCGTATCGACGCCGTCAAACAGGTTGTCGGGGATTTTGTCGAGCGTCGCAAGGGCGATCGGCTGGGGCTGGTACTGTTCGGTACCCGCGCTTACCTTCAGGCCCCGCTCACTTATGACCGGGAAACCGTCGGCACATTATTGCACGAGGCACAGATTGGTTTCGCCGGTCAGGGCACCGCTATCGGCGATGCCATTGGCTTGTCTGTAAAGCGCCTCACCCAGCGCCCCGCCGAGCAGCGGGTTCTTATTCTGCTGACTGACGGTGCCAATACCGCCGGGGAAGTCTCTCCACTCAAAGCGGCACAGCTGGCACAACAGGCCGGAATTACTGTCTATACCATCGGTGTGGGCGCCGATGAGATGGTGCAACCGGGTCTACTGGGCAGTCGTTATGGCAGCCGCAGGATCAACCCCTCCAGGGATCTGGACAGCAAGACACTGCAAGCCATTGCCGAAGAAACTGGCGGGCGCTACTTTCGCGCCCGCAACCCGCGGGAACTGGCGGAGATTTACGCCGAACTGGATGCCCTTGAGCCAGTAGAGCAGGAAGCGGAAAGTTATCGACCGCTTAAATCCCTCTTTTTCTGGCCGCTGGGCGCCGCCCTGTTACTGTCGGGTATCTGGGCCCTGGCGCCACTTGTTACTCATTTAAGCCATGCCGGAGGCCGTCATAGCCGCACAGCTGTCCGCGGAGGCCGGGCACAATGAATATGCCAGACCTATTACAGTCCTTTCACTTTCTGCGCCCCTACTGGCTGTGGCTGCTGATACCGGCCGCACTGGTTTGCTGGGGGCTCTGGAAGACCGTTCTCAACAGCGCACAACTGCAAAAAGTAATTGATGCAGACCTGTTACCGCACCTGTTGTTGCGCGGAGGGGCCAAACGCCCCTGGCTGTTTGCGCTGGTTTTTGCCCTGCTGGCCGCGATGATTCTCGCCCTGGCCGGACCCACCTGGCGAAAGCTGCCGACACCGGTATACAGCAATCAGGACGCTCTGGTGATATTACTGGACCTGTCCCCCTCCATGATGGCGACAGACCTCTCCCCCAATCGCCTCACGCGCGCAAGACTGAAAATCCTGGATATTCTGCGGCAGCGCAAAGACGGATTGACGGCTCTGGTTGCCTACGCCGGCGAGGCCCACATAGTCACGCCGCTCACCGAGGATACTGCCACCATTGCCAACCTGGTTCCCGCACTCTCGCCCTCTGTGATGCCGGTACCCGGGAGCAATATTGAAATGGGTGTGGAAAACGGCATCCGCCTTCTGAAAGACGGGGCTGCCGGCCGCGGTCAGCTCCTCGCGGTAACCGACGGTATTGACCCGATGGCACTGGATAGCGTAGCCAGGTCGCTTGCCGATGCCAATGTGGCACTCAGCATCCTCGCTGTGGGCAGTGGCGAAGGCAGCCCTATCCCCCGGGGCGCCAGCGGTGGCTTTGTCACAGACAGTAAAGGGACAATTGTGATTTCCAATTTCAATCCCCGCGCACTCCGCCATCTCGCCAACAACAGTGGCGGCCGCTATGCAAGGATTGCCGTAAACGACCGCGATATCAGTCACTTGTTGCCACAATCCGGGCGCCCGCAGCAGGCGCAGTTAACGGAGAGAGAGTTCGATCAATGGCGCGATGAGGGTCCTCTGCTGCTCCTGCTGGTCCTGCCCCTTGCCGCCTTCCTATTCCGCCGCGGCGCACTGGCCTGCATCCTGCCCCTGGTCCTGCTTTTGGGCCTGCCCAGCGAGAGCCGGGCTTTCGAATGGAAAGATCTCTGGCAACGCAAGGACCAACAGGGCCGGCAATTGCTTGCAGAGGGTGAGCCCGAGGCGGCGGCGGGGACATTCAGGAACCCCCAGTGGCGGGGCACGGCCAATTATCGCGCCGGTGACTATGCCGCAGCCCAGAAGGATTTCGCCCTCAGTGATGATCCTCAAGGCCTCTACAACCTGGGCAATAGCCTGGTACAGCAGGGGGATTACAACAAGGCCATTGAAGCCTACGACCGCGCCCTGGAACAAGCCCCCCAATTCGCCGACGCTGAACACAATCGGCGTATCGCCAAACAACTGCAGGAGCTGCAAAAACCTCCGCAGCAACAGGAATCCAAAGAACAGCAGGAACAACAACAAAACCAGCAGCAGCCCGGTAATCAACCGCAGAGCCAGCAAGGGCAACAGGACCAACAACAGCAACAGGGCGACAATCAGCCATCCGCTGACCGCGAAGCCCGCGCCCCCGAGCAGGAGCCCGGCCAAGAACAGGAACAATCTTCTGCACAAAAAACCTCCAATCCGGCGCAGCAGGAAAAAGAACAGCAACCTTCAAAAGCCCAACAGCGCGGGGAAGAACAGGAACAGGGTCAGGAACCCTCTGGGTCGGGTAGCGGGGAAACTGCTCTGGACCCGGAAACCCAGCAGGCGCTGGACCAGTGGCTACGACAGATCCCCGACGACCCCGCTGGACTGATGCGTGAAAAATTCAAATATGAAAGTCTGCAAAGACGCCGCGCTTATCGCAGCGGCGAATGGGAACCCCCGGAAAATGGCGCCACTCAAAGATGGTAGGGAAAAAGGTGATAGGGTTTTATGACGGCACTGGCATCGGGTAATCCTATGAGGCAGCGAAACAAAAAACAGTTTACCCACGGCTCAGGAATTCGATTTGGGATGGGGCTCTATCGGTTGTGTTTCATTTTTGTACTGCTCGGTTTGGCGACCGTCACACATGCAAGCGAACTGAATGCCAGCGTTGATCGAGACAAAATCGCTATTGAGGAGACCGTCAACTTACGCCTCAGATACTCCGGCGAAGAAAGTGGCGGGCAGCCCGATTTTGAACTGCTGGAGGAGGATTTTGATATTCTCTCACGGCAACAGTCGAACCAATACCGCGTGATCAATGGTCGCGCAGAGAGCTTTGTGGAATGGGTGCTCGCGCTCGCCCCCAAGCGTGAGGGCGAGTTAATTATTCCTTCCCTCCACTACAAGGACCAGGTTTCCAATACCATCCCCATCTCCGTGCGCGAAGCGCAAAGCCACCCAGGCAGCGGGGAGCGCAAAGTCTTTCTGGAAGTAGAGCCGGATAAAAGCAAAGTCTACGTGCAGGAGCAATTATTGGTGGATGTACGCCTGTATACCACCATCGGCCTGCACGATATTGCCACCGAGCCCTTGCAGATCACCGGAGCCCACGTCGACAAAGTGAATGAACAGCGCTACGAGCGCAAACTGAACGGCACCAGTTACGCAGTGTACGAATTGACCTATGCGGTCTTTGCAGACAACTCGGGGCAACTCACCATTCCGGCTTTGACCTATGCTGCAGTGGCCGGGCGCAGGGACCCCTTTTCCCTTTTCAACCGCAACAACCAGCGCATGCGTCTCCGCTCCCAGGCAAAAACCGTACAAGTGTCACCCAAACCCGATCGCTATAGCGGTGCCCAATGGCTGCCTGCTTCGAGCCTGGGGATAGTACAAAGCTGGAGCCAGGACGCCAATACTTTCGCGGTTGGCGAACCCATTACCCGTATCCTTACGGTGCGTGCCGAAGGTCTGCGCGCAGCACAACTGCCACCACTGCCCAAACTGGATGTAGAGGGCCTGAAGACCTATCCGGATCAACCCCAGCAGGAAGATCAGACCGGTCCCGACGGCGTGACCGGCAGTCGTATCGAGACCACAGCAATTGTCGCCACCCGACCCGGAAGCTACCAGCTGCCGGCCGTGACCATCATCTGGTGGGACACCAAGAACAATCGGCAAAGAGCTACGCAACTGCCCGCCTTCCGTTTTAACGTCAGCGGCAGCGCTGCACCCGCTGTGCCAAACGGGGAAGGCGGGGCCCTGCAAACACTGGTGCCAGGCACTGCCGGCCTCGAAGCGCAGGACCACTTCTGGCGCAACCTGGCAATAGCCGCACTTGCCTCTCATCTGTTATGGCTGCTCTACCTTTACCACCTGCGCCGCCGGGGCAATCCCGGAAAAGGGCAGACTGTGACTAACAACCCGCTGGCGCACAAAGACTATGGCACCGGTGCCGTGAAACGGGCTGTCGATAGTGGTAATCCCTGTCACATCCAGCAGGCCACCCTAAACTGGCTGCACTCCCGCTGGCCTCAGTTTGAAGGCAATAGCCTGGGTGATGCCGCCCGACAGCTCGGCTTCGAAGAGCTGGATGAGTTGCAAGAACTGCTGAGTGCCGCCCTTTATCAACAGCCGCCCAAGCCGTTGCACATAGGGAAAATCCGGAGACTTGCAGAGGGGTTGATGGCGCGCAGGGCCGGTCATAGTGGCGAGGCGGAAGAAAAGGAGGCTTTGCCCAAGTTATTTAGCTAACCTGCTAGATATTACTGCCCTGGCAAACCAGCCGGTTCCCAGTACGGATCGGTCACATCCCCTGAAATACCGGCCATTGCACGCAGTTGACCACCGGCTTTCAGAGGCTTGCGCAGAGGCTGCCTGGCAGCCACCGCACCGGCATCTTATGAACCGACAACCAGGATCACCGGATTGGCCCGAAAACCGCGCGTCGTAAACCGGCACTTATTGATCCGATTTGCACCACCTGCTTTCACAACCACTTCCTCCCACCTTCTATGCAATGCAAACAGCCCAATAGAAAACTGGCGATCCCCTCTTATGGAGTTCAGACTATCAGTAACCCCAGGCTATGCGGCGGCCAACCAGCAGGCGGCTGGAAAGGGATGATCGAATCCCGGGAGCACTTTGCCTTGGCATCGGCAAACATGTGGGCAGTGGGGCAACAACCCAGAGCCAAACCATCACCATGGCAAATGAAATCACAGGATTGAGCCAGTTGCTGGATCAAATCGAAACCAGCAGCCAGCATACAAAGCGCATCTCTCTCCAATTGGTGATTGAAGCCATCGGACTCCGATCCTTTGCCCCTTTTTTGTTACTGGTGGGGCTGATCTTGTTCTCACCGCTCAGTGGTGTACCCGGTGTATCCAGTGTCATGGCGGCTCTGCTGCTCCTGGTGGCCATTCAACTGCTCTTCGGGCGCCAGCATGTGTGGCTGCCCCAGTGGCTACTGCGACGTTCCATCTCCAAAAGAAAACTCAGCAAAGTCCTCAATGGCATGAAAAAACCTGCAGAGCTCGCCGATCGCTGGATGCAGCCGCGCCTGGACTTTTTGGTCAGGCGGGGGGGAACCTATGCCATCGCTGTCATCTGCTCCCTAATCGCACTGGCCATACCCCTGATGGAGCCGGTGCCTTTTTCCGCGACTACCGCGGGATTCGCCCTTACGATATTCGGTCTGGCTCTGGTGTCCCACGACGGCCTGCTGGCCCTGATGGCATTCGCAGTCACCGCACTTTTATCGGGACTGCTCGCCAGCACACTCCTCTAGCCTGGCACTCCGGGATTGACCAGTTCAGTTGAGCCCAGGTGTATCCACACCGAGCATACGCGGGTGATAAACGAGCGTCGTCAATGCCAGAAAATCGTAGATGGCATGCCAGGTTATAACACCTAATAAGCTGCCACTTGTCTGGTACGCAAGACCCAAAATCAAGCCGAACACAAAAGTCAGCAGAAAATAAACCCGCGACGCCCAGTGCAATAACGCGAACACCAGAGAGGCAGCCAATAGCCCAGACAAGGGGGAACTCAACTGGGACCACCAAACCTGCAAAAAACCGCGAAACAGCAGCTCCTCACAAACCCCCGTAACAACGGCAATCACTACGATCTGGCCAAGGGAGAGCCCCGTAAATACCGGCATCAACTGATTACAATGCCGGCGCAGAGTCCGGCCCACAACGGTATTGGAGCGGGTGAGCCAGATGACCGCGGCGAAACCTGCCGGTGCACCAATCAATGCAAAACAAAGCGCGCCCCAAAGGGCACCACCCAACAAAGTCATCTCAACACCCGAAAAGTACCCCCCCACTACAGCGGTCAATAGACAGGCGGCCTGTATGGCCAGCAATAGGGGAAAAACTCCTGTCGTGGTCATTTGGGGTACCGTCACTCCAACTGCCTGCAAGCGTCAATGATTGCCAACCACTTTCCTGAGACCAGCCCTGCCGCTGGGCGTCACCATCAACTCTGCCACCCCACCATCCCGCAACGCGTCTTCGAGCTCCAGCGCTTTTTCCCTGGGGGCAAAATAGGCTTCAATACCGTACTTGATACGGTAGCCAGCGTTATTGCGCCAGCGATTCCCCATCACGCGTCCCCGGAGAAAAATGCCCTTCTGCGGTTTTTCCAGACTCACTGAGGAAAATACATAGAGGCCAGGCGGGTGCTTTTTCAGGGAGACATAAACCACCTCTCCCTGGCGCAATGGCTGATCTTCTTTAAAGGCTGACTGGTCAATACTGGAAAAATCGTAACTCAGCCTGGCGTAATTGCCGCGAAACAGGGAGCGGGGGTCCACCGGCACGGTCTTTACCCGAATCGGCTCGCCAAGCCACAGGGGAATCTGCGCCTGTACATACAACCCGATAAGAATCAAAAACTGTGTGGCAATAGCAATGCCCAGACCAATCAGGGGTATGCGTTTCATCGCAGGTCTCCCCTGTTTTGATGATACCTCCAATACTTCGCAGCACCGATCAGCAGGCCTGCAAACAGGATAAAGATCAGTGCTGCTCCCACGTAATCTCCCATCAGGTCGAAATACCGTAACAGCGCCACCAGTAAAATAGCCATCACTCCCAGGAAAAAATAATGAGAAATACCGGCGTAGATGCCGTGTAAAATAAGCCAGATGCCGCTGCCGATCAGAGCAAAATTGGTGGCCACCTGCAGGTAGGCTGCCAGCCCAGTATTGTCGCTGTTACTCACCAGAAGCAGTGAAGCGACCAACGCCACAAATTGGATGCCACAGGCCAACAAACGCCTCGCCGGCACAGCCAGCGCCAGGGCAATACCCCCTATGGCCGCAATCACCACCCACATGGTATAGCGGTGATGCCAGTCCGCCTCAATCAGTTGTTTCCAGGGCTGCTCGAAACTGAAAATCAACAGGGCAATCAGGGCAAAACGCAAGCACCACACCGAGATCACAGCGGCATAGTCCCTGGCCTTCGGTGACGGCCGCCGTGCCAGCCAGTGCGCGAAGACATACAGAAAGATAAACAGGGCAACCGCCACCGCCAGATTTTCCGGGAATAAGTCAAAACCAAAGCGTTGCGTCTGCGACCGCCATAATTCCGCCAGGGAATATTCAAGCCACAGGCCCGCGCTGAGTATGCTCATCAGCAACAGAATGATGCTTGCCCGTCCCCAAATCAGTACATAGAGGGAAACCAGGATAAAGAGCGGGAAAAGCACCGGATAAAAACCCAGGTTAACTTGCAGGAAGAACCAGATGAGCGCCAGCGCATTGGCCTGGCCGGCAAGCCAGGGGCTTCGCGTAATCAAGGCAAACGGCACACACCCCAGGGCCCACCAGAAGACCCCGTCGGGCATATGCTCGCCCAGATGATAGATCTGTGCGATCAGAATGATCGCCGCACCGAAGAAAAGGTTCCCCAGCAGAAAGAGCCCCTCCCCCGCCCGGGGATCGCGGGTGAGATATACCCGCAAAGCCAAAACCTGGGTTCCAATGGTGATGGCAATCACCCCTCCCATGCGCAGGGCGCGGGGAATCTCTTCCCAGTTGGCCCCTATCAGGGTGATCACAGCCAGTCCGACAAATAAATATCCAAGTCCCACCAGCAGGTTGTAACCGAGCGCACGCTGGTGCGCCCCGTGGTAGTCCACCTCATAGCGGGTACAGATCAACTCCGCCTGGCCCTCGCTGATCACGCCATCCGCCACCCACTCCCGGGCCTCCCGAGCCAGATCGTGCTTTAACAACCGAATCAATCGCATACCATTCCCTTGCACAAAAACGCCATTGTCGGCGCAACCGGTGAACGAGGCCACAAACCGCTGGCGTACCCCTAGTGTGTTGCCCATCCACAGGGAATAAATGACAAAACTGGAACTGTGGCAGGGCTAACTACAGATAGCAGGAACCTATTTAGCACATTTAAATTGTTTATTTCTATCAATCAAAAAGCACAAATAGAATACACCCTAGCAAGCTTATTCAACACCAGAGTTTACACACCCTAAGGAGCTTTCCATGTCCCGATACATCGAATCCGAATTGAAACCTTTCAGCGCCAAAGCTTACCAGAGCGGCGATTTCCTTGATATCAGCAACGCCGACGTGATGGGCAAGTGGGCCGTGTTTTTCTTCTATCCCGCAGACTTTACTTTTGTTTGTCCCACCGAGCTGGGTGACTTGGCAGACAACTACGAAGCCTTTCAGAAGTTGGGCGTGGAAATCTACTCTGTATCCACCGATACCCACTTCACCCACAAGGCCTGGCACGACACCTCAGAAACTATCCGCAAGATCCAGTTCCCGATGATCGGCGACCCCACCGGCACCATCACACGTAATTTTGGTGTAATGATCGAAGAGGAAGGTATTGCCGACCGCGGCACCTTCGTCATCGATCCCGAAGGCCGTATCCAGCTCGTGGAGATTACTGCCGGTGGTATTGGTCGCGATGCCGGCGAATTGCTGCGCAAGATAAAGGCCGCCCAGTACATTGCCGCACACCCCGGCGAGGTTTGCCCCGCCAAGTGGCAGGAGGGTGAAGAAACCCTGGCCCCCTCCCTGGACCTGATCGGCAAAATCTAAGGCATCGCTGAACCACATCTCACAGGGTTGGTACTGGCAATGTCCGCTGTCTAGCGGACATTGCCCTTCAAGCAACCATTTGCGGCTACTCATCAACCTGCACTGTATTTTCCATATCCCCCCGGCTTTACACGTCACCCCTTCTTTAGCGTACCGGTTCAAAACCTGACGTCTCTCTTTCTCTCCCTGTCTTTACCTGGGTCAACAAGGGGGCCTTGGACACACCCGGACACCACCCCGCACCAGTATCGCAATTCACAGACGGGTTACCAGAGAAACCACTGATATAAGAAAACTATTAAAGGGATTTATATTAATAATTTCTATCAAGATAAAAACGTCAATAGCATGAAATCTACTCTAGAACCACCACCGACAAGACACTGAAGATTGAGGAGCTCTCCATGTCACGCCACATCGAATCCGAATTGAACCCTTTTAACACCAAGGTTTACCAGGACACCCCGGCGAAGTCTGCCCGACCAAGTGGAACCAAGTGGAGAGATGGCGGGGAAACCCTGGCCCCCTCCCTGGACCTGGCAGGAAAAATTTAAACCCTTGACCTCTTGAGCCCGCCGAAAGGCGGGCAGGTGAAATATCGAGATTGCGACAGAAAGGAACACCGATGTTAGATGCAAACCTGAAAAATCAACTGGATGCTTACCTGCAAAATATTGTCAAACCGATAGCAATTCATGTATCCACAGACAACAGCATTAAATCCAAAGAAATGAAAACCCTGGTGGACGAAATCTCTGCGCTCTCCGGAAAAATCACCCCACGGCAAGACCGGGCTAAACGCAGCCCAAGCATGGCCATTGCGCCTGTCGGGACCAAGCCCCGTGTAAGCTTTGCCGGTCTTCCCCTGGGCCACGAATTCACCTCGCTGGTACTGGCACTGCTGCAAGCGGGCGGCCACCCCGCCAAGGCCGATCCTGAGGTGCTGGAGCAGGTGCGCAACCTGGAGGGCGAATTCCACTTTGAAACCTATATTTCCCTGTCCTGCCAAAACTGCCCGGATGTGGTGCAGGCACTGAACCTGATGGCCACGCTCAATCCAAATATTACCCACGAGATGATTGATGGCGGCTTGTTCCAGGAAGAGGTAGACGCACGCAACGTAATGGCAGTACCCGCCGTTTACTTAAACGGTGAACACTTTGGTCAGGGCAGGATGTCGCTTGAGGAAATCATAGGCAAACTGGATACCGGTGCCGCGGAAGGTAACGTTGCAAAACTGAATGAAAAAGCCCCTTACGATCTTCTCGTAGTTGGGGGTGGCCCGGCCGGCGCTGCAGCAGCCATTTACGCCGCGCGCAAAGGCATTCGCACGGGGTTAGTGGCGGAGCGCTTTGGTGGCCAGGTGATGGATACTGTGGGTATCGAAAACTTGATCTCCGTGCCTTACACAGAGGGCCCCAAACTCGCCGCCAGTCTGGAACAACATGTAAAAGAATACGGCGTGGATATTATTACTGATCAGCGCGCCGCGCACTTACAGCGCAAAGGCATGCTGCAGGTGGAACTCAACAGCGGCGCCACCCTGTCCAGCCGCTCGGTAGTACTCGCCACGGGTGCCCGCTGGAGAGCGCTGGGCGTACCCGGTGAAGCGGAATACCGTACCAGGGGCGTTGCCTACTGCCCCCACTGCGACGGCCCCTTTTTCAAGGGCAGGCGCGTTGCGGTAATCGGCGGTGGCAACTCCGGTATCGAGGCCGCCATTGACCTCGCCGGTATTGTCGAGCATGTCACCGTGCTGGAATTCGCCGATCGGCTGGGTGCAGATGAAGTCCTGGTGCGAAAAGCAAAACAGATGGATAACATCGATATTATCGTTAATGCCCAGACTACCGAAGTACTCGGTGACGGCAATAAGGTTAATGGCCTCGCCTATACCGAGCGCGTGTCTGGCGAAAGCTACATTCTTGCGATTGCCGGTGTTTTTGTACAGATCGGCTTGGTCCCCAACACCGAGTTCCTCAAGAAAACAGATGTGGCATTGAATCCCATGGGCGAAATAATGATCGACGAACGCGGAACAACCTCTCTCCCCGGCGTCTATGCCGCCGGCGATGCCACGACTGTGCCCTACAAACAGATCGTGGTCTCCATGGGCGCCGGCTCTACCGCGGCGCTCAGTGCCTTCGACTACTTGATTCGGTCCTAGAGGAAGTGGTTCGTCGGCACCCGGCACCTTCAGGTCCCTAAAATGGCCGTGCTGTCAATCCGATATCCACCTGTAAACAGGTGGATATCGGCTATACATACTGTTTCCCACCAAAACAAAAGTTGCCAGAGCTTTTAATTGATGGTGCCAGGTAAAGATGGGAAAAGATAAATTGTGGGAAAATTTTATCCTGAACCCAATCAAATAAGCATTTCTGCAACCATATCAATTTTTTGCTTCTAAAAGCTGTGTAGTGTTCAGAATTCCGTCATTTCTTTACCATTAGCAAAAAAGAGATAACCTATGACAAAATCTACTTTCGATATAGGTGCTGCTGTCAAAGTCCAAAACCACTTAAATAGACCACCACAAACACTAAAACCAATTCAAACAGAAACGGCCACGCGCTGTCAGTGGGCTTGAAATGACTGTTGTGCACCTGAATCCTCAGACAGGATACGCACCAATTTTTGATTTTCCTTCTCAGTAAACGTAACGTAACCAACAGGAATATCTGTGTCTAATTGCGAGATTATATATTCTGCACTCTCCGAACCAAAACCACCACAAAGCTCAATGACCTGCACACCACGCTCCACCATTCCTCTAGCAACTAAGACAGCGTCATCATCATTGCTTACACCGATAACTTCTGTGAAAAAATCTGCTGCATCCATAACCGTTTTGTGATGATGATAATCATAGCTTTTAGCCTTAACAATGAACCCGTATTGCCTAATCACGATGCCTCCCGAGTAAACCAGTCTATGCTTGATATTGATCGCCATAATAAGGGAAGTTGCCGGCCCTTAACAGCGAAGCCGCGAAGTGGTGGCCCTGCCCACAGGGGCGTCTTTGATTGCGTTGTTATGAGACTGCTAATTTTCATGCCAACCAACAAAGAATAGCAACACCACAAAGCCCAATCCAACCAGGGTGCCTGGCTTTGGTTGCTATAAAAACCAGTGAACCCGCAGCGAACATTGATGCTGAAATATACTGAATAAATAATGCTGAGCCTGAAAAACCATTGTTTGCGATACTGATAAGCATGACGCCAACAACCCATCCAAAAATGCTTGCAATATGCCACGTGGCCCACAATATGCGAATATTGCCTTCACCAAGCAGCCCGCTTGTGACAGCGGGAATAAGGGCCCCATCTCTGACTTTTTTGAAAATTAGAAGCTCACCTAAAATTGAGTGGATCAAGCCTACGAAAATGGAAAGCAGCCCTGCTGCGAGCAAAAGTGTATTCATACAGCTCTCTCCGTGATACATAGTATTGATCTAGTGATCAGTATTATCCCAATGACCACTTCCAGAGCAATACTGTGTCAACTCTTTGACAATCCTCATTAAACCATGCAGCAGCCCGTTTTGGACACATACCAGTAAGACAGGAAGAAAGATACCCCTCTCCTGGGATCACATGAGGCATGGATGCCGATTACGAGCGTACAGGGCTGTATTCACAGCGCGTCCTGGGGTAAGGGTATTCTTTCCTTCTGATCTGGTAGTAAGTACAAACTAAAAAGGGTCATCATAACCACTACCGACAGCCCGATTATGGCGGCTCTCAAACAGCCCGCAAGTGCAGTGCCGGCGCCACCGCTTGCCGGAAGCAAGAGATATCACTGTGATTCACCATACCACTACACAATAGATCCATTACAGTGATCGGTCACTGCATAATCTGTTTTTCTCATTTGAACAACCGTTACAGACAGCGGTCACACTCACTTTGATCCACTCTTAGTGCGTCCATAGTGCCTTTCTATCCCTCTGTCGCCCGGCGGCTCTGCACCTTGGGCACTTATTGGCATCCAGGCTTCAAAAGCCCCCAAGCCCTATAACTCAATCGAGTGCTGGTATTTTTAAATTGAGGGCCTTGCGTGGGTGTTCCCGAGAGCAGGCCAAACGTACATTGTTGAGACTGCCGGGCAATACAGGATGAAAACACCCAGTACCATCCACTTGCTGAATGGCTTTTGGAAAGGGATTGACACAGCGGATCTAAATGGCACAGCCGTGCAAATTTGACTCAAGCTTTCTGCACGATCTGAAAAATCCTGTTGACAGGGCACAGAAAACCCGTTGCAAGGACTGGCGAAGTTAATCCGGGATGGTACCCTATCTCCACCCTACAAAAATACGCCTATTCTCCAGATTTGAAGTAAAAAATCACCTGATACGGAAAACTCCCATGAAAAAAACAGAGTGGGTCAACAACGCAATCTCCCAGGCAAACACCTATTGGAAAAACGCCAGGGCCGACATTGAAGGCAAGCAGTTTAGCGATGTGTACGATACAGAGGGGCTCCAGTATGTCGATCTGGTAATGGAAGGCGGGGGCATGTTGGGGATTGCCCTGGTAGGCTATACCTACATTCTGGAGAAGGCAGGTATTCGCTTTCGCAAAATCGCCGGGACGTCTGCAGGGGCCATCAATACGTTGTTTCTGGCCGCCGCCGGCACACCTGATGTCAGCAAGAGTGCGGTGCTGCTGGACATTATGGCCAATGCGGATTTTGCCAGTTTCGAGGATGGCGAACCTTTTGCCTGTAAAACCGTGCAGCGCCTGCTTGGGGGCAAGGGCCTGTTCGGTAGCCTGGTCCTGCATCCTTTGGATTCCTTGCGTACCTGTAGACAATTGCTGCGCCACAAGGGGCTCAATCCCGGGGACGCCTTTACCCGCTGGCTGCAGGAAGCGTTGTGCCAGTTGGGCATTACCAACACCGCGCAGCTCAACCAGCGCATCAATCAGTTCCCGCCCCTGTGCTACCGGGGCAATCCCGACAGCCAGGTAGCCAGAGCCGAAGTGGCACTGGTGGCCGCAGATATCACCACAGAAACCCGGGCTGTGTTTCCGGCCAAAGCCCCCCTCTATTATGCCAATCCCAGCGCCGTCAACCCTGCCGAATATGTGCGCGCCTCCATGTCTGTGCCCGGCTTCTTCCAGCCCCACACGGTAAAAAATATCCCGCAGTTGGACGAGTGCGCTTCCGTGGCGGACAACTGGCACAGCATGAAGGGGGTTCCCAGGCAGTTTTTTAAAAACGGCTTTCCCAGAGATGTCCAGTTTGTGGACGGCGGTCTGGTGTCCAATTTTCCCTTTGACATCTTCCACAAGCCCAGCGGCGTACCGAAACTGCCCACCTTCGGTATCAAGCTGGAGGTGGATCACTACCAGCCGAAATCCAGCCGGGCCGGTCGCTTTACCATGGGGCTGGTCAATACCTGCCGCAATATTCTCGACAGCCATATGCGCGCGCACTTTAATGCGGAGTACCATACTCTGGTTAAAGAGATTGCCATCAAGCCAATGGCAACTGGCGAGTCTCCCCACTGGCTCGACTTCTCCATGCCGGAAAGCCACTGTGAACACCTGTTTTTATCCGGCGCAAAAGCTGCCACTGAGTTCCTGGGCGGTGGTTTTCGGTGGGCGGATTATCTGCTGCTACGCCAGCGGGGCACGGCAGAAGCCGGTGAAAAACAGAGCTAGCCTGAATATTTCACCAAAATAAGGGCAGCAGCTCTGTTTCCCTTATTATTCAGGCCAGCGGGCTTCCGCCTTATATGCCCGCCCGCATTGAATTGTCCCAGAGGGCTGGGGTCCACCGAGATAAGCTGCCCCATCCCGGTATCCTCGCAAGCCTCAATCCTGAAAAGTCTATCCTCCTTCTCTTTACCGGGGATAAAAAGGGCCGCAACAATAAGTTACAGCCAATGAGGAAATTTCCTTATCTTATTATTCAGGCGGAAAAAGGTTCTTTATGCTACATATTTAATCGTGCGATGCCTGTAGTAGGACACCACACTATAAAGAACTACATAGCCGTCGGGCTAATAGCTGAAAAAATCATCGCCGTTCCAAGGAACGGCTACCTTTAAAAGCCCTTGTACAGACTTAACCCCACAATCCGCGGTTCCAGGGTAAATACATTGGCACTCAGCCCGGTATCATCGCTATTGGTAAAGAAGTCGGTAATAGGTGCATCGTCAAATACATTCTTCACATAGAGCTGCATCTGCAAATCCCATTCCGGCTGAGTAAAGGTGGCCGATACATTCAGGTTGCTCCAGGCTTCCAGGCGGTCATACTCGGTATTATACACCCGCGCATAGCTTTCCCCCTGGCGGTAGTAATCGGCGCGCAGTTTTAGATCCCAGTCTTTCACTTGGATCACATGCTCCAGGCCCAAACTGGCCGTAAAGCGCGGGGCATTGGGCAGCTCGTTTCCACCCAGGTCAGCGGCAAAGCCGCGCCCGCCATTGGGGGCATCAGTGAGTGGATCGTAAGTGAAGCCCTCGGGAAAGCCCAGTGCCTGGCTCCAATTGATATTCCCTAATCCCAGGCCAAAACTTCCGTACCGTGAAGATCCTCCGCATAGTAGATGAAGAGGCAATAACAGCTCAGCCTGTACCTGAGGAGGAAGAATGGCACCAACATTGATAATATGTTCAACAATATCTTTTGGCGCAATACAATTGGAGGGCACCTGTATCCAGGGGCGCAACGCCACCCAATCCTCATTGCCCTGGGTGCGGTTCATCACATCGATGGATTCCTCACCATCACCAATACGGGTTTTTAAATAGCCCAGGTTCATATCCACACGGGTGCTGGGGGTCATCTGCCAGGCCCCCTCCAGTTCCAGACCCCAGCTCTCCGCATCAAAATTTTCATTCAGGGAGATACGATCCACAATTTGCGACACTTGGTAATCTTTGTAGTCGTAGTAGAAGGCAGTGGTATTCAATGTCAAGCTGCCATCCAACAGGCTGTTTTTGGTACCGAATTCGATGGCATCCACAAACTCCGGCTCAAAGGTACTACCAAGGGGCTGGTATTGCACCACCTCAGGGTCGATGTCCATGCGTGGTGGATTGGTACCACCGCCTTTATAACCGTGGGCAAAGGAAATGTAAAAGAGAGTCTCGTCGGTAAAGGGGGTTTCCCCGCGCCAGTCCAGTACCAGGCGGCCGGTATATTCCTGCCATTCCTGCTCTACATCCGCCTGGGCAGGATAACCACGTCCAACTCTTCCACCAGTGGCAGGACCCGAATCAACTATATTCCCCTCAGTGTCATAATTTGCAGTCATCAATAGCTGGCTGGGCACTGGGGTGGCGGTCTTGCGATCCTGGGTATAGCGCAGGCCAGCGGTGAGTTTTACAGCATCAGAAAACTGCCAGTAGGTCTCCCCAAATAACGCCTGGGAGCGGGTCTTCACTTGATTCCGGCTGAGGAAATAGTTATGGCCTTCATCATCAATCTGATCGAGAGAATTGTAATCCACGTACAGGCATTCGCGCGCTCGTCCTACTTCTGCGAAATTATCACATTGGAGCGTTACATGACCATCAGTGCTAACCTCCGAGGGGTTTCGATTATAAATATCCTCAGCAATATAGGTGAAAAGATTGTTAAATACGTAGTAATCGTCCTGAGATTCGAAATCCAGGTAATTGGCCCCCACGGAAAAATTAAACGGACCATCAAAGCTGGTTTGCAACCTCAGTTCATGGCTCCACTGACTGTTGTCAGAGCGGCTGATATCCACCGCCAGCATCCGGTCCGAAGGACCCAGCTGTGGATCAGTATAGATACCACCCGGAGTCGGCCCTGATCCAGTGATAGGGTTACCTAGGGTATCATATAAGCCCACAGAATCGTTAAAGATCGGATCGGAAACGTAGCGGTTGTAGTCCTGGGAGCTGTAGTAGTCATCCTTTGCATAGGTGGACTGGGCAAAGAGTTGCAGGGAATCTCCCAGGGCCAGTTCCAGATTCAGCTGCACTAGATCGTTCTCGGCACGAAACACCGGATCGTAACTGGTGGCGATTTCGTGTAGATCGCGCGATTGCTGTACATTCCCATAGGGGGCAATATCTTTAAGGCGATTCACTCCCTCCCCAAATACAGATCCGCCTTCAGTATACCCCAACTCTCCCCCTATACGCTTCAATGCAGTGAGAAATGCGAAACTGCGCGCATTGGGGGCTCCGAAAGCGTCATCATCGTACAGAGAGCCTGGTGAGCACCCCTGGCTAAGGGCCCCTCTAAAGAGGTCCGGAACCTCTGTCTCATTGATCATCTCCAAGCCTGAGTCTCGGGTACAAAGCTGTTTGCCCGTGCGGGAGCGGTTGTCGTCCTCCTCAAAGTGCTGCCAGATCAGATTGGCATTAAACACCTCGCTGGGATTCCACTGCAGAACAAAACGGGTGGAGTAGAGATCCCGGTCGTTGACGTCGTTATCGGTAACGGTGTTATAGTCAAAACCGTCCCGCTTTGTCATAGCGCCGGAAAAGCGCATGGCCAGGGAATCCCCCAGGGGTACATTCAACATGCCGCTGGTACGCCGGGAATTGTAGCTGCCGACTTCCGCCTTAATATTCGATTCAAACTCCGGCCCCGGCATCTGCGGCAACATATTCACCACCCCGGCGGTGGCATTGCGACCATACAGGGTACCTTGCGGGCCGCGCAGCACCTCCAAGCGTTTTACGTCGAAGAACTCCTGCTCGAACAGGCGGTTGCGGATCAGTGGCGCATTGTTGAAACTCACCGCAACCGCCGGGTCTGAACTGGCGGAGACAGCCTTGGTACCCACACCGCGAATAGAAAAATTATAGGTGCTGAAATTGTTTTTAGAGAAATTCACATTGGGCACCGCGCGCAACAACTCCTCGCCGCGCTCGATTTTCAGGTCGTCCATAGTGTCACCAGACAAAGCCGAAACAGCAATGGGCACATCCTGGATACTCTCCTCAATCTTCTGAGCAGTAACAGTGATTTCTTCAATAGCCTTGCTATCGGCCTCTTCATTGCTCTGGGCGCTGGCGGGCGTCGCGGTTAACGCCAGGTAGGCCAGTGCCGCGCTACACCAAGCGGGAGCGCTGTGCTTGCTCTGCTGCACCTCACGAATCGTCTGTGCAATTGCCTTTTTTTGTGGTTTGCAAAAATCCAACCTCATGGAATTCACCCCTCCTCGGGCGCTATCAATACTGATACTGAGCTGCCCATCCCCCTCCAGTTTTGCGCTTAACCCCGTTCCCGACAGTAAACCCCGAATAGCTTCTTCTATCGAGTAGGTACCCACCAAACGGTTTGCCGTTTTTTCCTGTGCGATATCAAAAGGAAAAATAAGCGTTAAATCAGCTTGCTGCGCAAATTCGGTGAGCGACAGGTCCGCTCTTTGCTGAGGAATAACGAAAGGAATTTTTTCATGTGGCTGTGCCGCTTTTACAGGCAATACTGATGACAGCATCATCAGCAGGAAGAGGACAACACACCGAAATCGCACCAGATTATTATTCTCAGTCGCGAGTTTCTCGCTCGCGTACTGAGTAGACGACCTAGCAATTTTTTTCCACCATACTGCCAAATGCATTTTTTATAATTAGTATACTGACTGTGCATTTCGCACGGCTTAGGATTATAAGGCTGGAGTTACTGGGCGCTTAGCAAGACCTTGCTTTCTCCAATCCGCTGATAGGAAATATTGAAGTTTTTTCTCAGGGCCAACAATAAACCCTTAACATCGCCGGCCTTAAATAATCCGGCAATGCGCATTTTTTTCAGGTTTTCATCGAGAATAACGAATTCAACCTGTGTGTAGCGGCTGATTTCGGCCACTGCGTCCTCCAGAGATTCTCCTCGAAAAACCAGGTTGCCTTCCCGCCACGACAATTTGACTTGTATTTCTTCAGGTTTTATTTTTTCAACTTCTTCCTCCTCTTCCTCTCCCCCAAGTACCAGTTGTTCACCTTTTGAGACAGCCATTGAGGAGGGCGGCAAAATATCGGGCCCGAACTCGAGCGCATTTTTGCCCGGTATCTGGTGTACGGCGACCAGAACCTTGCCGTCGGTGACCACAAGCTCGATGTGCTGATCGCTGTTAATTTCCACATTGAATGCGGTTCCCACAGCCTGCACCACTTTATCTCCCGCAATAACACTGAGGGGGCGGGCGTTATCGTGGGCCACTTCGACGTGAATTTCGCCGCGTTCAAGCACCAGCACTCGGTGGTGGTCGGTATAGTTGACTTTTACCCGGCTGTTGGTATTGAGCACCAGCTGGCTGCCGTCGGGTAAATGAATCGAGGAGTGTTCTCCGATTGCCGTTTCGTACAACCGGTCGACGACAGTGGCCAACAAGTATTGCCGCCCGGCAAACTTTTCGGGAAACGTAGTGCCCACCCAGGCGCACAGGCTGGCAAACACCAACAGCACGGACGCCGCCACGGCCAGGTAGGGCCGGGGAGTGCCATGTTCGGGCTTTGGGGTGCTGGGGAACAGTTCGGAAAGCCGCGACAGGGCGTCCATTTTGTCCCAAATTTCCGCCATCTTGAACAGTACCTGGCGATTATCGCCAGTGTCCGCCAACCATTGGTGCAGGGCTTGAATTTCTTTCGCACTCAAGCCCCTGTCCAGTTTGGCAATCCACTGGCTCGCCTGGTCGTAGCGCTGTTCCAGTGTTTGCAGTTTGTGAATATTACTCATCTGCGCTCCCCTTGCCCCGCTCAAACGGCGAGGTGGAGGCTAGTGGCCGCTGTTTGCTCAGGCCATGGCTGTCTGGCTCAAGGCTGCTCCGTTGCATCATAAAATAGGTACAGCGCTTGATGCCGGTGGCAACATGCTTTTCCACGGTGCTTTCGCTTAAATTCAACGCTTTGGCTATTTCCCGCTGGGAGTAGCCGTACACTTTCTTCATGACAAACACCTTACGGCATTGTACGGGCAATTGGCGAACGGCTTCGCAAAAATGTGCGAATTCTTCCTCCACCGCGACCCGGTCATAGGTTTCGTCGGAAAAATACTCCCCCTGGCCAGGCGCCAGTTCCGGGTCTTCATCGGCGCTCACCGCCAGCCGTGTTTCTGACCGCTTGAGGTAATCCAGTGCCAGGTTTCGGGCCGTTTTTAGTAAAAAGGAGCGCGGATACAATATCTCTTTTTTCTGCTTGACCTGACAGACCCTGACATAGGTCTCCTGAACGATATCCTCGATCTCTTTAGGCGGTACAATGCGCGATACCACCCGCGCCAGTGTCGCCCGGATTGCGAGATATATGCCACTTAGTGTTTCTTTTTCTGATTCTGACATCTCTCCCCAACCGTAACTACTCAGCCCAGCACTTTGCCAAATTACTCAATCTTTGCTCTAAAAATGCTGCTTGCAGGACCGAATCCGTGCAATTCCTAATTAAAACCCCATTAAATTGTTTGTTATTTGAGCACTTAAACCCTGTATCGATATCGTTACCCCCAACCCTGGTAGTCGTCGATTCTCCTCCATTGAATGTCCAGACGATCGGGGAGAGGTTTTCCACTATAGGGAAGCGATTTTTTGTACACTTTTAACAAGCACCCTGTCCTCCCTCCGAACCGGCTCAAATTACTGTAACCTGCCAGCCCGCTTTTTTTCTGGGAAATCACAGCTGGTCAGACGGAACATCAGAGCATACGCAGAAAGGCAGAGTGTATCGTGAAAATCTCCGGGCAAAAAAACGCAGCAGTCACCCATTTCCAGGGTGTTTGTACTGCGGCTGACCAGTTGTAGCCCATTGCCTGGTTCTTCAAACTGGCCCTAGGTGGACATTTGCCTCGCCCCGTGCTGCGGGAGCGACTGCGTACACTGGTGCTGCAAAACGGAGCTGGCCAATATCTATCTGAAGCTAACGAAAGTAGCGGCTGTGGTGGTTTACAAATCCGCATGCTGGGTATTCCAACTGGCGAAGTAGTATCTTTGGCAAACACTATTTGCCACACAGCGAAATCTGTTGAGCGGATTACTGCGTATGAGTGCTGCTCCCGGCGTGTAGAAAAGGCCCAAGGGTGGGTGCCTTGCGCCACAGTTCAGCCGGGTTCGCTGTTGATTAAACAAAAAGCTGCTGCGTAAATACCCGAAAGAAGGCTGTACGACTGCCCCCTGAACATCATGGGCTTGGTGAAATATTCAGATCAGAAGGGACCAAATCGGCTGCGGGCATCCTGTCCATCAGCATACCCTATGCGTAAGTCCTGGAAAAGCTGTAGCCCTTTCCTTAAAAAGAGCGCCGGCGGTAGTTGCGGTAATCGGCCCGCCAAAAATTGCGCTCGAGTGACCGTTCCAGGCTTTCCCCACTGACTTTTGGCGCCACCCCATCCAACTGGGCCTGAGCCGCAACAGCCCGGGCAATATGCTTGCTCAACGCGCGGATAGTGCTCAAATGCGGCAACAGTGCACCCTCGCCGTGTTTGACCACCGGTGCCTGCTCGGCCAGGGCGTTGGATGCCGCCATCAACATGCCGTCAGTCACCTGCGTTGCAGCGGCGGCGATCACACCGAGACCGATGCCGGGGAAAATATAGACGTTATTGCACTGGGCCACAGCGATATGATGCCCCCCTGTCTCCACCGCCGCGAAGGGACTGCCGGTTGCCACCAAAGCCTCGCCATTGGTCCAGGTATAAATCTCCGCGGGCGTCGCTTCGGCGCGGGAAGTGGGGTTGGACAGCGGCATCACCAGGGGGCGGGGACAACTTGTGAGCAAAGCCTCGACCACCTGCTGGGTAAACAGTCCTCCCTGTCCCGAGACGCCAATCAGGATACTCGGGCTCACTTTGCCGATCAGGGTCTGCAGATCCCACTCCCGAGCCCCCGCAAAGGCTTTCGGGTCCTGGGCCAACGCCGCCTGGAAGTCGTGCAAACCCTTCATGTCCGAGGTCACCAGCCCGTAACGGTCGTACATAAAAATACGCGCGCGGGCTTGCGCATCGCTGAGACCCGCCTGCACCATGGCACGCACGATTTGCTCGGCAATACCACAGCCCGCGGAACCGGCACCGACAATAACAGCCCGCTGAACCGCAACGGATTCCTGCCAGACCTTACAGGCTGCCAAAATGGTGCCCAGTGCCACCGATGCGGTACCCTGGATATCATCGTTAAAACAACACAGCTGCTCGCGATACCGTTGCAGCAGCGGCATGGCATTGGTCTGGGCAAAGTCCTCAAACTGTACCAGTACTTTTGGCCACCGGCGTTTTACCGCAGCGATGAACTGTTCGAGGAATGCATCGTACTCCTCCTGGCAAACGCGTTCGTGGCGCCATCCCATATACATGGGATCACTCAACAAATTGCGGTTGTTGGTGCCCACATCCAGCGCCACAGGCAGGGTATAGGCGGGGCTGATACCGGCACAGGCGGTATACAGGGACAACTTGCCAATAGGAATACCCATCCCGCCGATGCCCTGGTCACCGAGGCCCAGTATGCGTTCGCCATCGGTCACAACGATCACCTTGACGTTCTCCTTGGTGGCGCTGCGCAATATATCATCCATATACTCGCGATCCGGGTAGGAGATAAAGAGCCCGCGGTGGTCGCGATAGATATTGGAGAACTCTTCACAGGCGGCGCCAACAGTGGGGGTATAAATGATCGGCAGCATTTCCTTGATATGGTGCTCAATCAGGTAAAAAAACAGGGTTTCGTTGTCATCCTGAATGGCCCTCAGGTAAATATGCTTGTCGAGATCGGTCTTGCAGTGCTGATACTGGTGATAAGCGCGGCGCGCCTGCTCTTCAATGGTCTCCACCGTGTTTGGCAGAAGTCCCGCCAGGTTGAACTCAAGGCGCTCTTCCAGCGTAAATGCACTGCCCTTATTTAACAGTGGCATCTCCAGCAGGGAGGGCCCTGCGTGGGGAATATAAAGCGGACGCTTGTGGTTGTTGCTCATAGCGTTGTTTTCCCAATAGGCAAGTCAGGCGCCCGCACTCAGCGTTATCACTATCGCCTGTTGCACGGGCCGGAGCCGCAAAGCGGTGGAGGTCCAGCATAGGCACAGTATTAGCGGTCGTGCCGACACTTGTTATGTGCCGCCCTCTCTCAGCCTGCTGCGAACAGCCATTAAGGCAAAACCCAATAGATTGTGGCCTTTCCATTTGTTGGGATTTTGACATCTCTCATCGTCTTCAGCCAGGCCCACTCCCCAAATCCTATCCACAGGGCTCGCTTCAACCAGTACCCGATCACCAGTATTCAATAAAAACTCTTTCAGCGCATGGTTGTCTTTAAATTTCGCCAAATTTGCCTGTACAACGATGCCGAACCTTTTCTTATCCCAAAGCTCTTGATCAAACCCTTCAATCTGACGACCAATTGCTTTAGCAGCACCTGGATCAGCCACAGTAAGCAACTTTTCTGCAGCGGAATCATCGCCAAACAGTTTTGCTTTTTTATACATCATAAAATGTTCGGCAGTGAGAAATCTGTTGCTGTCAGATTCAAAAGGCGAGTCATACCACTGGCTCAAACAAGACTTCGATACCCCTTTCTTCGGTTTCCTATGCCCCCAGAAGAATAGGTACTTCACCTTATTTCCGTGACTGACATAATCCATCAGCTCTTCTGTATTCTTGATATTCAATTCTTATCCGATCTAATTATCTATTTCGCATACCTAAGAGTATTAGCCCGACAGTCGCTCGGAGAATAGGGCCCAGAGAGAGGCCAGCACCGGCAACAGGCTGGCGTGAGCCCCGAAAAAGACCAAACAACTCCGCAGGGTTGTCGGCCTAGTTCAAGGGCGCCTGTGAAAGGGTTATGGCCGATCTAGGGCAAGGTCCAGTCAATCCTTGCCTGAATCCAGGGCACTGGCCTGGGGAACAAGCGGATACGCCTCAATCGACAAACACCCGCGCATTGCGAAACAGGCGCATCCAACCCGCGTCTTCCTTCCATTCATCCCGATGCCAGCTGTTACTAACTGTACGGGCAACGCGTTCCGGATGCGGCATCATAATGGTGACACGCCCATCCTCCGAACACAGGGCGGTAATCCCATTGACCGAACCGTTGGGGTTGGCCGGATAAGTCCGGGCAATCTCACCGCTGTTATTCAGGTAACGCATGGCGATGGTGCCGGAAACTTCACACTGTTCCAGTGCCTGCTGGTCGGCAAATTCCACACGGCCCTCACCGTGGGCAACAGCAACCGGCATATAGGTACCGGCCATGTTCTTAAACAACACCGAGGGGGAATCCTCAATACCCACCAGGGCAAAGCGCGCTTCATACTGCTCAGACAGGTTGCGCACAAACCGCGGCCAATGGTCTGCTCCGGGAATCAATGCTTTGATCACCGAGAACATCTGGCAGCCGTTACACACCCCCAAGCCGAAAGTGTCCTTGCGGTTAAAGAAGCCTTCAAACTGATCCCGGGCACGATCATTAAACAGGATGGTTTTGGCCCAACCCTCACCGGCACCGAGTACATCACCGTAAGAGAAGCCGCCACAGCCCACCAGGCCCTTGAACGCATCCAGGGCCACACGACCAGAGAGGATGTCGCTCATATGCACATCGACGGCATTAAAGCCGGCGCGGTGGAAGGCGTGCGCCATTTCCACCTGGCTGTTTACCCCCTGCTCGCGCAGTATGGCGACTTTCGGACGCACACCCCTGGCAATATAAGGTGCGCTGATATCTTCGTTGATATCGAAGGTAAGATTCACCGACAGACCCGGATCTTCCCGGGCGATAGCGGCAAATTCCTGCTCGGCACACTCGGCGTTATCGCGCAGGGACTGGATACGGAAGCTGGTTTCCGACCAGATCTGCTGCAGTTCGGCACGGGCGCGCTTGAAGATTTCAATGCCGTTATTGGTGATACACAGATGTTCGTTGTTGTTCAGGTAACCAATCTTATGGGTAGGCACACCGACTGCGGCAAAGCGCTGTACCAGCATATCCGCCTCACAGGCGGGGACCTGTAATACCGCACCCAGCTCTTCACTGAACAATGCGGCAATCGGATCTTCACCCAGTTCGTAAATTTCCACATCCATACCCACGCGGCCGGCAAAGCCCATTTCCGCCAGGGTGGTGAACAGGCCGCCATCGGCGCGGTCGTGGTAGGCCATAATCAGGTCTTCCTGCAGGGCCTGCTGTACCACCTCAAAAAAACCTTTCAGCTTTCTGGCGTCGTCCAGGTCGGCAGGTTTGTCGCCCAGTTCGTTGAAAACCTGCGCCAGGCAAGAACCGCCCAGGCGGTTTTTACCCGCACCCAGGTCGATCAACAGCAGCTCGCTGTCGCCCTTGTCGGTGCGCAGCTGCGGCGTCACCGTTTTGCGCACATCGGTCACTGGGGTAAAGGCCGAGATCACCAGGGACAGTGGTGCGGTAACCGCCTTCTGCTCGCCCTCATCCTCCCAGGCGGTGCGCATGGACATGGAGTCCTTGCCCACCGGAATGGTAATGCCCAGTGCCGGGCACAGTTCCATGCCCACCGCCTCCACGGTGCGGTAGAGTTTTTCCTCTTCGCCCGGGTGGCCGGCGGCACACATCCAGTTGGCGGAGAGTTTGATATCGGAGAGTTGTTTTACCGGGGTACCGGCGATATTGGTGATCGCTTCCCCCACTGCCAGGCGGCCGGAAGCCGGGGCATCCAGCAGTGCCACAGGCGTGCGCTCGCCTATGGACATGGCCTCACCGGCATAGCTGTCGTAGGCAACGGTGGTCACCGCACAGTCCGCCACCGGCACCTGCCAGGGACCAACCATCTGATCGCGGGATACCTGACCGGTCACCGTGCGGTCGCCAATGGTGATCAGGAAGCTCTTGCTCGCCACCGTGGGCAGGCGCAGTACGCGCTCGGCGGCTGTATTGAGATCGATATCCGCCGTGGAAAACACCTTGGTTTCAACTTTACGTGTTTCCGCCTCGCGGTGCATGCGCGGCGGCTTGCCGAACAGCACAGACATGGGCAGGTCCACCGGTTTGGACGCAAACCTGGTGTCGTTTAGCAGCAGGTGCTTGTCTTCGGTCGCCTCCCCCACAACAGCAAAAGGCGCGCGCTCGCGCGTGCAGATTTCCTCAAAGCGCTGCAGGTCTTCCGGCATAACAGCCAGTACATAGCGCTCCTGGGATTCATTACACCAGATTTCCAGCGGGCTCATGCCCGGCTCATCACAGGGGACCTTGCGCAGCTCGAAGTTACCACCGGTGCCGCCGTCTTTGACCAGTTCGGGGAAGGCATTGGACAGGCCGCCCGCGCCCACATCGTGAATAAAGGCGATGGGGTTTTTCTCACCCAGTTGCCAGCACTGGTCGATCACTTCCTGGCAACGGCGCTCGATTTCCGGGTTTTGACGTTGCACAGAAGCGAAATCCAGGTCCTCGGAGCTGGAACCGCTGGCCATACTGGAGGCTGCGCCGCCACCGAGGCCGATCAACATGGCCGGGCCACCCAGCACCACCAACTTGGCACCGGGAGAAAACTCGGGCTTGTCGATATGCTCCGTGCGAACATTGCCGTAGCCACCGGCGAGCATAATCGGCTTGTGGTAGCCGCGCCGCTCACCGTCAAAGTGCTCTTCGAAGGTGCGGAAGTAACCACAGATATTTGGGCGGCCAAATTCGTTGTTAAACGCAGCGCCGCCGATAGGGCCCTCGATCATAATATCCAGGGCGGTCACGATACGTTCGGGTTTGCCGTAATTGGATTCCCAGGGCTGCTCCCAACCGGGGATCTGCAGATTGGAAACCGTGAAGCCGGTCAGGCCCACTTTTGGCTTGGAGCCGCGACCCACCGCGCCCTCATCGCGAATTTCCCCACCGGCACCGGTGCCGGCACCGGGAAAGGGCGCGATCGCGGTGGGGTGGTTGTGGGTCTCCACCTTCATCAGCAGATGGATGGCTTCGTGGCTGAAACTGTATTCCCTACTTTTCGGGTCCGGGTAAAAGCGTCCGGCCACACTCCCTGTCACAACCGCAGCGTTATCCGCGTAGGCAGACAATACATTGTCACCGCCCTTTTGATAGGTGTTCTTGATCATACCAAACAGGGAGTGCGGCATCTCCTCGCCGTCGATGCTCCAGGAGGCATTGAAGATCTTATGGCGGCAGTGCTCGGAGTTCGCCTGGGCGAACATCATCAGCTCCACATCGGTGGGATTGCGCTCCAGCGCCTGGAAACTGGCAAGCAGGTAATCAATTTCGTCCCCGGCAAGGGCCAGGCCCAGGGTGACGTTGGCATCTTCCAGCGCCTCGCGGCCCCCATCGAGAATATCCACCCCACGCAGCGGGCGCGGCGCCTCCTCCACAAACAGCTGCTGCGCCTGTTTAAAGTCGGTAAACACCACCTCAACCATGCGGTCGTACAATTGCGATGCCAGGGCCTGGCGTTCAGCTTCGGTTAATGCCACGCCACTAAGGTAGTAGGCGATCCCCCGCTCCAGGCGGTGGATTTTTGCCAGGCCGCTATTGTGGGCAATATCGGTGGCCTTGGAGGACCAGGGGGAGATAGTGCCCGGGCGCGGCAGCACCAGGATCAATTCGCCATTCGGTTCGCGCTTTTCTTCTGTCGGGCCGTACTGGAGCAGCCGCTCAAGCAGTGCCCTCTCCTTGTTATCCAGTGCCTCGCTATCGGCAAAGTGCACAAATTCGGCGTAGAAATCCTCAATCGTAGGTTGCAGTGCGCGCAACTGATTGAGCAGTTTTTTTCGGCGGAATGTCGACAGTGCGGGAGCACCACGCAGAACTAGCATGCGGGAGTTTGCCTCTTGTCTGGATAAGAAAAATAGCGTGAAAGAAAGAGCGCATAAGGCTCCGGAAATTTGAGAGGCGCAATTGTACCTGAAGCATCGCCACTCCAACACACCTGCCCGACACCTGGGTACACATGAACCAGTTCGCCATCAAAGTGTTCAAAAGACAAGCCATGCTATGCGCCAAGGATTCTCTTTTTTGACAGGTGTCATACTTGCTTACAAGAGTCTATAGCGCGTTTCAAGCGTACAGATCACAGTACCCAAAAGCCAAATTGGGCAGATTGTCGTCAAATAATGTAAAATTGGCAGACTGCGCCGGCTTTGCGCCGCAAAAGCCCTGGCGTTTTCACCTTCAACAGGCCTTAGGTATAACAGCGATAACACCAACGGACGAGCTAGAGGGACAGCCTATGATGATGACAAGCCGCCTGCTGCGCTATGTCCGCCGCCTATTGAAGGGGCTGGCCCTATCTTGTTGTGCCGCGCTGCTGGTCGCCAGTAAGGCGCCGGATACCCTGGCGCGTATCAAGGCCTCTGGGGAACTGGTTGTGCTTTCCCAAAATGGCCCCACCACCTATTATGAAGACGCTTCCGGCAACCCCACCGGTTTTGAGTACGGCATGCTGCGCGCCTTTGCCGATGAAATCGGCGTCAAACTGGTTATCCGTGATGTACACGATCTGGACAAGCTGTTCGAGCGCCTGCGCGATCCCGCCGAGGGCGCTCACTTCGCCGCCGCCAGTCTCACTGTTACTCCTGAGCGTCGCGAACATGTGCGCTTTTCCCCCTCCTATTTCGAAATCCGCCAGCAGATCATCTACCGCGTGGGTGAGGCGCGTCCGCGCAAAATCAGCGATCTCGCTGACAAGACCGTGGCGGTGATCGCCGGCAGTGCCCACGCGGAGGAATTGAAAAAACTGTCCAAGCGTTACCCGGCGCTGCGCTGGGAGGCAATCTCCGATGTGGACACCATGGAGCTGGTGGAAATGGTACAGCAGGGCAAGTACAACTATGCCGTAGTAGATTCCAACGCTTACGTCGTGCACCGCGGCCTCTACCCAAATACCGCGGTCGCGTTCAACCTCACCCAGTTCCAACCGGTGGCCTGGGCGTTTCCCAAGAGCAGCGACGACAGCCTGTATCATATCGCGCGTCTGTTTATGCTGCGCGCCAATACCAATGGCATGATTGCGCAATTGCGCGAGGAATTCTTCGGGCACGTCAGTGGATTGAATGTCGGCGGTGCCCAGGCATTCGCCAAGCGCAGCCGCGAACGCCTACCCCAATGGCAGGGCACCATGCAAAAAGTCGCCGAGCAGTACCAGCTGGACTGGCACCTGCTGGCGGCACTCAGTTACCAGGAGTCCTACTGGAATCCCCGCGCCCGCTCCCGCACCGGTGTGCGCGGACTGATGATGCTGACGTTGAATACAGCAAAGGAACTGGGCGTCAACCGCCTCAATCCGGCGGAGAGTATTGAGGGGGGCGCCCGCTATATCGTACAAATCCGCAACAAGCTGCCCGAGCGTATCCGCGAACCCGACAGAACCTGGATGGCGCTGGCGGCCTATAACGTAGGCTACGGCCACCTGGAGGATGCCCGTGTCCTTACCGAACGAATGGGCGGCAACCCGGACCGCTGGCCCGATGTGCGCGATCACCTGCCGCTATTGGCCAAACGCCAGTACTATAAAACCACCAAGCACGGCTATGCTCGGGGCTGGGAGCCGGTGACCTATGTGCAGAATATCCGCCACTACCAGGCACTGTTGAACTGGAGCAGCCGTATCGAAGAGCAGCGCCTGGCCGCCGCTGGCGATGAAAATCGCAGGACTCTCGCCGATAACAACGCAGTAGAGGCCGAGAGCGGCGCAGCCCCGGCACTCTAGCCTACATCGACAGACGCCCGCCAGGCCTGCGGCAAAGAAGATAAATCCTCGGGCTCATCGATATCCACCAGCACCTCCAGGCGCTGACAACGCATTCCACACTCCCACAATCGATCCAGTGTCTGCTGCGCCACCACCTCGGTACTCCAGTGGATGTCCTCAAACAGCCGCGCCTGTACCTCTTTGAGTCCCAGTAATGCGTAACCGCCATCTTTTGCCGGATACATGACCGCATCGGATTTCTGTAGCCCCTGCGCCGCTATATGCAGGCGCTGCACAGTGAGCGCCGGACAGTCGGTGCCGAGCAGCAGGAGCCCCTGTCCCAGCGCCCGCGCGTTTCCACTGGCATGCCACAGGCGCTGGCCCAGATTGCCCTGGGACTGCCCGTAAAGGGTGACAGCACGAGGCAATGGGAAATCCCGCCAGTAAGGGTGTGAGGGGCCCGGTACCACATGCAGCTCCACAGGTCCCAGGTCCGCCTTCACACAGGCTTCCAGGGTATGGTGCAGCAGCCTCTCCGCCAGCGCAGCGGCACCGTGCTCCCCCAGCGCGGGGATCAAGCGGGTCTTGGCATAGCCGCTTAATGGTGCCTTGGCCATCACAACCAGGCGCAGTGCCTGCCGGGCAACACTACTCATAGCGCTTCGCCAAAGAGGCCGCAGGCACACCGCGCCAGTAGTCAAAACGCAAACGCCACATCAGAAGTACAGTGCGCAACACACCAAACTTCTGCCAGCGGCGCCCGGAGGTGGTGATCTGCTGGTGCAGACAGAACGGCCGCGCCACCTTCAGCAGCTGCCGGCTCAACTCAATATCCTCCATCAGAGGCTGCCGGACATAGCCGCCCAGGCGCTCGAACAGTGCGCGGCGCACAAAGATTGCCTGATCGCCTGTGGCAATACCGCTCAAGCGCGAACGCCAGTTGATCATGGTGGCAATCAAGGGAAACCACACACTGTTGCCACAGATACGGACATCGAAGCGCCCCCACTCTGCCCCCTGTACCGCAGCCGCAGCAATCGTACTCAGAGCGCCCTGGGGTAAACGGGTATCCGCGTGCAAAAACAGCAGCCAGTGTCCGCGCGCCGCAGCCGCACCGGCATTCATCTGCGCGGCGCGGCCGCGCTCGGAGGCAATCACCCGAAACCCCGCTGCAGTGGCGAATGTCACACTGTTATCGCTACTGCCACCATCGACCAGAATAATTTCGCAACTGTTGCTGGCTTGTAGTTCCCGCAACTGCGCTGTGAGTTCCGGCAGCTGCTCCAGTTCATTCAGCAGCGGGACAATAACACTACACTGCACTAACCCCGTCTCCAGCGGTGAAACCTTTTCAGCCAGCGCAACGCCCACTCGGGGGCATGCGCCCGTTTCCAATTCCCGGCGACAAATTTATTTGCCTCTGCCATGGTGGGATAGGTATGAATAGTGGATAAAATTTTGTTCAGGCCCAACCCATACTTCATCGCAATCACAAACTCGGCAATCAACTCCGCCGCATTTTCGCCCACAATGGAAACCCCAAGAATTTTATCCTTGCCCGGCACCGTGAGCACTTTGACAAAGCCCTGTGCGGCACCATCGACTATGGCGCGATCCAGATCATCGAGATCGTAGCGGGTCACCTCATAGGCGATACCCCGTTCACTGGCCATGCCCTCGCTGAGCCCCACACTGGCCACCTCCGGATCAATAAAGGTCGCACGGGGAACCAGGGAGTAATCCACTGCGAATTTTTTAATACCCCCAAAGAGGCCATTCACCGCGGCATACCAGGCCTGGTGCGAGGCCATATGGGTGAACTGGTAGGGACCCACAACATCACCAGCGGCGAGAATATGCGGGTAGCGGGTACGCAGGTAGGCATCCGTCTCCAACTTGCCCCCCTGCACCAGGCCCAGTGCCTCAAGTCCAAATCCTTTTGTGCGGGCACGTCTGCCCAGAGCCAGGATAACCTCGTCAAATGTTACCTCTATCTCACCCTCCGCATTGCGCAAACGCAGGGCGCCACCTATCCGGTTTGGTTTACCGATAAACGCCAGGGCCTCGTGCCCGGTGAGCAGATTCACACCCTCGGACTTGAGGGCGTGCGAAAGGGCTTCGGATACCTCCCGGTCTTCCCGTGGCAGCAGGCGGCTCTCTTTCTCCACCAGTGTGACATCCGACCCCAATCTCACAAATGCCTGGGCCAGTTCGCAGCCAATACTGCCCCCCCCCAACAGCAACAGCCTGCGCGGCACCTGGTCCAGCTTTGCACACCGGTCCCAAAGGGTTTCACTGGTCAGATAGTGCACATTTTCCAGGCCGGGTAAGGGTGGCACTATGGGTTCGGCACCGGTAGCCAGCACAATTGCCCGTGCGCTGAGTGTTTGTTCTCCGCCGCTGTTCAGGGCAATTTTTACCGTCCATGGATCCACCAGGCGCGCCTGTCCCTGGACAACCTCCACCCCCAGGTCCGTGTAGCGCTCCACACTGTCGTGAGGTGCAATCTGCTCAATAGACGCACGCACATGGCGCATAACACCGGGAAAATCGATGCCCGGCTCGGCGACACAGACCCCAAATTGACCGGCCCGACGCGCCCAGTGGGCGATACGGGCACACTGGATCAGCGCCTTGCTGGGCACACAGCCGGTATTGAGGCAGTCGCCGCCCATATTCCCCGCTTCAATTAAAGTAACCTCAGCCTTTACCGCAGCAGAGATATAGGCGCTCACCAGCCCCGCAGCGCCGGCACCAATAACAATTAGATTGCGATCAAATTTCTTGGGTCTACTCATTGCAAAGACTCATTTGGCTGCGCGGCGGCGCTTCACCCAGTTGAGAACATATTTTGCCAGCAGCGGAAATACCCCCAGCAGGGCAAAGGACAACAACAGTTCCGGGGAGGCAATATCCTTCAGGTTGTCGATCCTTGCCAACTGGGTGCCCGCATTCACATAGACAATAGTGGCGGCCAACATGCCCAACTGGCTCACCCAGTAAAAGGTCGAGACCCGGATATGGGTAAGGCCCATCAGAATGTTAATCAGGACAAAAGGGAAAACCGGCACTAGGCGCAGCGCGAACAGGTAAAAAGCCCCCTCGCGCTCTATACCCTCATTTACCATTTTCAGCCGCACGGCAAAACGCTCCTGCACAAAGTCACGCAGTAAATAGCGGGCCACCAGGAAAGCCAGGGTTGCACCGATACTGGAAGAGAAAGAAACAATGAGGGTGCCCCAATACAAACCAAATACCGCGCCCGCGGCAATGGTGAGAATGGCAGCGCCGGGGAGAGATAAGCCGGTCACCAGAATATAAAACAGCGCAAACAGTAGCCCCACCAGCAGTGGCGAGGCGTCCTTCCACTGCATGAATTTATCCGTTCCCTCCTGCAGCTTATTCAACATCAGCCACTGGTCCAGATCGAACGCATAAAAGGCAATCACCAGTACCAGTATCGCAGACACCAGCAGGATTCTTTTGCCCATAATCCTCCGCTCCTCTATTTAACTTTGATTTTCCGCTCTCTTCCTGTTTCCGCAAGCCCCTAGAGGGCACCACCGCAACTGCTGCCCTGCCCCGCTGTGCAACCGTAACAATGGTCGGCCACACAAATGGAGAGATCCTGCAGATCGTGTCTGAGCAGATCGCGCAGGTGTAAACGGCCCGGTACCGGGATATTCAGTTGCTGGTTAAAATCGCAGTCGTACAAGTTCCCCTGCCAATCGACACTGACCAGGGTGCGGCACATAACCCCGTCAAGATTGGCTGCACTGTAGCTATCCTTGAGCAGCGTCATATAATTCTGGAACTGGCCCTTGGACACCAGCATGGAGCCAAAACGCTTGATCGGCATATTGACCAGAGCAAACAGGTTGTTAAACGCGATATCAAAATGCGCTGCCAGTTCCCTGCGGTAATCCGCCTCCAGGGCAACCTGCTCCGGGGGTAAAGAAGCACCCTGCGGATTGTAGACAAGGTTGAGATGCAGGCCCGTGTTCGCCCTGCCGTACCCCAGCGCATTCAGTTTCTGCAACGCGCGAATGCTTTTGTCGAAAACCCCCTTTCCCCGCTGCTTATCTACATTCTCCATGGAATAGCACGGCAATGAGGCGACTATTTCCACCTGGTGTTGCGCGAGAAATTCCGCGGTATCTTCCTGGTCCGGTTCGAACAGTACGGTGAGGTTACAGCGGTCTATCACCTGCACACCCTGTTCGCGGGCGGCCTGCACCAGTGGCCTGAAGCCCCGGTGCAGCTCCGGCGCGCCACCGGTGATATCCAGGGTGCTGACACCCCGTGCTTTCATCACCTCCAGCAATAGCGCCAGATTCTCTTCAGACATCATTTCTGTACGATTGGGGCCCGCATTCACATGGCAGTGCACACAGGTCTGGTTGCAGCGGTACCCAATATTCACCTGCAGGGTTTGTATTTTTTCGCGGCGAATGGCCGGGAAATCCGATAATTCCAATAGCGGCAGTGTTTCGTGCATGCGTCTCAGTGCTCCACTTCTTCAAGCACTGGTTCTGTCGGGCCAAGCAGCGGTTTTATTACAGTGAGGGTGTCTTTGGGCAGGGCCTCCATGGGCGTCACCAGAGCACTTTCCAGCGCGGTGTGTGCAAAAGAGTGCGGCTGTTCCTCACCCAGCAGGCGGATCGCCTCTGCGGCGATCTGCTGGGCGCGGGCGGCATTTTGCTGCAAATTGGCAATGGCCACCGCTGCGGTTACCGCTGCTTCACGGGGGTGCCAGCAGTCGTAGTCGGTAGCCATGGCCAGGGTGGCATAGGCAATCTGCGCTTCCCTTGCCAGCTTTGCCTCCGGCATATTGGTCATACCGATCACAGAGGCCCCCATACTGCGATACCAGTGGGACTCCGCGCGGGTAGAAAACTGGGGACCCTCAATACAAACGTAGCTGCCGCCCTTGTGCAGGTTGATGGGTTGGCCCGCCTGGGTGGTTTCGAAGGCCCGTGCCAGGCAATCCGCCACGGCCGGGCACACCGGGTCCGCCATGGCGACATGGGCCACGGCACCACCACCGAAAAAGGTACTGTCACGCTTGCGCGTCATATCGATAAACTGGTCCGGAATCAGCATGTCCAATGGCCGCACTTCTTCGCGCAGGGAGCCCACGGCCGAAAGCGACAGGAGATAGCGCACACCCAGTTGGCGCAGGGCGTAAATATTGGCTCTGTAGGGCACTTCGCTGGGGGTCAGGCGGTGGTCGCGCCCATGGCGGGCGAGGAAGGCAACGGGGATGCCCTGTAGTTTTCCGCAGACTATTGTGTCGGAGGGAGCGCCGAAAGGGGTGTCTATCCGCAGCATTTCTGCCCCACTCAGCCCCTGCATTTGGTAGAGGCCGCTGCCCCCGATAACACCAATCCGTGCTCTGGCCATATCCGCTCCTAAACAGTTGGTTTTTCCGCAGTATAGGAGTAGCCGCACGCCGTGTATATCACTGACATGTAAACAAAAATTAAGCCCTCACGGACACCAGGCAAAGTGGGCAGTCCGGAGTTTCAACGTGCTGGGCTAGCCACCCCTCCCGATAAGAACACCTCAGAGGTTAGCGCTAATCCAATCATTATCTATTGTACACAGACGGATGAATCAACTATATTTACCCGGATAAAAATATTTAGCCTGGGTAAATATGGAGAAATACGATGGCCACAGACTATATCGTTATCGACCAGCTAAGGATCATCGCGCGGGGAACACTGGAGGCGATTGCGCACCAAGTAAAAGACATGGGGGCGGCTCATGAACCCATTGTCTTTGAATCTGAAAGCTGCAAACGGGTTGAGGTGGATTGGCACGGTGATATAGAGGCAGTACTGGCCAGGCTAACAACTGATACACAGATCCCAAAAACCAAGCGCGGACGGCCCAAATTAGGTGTTATCCCCAAGGAGGTTACCCTGCTTCCCCGTCATTGGGAGTGGCTGGGCCAGCAGCCCGGTGGTGCTTCTGTCACTCTTCGCAAGTTGGTGCAACAGGCACAAAAACAGGTTTCGCCCGAAGAACGTATCACCACAAAACAACAGCAATTGGATGGGTTGATGCTGTTGGTTGCAGGAGATACCCCTGGCTTCGAGGAGGCCAGCCGCGCCCTATACAGAAACAGCAAAATCAGTTTTGAAAAAGCCATCCACTCCTGGCCGGATGACCTCAAGCAAGTTTTGTTAAACAAATTTAACGAAATCTCGGAGATGCACAGCGGTAATTTGTAAAACGGGCTTACTATGATTCAACAACAAGACAATAGTTTTGCAAGTGGTGCTTTGCGATAACAAAAACCAACCAGCAGAACACAGCTTTGCTGCGTCCTGCTGAATGCGTTAGGCTCAATGACCATGAATCCGAAAGAAATTGGCAAGGCGTATGATAAAATCGCTCACCTTTGGGAGGACCAGAATTTCAATAGAAAGAATGGAATGGATGAGCACAAAAGAGCTTTAGCATTCGTAGAAAATAAAGGCAAAGCCCTTGACGTTGGTTGCGGCTCTACCGGTCGATTCATTGATCTTCTGTTAAGTGAGGGGTTTACCCCAGAGGGCGTCGATGTCTCTGCAGAAATGATACGTTTAGCCAGGTGCCGCCATCCAGGGGTGGTTTTGCATCATCAAGACATATGCGAATGGCGTATAGAAGAAAAGTATGACTTTATCACAGCCTGGGATAGCATTTGGCATATACCGCTCGAACAGCAAGAAAAGGTTTTGGCTAAACTGGTTTTCAGCCTCAATAAAGGTGGCGTGCTGATTTTTACTTTCGGCGGCACAAATGAGAAAAGTGACCACACAGATGACTTGATGGGGCCGGAAGTTTACTACTCGAGCCTGGGTACCAATGGGTTCCTTAAAGTATTAATAAGCCTGGATTGCATTTGCAAGCACCTTGAACACGGCCAGTATCCTGAATTACACACCTACTTGATCGTGCAAAAAGCATAGTCAGCTAAAGCCGGGTCCGCATACGGCGGCTCACTAAAACACTCCGTTCGGATGGTGAAATTTAACCCAGATAGCCCTTACCGAAACAGCCCCTGGATTCCCACGGAACGCAGTGCTGATACCCCGGGATACTGCAACGGCTTCGCCAGTCGGTGGGGGACTCAACTCGGTGTCGCCTAAAGCTTCAGTTTGATTGAACTCTTTGCAAAAAGGCATTACGGTAGGTCGGTTGCCATAGCGCCCAACCGCTCAACCGTCGCTGTCAAAGAATAAATAGATAAAAAAACAGCGCAACGAACAGTATTCTGCCCGTGAGGCGCCCTGTAACGGGAGCGCTCGCGGGAAACCCATCAGCAAAGCAATCAACAGAGTAGGACCGCATCATGACCGTGTAAGTCAGGAAAAACGCCACCTCCCAGTGCGCTCACACCGAGAGATGGCTAACCCCAATAGATAACAGAACTATCTAGCGAGGCTGTCTTGAATGATACGCCATACACTCGTTCGTCTTCAATAAACGTCTCCCGGAAGGCGAACTTTTCGAGTCATTCCCGCCCCTGGCGGCGGGGTGTGCTGTGGCGTTCCGCGAGGATTGGTGTGGTACTTTACTTCAGCCGCGCACCGCCTTGGCTGCGCACCCTTCTCCCCAAATCATCCTTTTCTTTTCCCCACAAGGATCGCGCCTGTGGCGAGAGAAGCGGCGCAAAGCGATGCGCTGTTTCCGGGTGTTTCTGTCACAGGCGACTCAAGGAGCCTAAAAAGATGCCTATATTGACCTGTCGATTGTTTGCGCCCCTGCACCTGGGGGAGTATTTTATCATCACGCCGGTCGCCATCAGAGAGAACGCAGTCGATCTGCACATTGCGCCCGGCAAGGGTAACCGATTGGTACGAGCCATGCATTTATTGCAGTTTTTGGACGAAGCCCGAGCGCAGGAGAACACTAAAGCCACTCACCTTCCAACCAGCCCCGGGCCATTTAAGCGGCGACCCAATAAAAGGGCGTAGCACTGCAAGGCAAAACGGGCACCGAAAAAGACGGTGCAGCCCCAAGCAATACCGCAAGCGCCTACCTTCTCGTACGCTCCCTGGGGAGGTAGGCGTGTGCGTAACCACAGCCCTCGCCCTCTTACTGCCAGCCTGTAGAATGCGGATTTTGATGGCGCCGCTATTGCGATGACGAATGGCAAACACAGCACTCCCATCAGAATATCAGTCAAGTGTGTTCGGCAGGGCTGCGCCAAACCGTCAATCTCTATTGCTTCTACAAGAGAAATCAGGATAATGCGGTCGCTATTATATAAACGTTATAACTCATGGAGCAGTTTTGAAAAGCAAAATCAATAAGAGGACCTTCTCAGGTGGAAGGTCTATATTGACCGCTCAAAGATGCACATCGGATATGTGCAATTTTTAACGATTAGCTTTATGTTTATCAAATCATTGGGTAATAATCCGTTAAGTAATTTTGTTTTTGATAATCCTATACTCTCAGTATCATTAATACTGATTGCATTTGTCTTATTTTCACTAGTGCTGGGATATCTGGGTTCAAATTTTGAGTTTAGGGAAGAGGAGATTAGAAACCACTCTAAATCCAATCCAGTATTAATGGATATTCAAAAGTCTATTGGTGAGCTAAGTGCAAAGTTGGCTATGAACACACCTGTAGAAAGTGATAACCAGTCGGAGTTGTCTCGGCAAAAAATGTGGGCTTGGCAGCTTACACTGCGCTCCGGGTGTCCGAAACCTCAGTGTTAACTGCCTTAAGTAAGGGGGCATCGATTCTATTATGAGAATTGGTTGAGTTATTATAGCCTCTGTTATATGTTCTGCTCTGATTATTTAAAGATTTTCAGGTTTTCTTACATCCTAGATTCAACTTGTAAGTGCATATCTCAATGGAGCTAGAAAAAGCGGCCAGTTGCCCGTAGGCTTCTCGCTTTTTCTCCGGCAAGAGTTATGCAATGAGACACTACAAGCAACTGACCTATGAGCAAAGATGCCAGATTGA